>DASQKE010000037.1:0-9145 GCA_035630675.1 Allosphingosinicella sp.
CGGTCCCCGTCAAAGTACCACTTTGATGGGTTTATCAGACCTCTTCCTCGTCGCCGGCCGCGCCGGGCACGCCGATATCGTCGTCGCCGCCCAGATCGACCTCGTCGTCGGGATTCTCCTCGGCATCCTCATCGACCTCGAGATCGATGAAGAGGCCGAGGAGAATCCGGACGACGAGGTCGATCTGGGCGGCGACGACGATATCGGCGTGCCCGCGCCGGGGGACGAAGAGGAGGTCTAATCCTCCTTGCGGAGCGCCGCCCGCTTCCCTAGATGCGGCGCCTGTATCGCTCCCGGGCCCAACCGGGAGCCGAAGGGTTCGGGGCCGTAGCTCAGCTGGGAGAGCGCCGCAATGGCATTGCGGAGGTCAGGGGTTCGATCCCCCTCGGCTCCACCAGCCTTCGCCCCTGACGGGGCTTCGGCTGGCAAGCCAGCCTGAGTCCGGAAGGGTGAAGGCTGCCTTAGTCGAAGGCTCAATCTTCAGCGCTGAATTGAGCTTGGGCTGGACCCCGTCCAGCGCTTGAAGGCGCGGGAGAAGGCGGCGGGGTCGGAGAAGCCGAGGCGGTAGGCGGCTTCCTTGACCGACAGGCGCTCGTCGCGGATCAGGCGCAAGGCGAGGCGGTGGCGGAGGCCGTCGAGCAGCTCCTCGAAGGTCGCGCCTTCCGCCTTGAGGCGGCGGTAGAGGGTCTGACGGCTGAGGCCGAGCTGGCGCGCCACCTGCTCGATCCCGACGCCGCCCGTGGCGAGCAGCGGCTCGATCCGGCGCTCGATCTCTGTCCGTAGCGCGCTCGGCGGCGCCGACGGCCCGCGCTCGGCCCGGGCCTGGGCTCCGGCCTCGATCGACTGCGCGACCTGGCCGAGGAACGCCAGGAACGATGCCGGCCGCTTGCGCTCGCGGCGCGGCTCGGGGCGGCGGGCGAAGGCGCCGCCCGGCCCGAACAGGCCCGCGAAGAGGGAGGCGCAGGCGTCGCGGCGCTCGCAGCCGCCGCAATCGTCCTGCCTCATCCTGTCGATGCAACCTGCGATCATAAGATTGTCGCTCCGGATCATGTCCTCAGGTGTCTTAGCCGACTAATACTCCTGCCATCGAAATCGCGCAAGGGCGCTGATTCTGAAGGAGGAACGGATGCGCAAATCATATTGGATCATCGGGGCCGCGATCGCCGCCGCACTCGGCGCCCAGCCGGCGTCGGCCGACACGGTCACCGACTGGATGGACCTTGCCAGCCGCCTCGGCAACGCCGCCCAGAGCTCGCCGACGCCGCAGACCGCCGAGGGCGCGCGCGCCACCACCCGCACCGCATTGGCCATGTTCGAGGCGGTGAACGCGATCGACCGCCGCTATCAAAGCTATGTCCAGACCCCGCAGGCGGACGCCTCGGCCTCGCAGGACGCCGCCGCGGCGACCGCGGCCTATCGCGTTCTGCTCCACCATTATCCGGCGCAGCGCACCGCGCTCGAGGAAAGCTATGCGCTCGCCATGTCGTCGATCGCCGAGTCGCCGGCCAAGGCGTCGGGGACTCGCATCGGCGAGGCCGCGGCGCAGGCTGCGATCGCGGCGGGCGGACTCGATGCGGCGGTCGAGCAGATGCCCTATCGTCCGCGGACGACGCCAGGCGAGTGGATCGGCGCGTCGCTGCCCTCGCTCGAACCGCATTGGGCGGCGCTGCGCCCCTGGGTGATGCGCAGCCCCGACGAGCTGCGCGCGCCGCCGCCGGTGCCGCTCGTCAGCGAGCGTTGGGCACGCGATTATGAGGAGGTTCGCCGCCTCGGCGGCCGCACTTCGACCGAGCGGACGCCCCACCAGACCCTGGTCGCGCGTTATCGCCAGGCGTTCGACACGATGCCGTCCCTCCGCCTCGTCGCCGACGCGCCGGGCCGCACGCCGGTCCGCAACGCGCGCATGTTCGCCGTCTACCAGATGGCGTTCGACGACGCCGCCCAGGCGATGATCGTCGCCAAGCTGCATTACAATTACTGGCGCCCGATCACCGCGATCCGCAACGGTGCGAGCGACGGCAACGACGCCACGCCCGCCGATCCCGCCTGGGTGCCGCTGCTGGCGACTCCGAACTTTCCCGAATATCCCTGCGGCCATTGCACCGTCGCCGCGGTCGTCGCCGAATTGATGACGGCCGAGACCGGCAACAGCCCGCCCGGCGGCGTCAGGATCATGTCCCAGGCCATCCCGATTTCGGTGGTGCAGACCTTTCCGAGCTGGGACGCCTGGGCGCAGGAAGTCTCCGATTCGCGCATCTATGGCGGAGTCCACTTCCGCTTCTCGAACGAGGCGGGCGAGCAGATCGGCCGCCGCGCCGCGCGGCTCGCGCTCGAACGGGTGCTGCAGCCCTTGCCGGCGGCCGGGCGGCGTCGCCGCTGAGGCGGGGAGGGGACGGCGGGGAGGGGACAGTTACCGGTAACAGTCCCCATCGTCCGGCTCAGACGATCGCGCCGACCTTCTCGCCCGCGTGCCAGACGTCGCGGCGGGGACAGTTACCGTAACTGTCCCCATTCGTCCGAGGCGGAGGCGGAGAGGGGGACAGTTACGGTAACTGTCCCCATTCAGCGGATCGCGCCGACCTTCTCGCCGGCGTGCCAGACGTCGCAGACCGGGCAGTCCGGGTCTTCGCGCGCGGTCTCGACCGCCTGCTTGTGGTTGGCGGCGAGGATGTCCCTGGTCTTGACGACCGGCCCGTCGCGCCTGGCGAGCTTGTTCACGCGATAATGCTTCACGATTCCCCCCTCCCGGAGGCGCAGAATGGCCGGGCCCGGCTCCGGAATCAAGACGGTGCCGCGCGGCCGCGTCAGGCGCGCCGCCGGGGCTCGTCGAAGAGCAATCCGGCCAGGCCCGCGCCGGCCGCCGCCCCGGCGAGCTGCGCCGCGACGAAGGCGGGAACATCGGCCGGCGCGATGCCGGCGAAGCTGTCGGAGAGGCTGCGCGCGAGCGTGATCGCCGGATTGGCGAAGCTCGTCGAGGCCGTGAACCAATAGGCCGCGACGATGTAGAGCGCGACGCTGGCGGGCACGAAGGCCGGCCGGTGCCGGACCGTGCCGATGATGGTGAGGATGAGGCCGAAGGTCGCGATCGCCTCGCTCAGCCACTGGCCCATGCCGCTGCGCGCCTTCACCGAGAGCTGCAGCGCGGGCAGATCGAACATGAGATGCGCCGCCCAGGCGCCAAGGATGCCGCCGGCGATCTGGACGAGGATATAGGCGCCGGCGTCTCCCCATCGCAGCTCGCGACGGGAGGCGGCGACCAGGCTCACCGCCGGATTCATGTGCGCGCCGGAAATCGGTCCGAGCATCGCAATCAGCACGAACAGGATCGCGCCGGTCGCAATCGTGTTGGCGAGCAAGGCCACCGCCTCGCTCCCGCCCGAGAGATTCTCCGCCATGATCCCGGATCCGATCACGGTGGCGAACAGGAAGAAGGCGCCGAGCCCTTCCGCGGCGAGACGGCGGGTGAGGGGAGGCTGCGCCCTCACGCTCATACCGGGGCGCAGCATTTCGGGATCTCGGCCGCCTGGCTCAACGTCTCGAGCGCCGGGCCGCTGCCATAGACGGTCGATTCGCCGGTCGTGTGGAACGCTTCCCACAGAGTTCCGTCCGGATCGGCGATCCATCTTTTCTCGGACCGGGCGTAGCAACAGGTGGTCTCGCCCTCTTCGAGCACGGGCCGGTCCGCCGCCGCGAGCCGGCTATAAACCTCGCCTAGCTCCGCCTCGGTCTCGACCTGGATGCCGAGATGCTCGACGCCCCGGGCGGGCCGGCCGTCGCGCGAGATCGCGAAATTGACGCGCGGATCGTCGAGCATCCACTTGGCATAATCGTCCTTCACGACGCCGGGCCCGCTGCCGAACAGGGTCGAATAGAATTGGATCGAGCGGTCGAGGTCGCCGACCGAGACGTGGACGTGGAGGCGCTTCATGTGGCTGTCCTTTCGGTGGGGGCGCAGGCGTCGGGAAGGCAGTCCGCGCCGGCGCAGCAATTTTCCATGAGGTAGGAGATGAGGGCGTTCATGGCCGGAAAGTCGGCGCGGTAGACGAGCGAACGGTGCCGCCGCTCCTGCGTGACCAGCCCGGCGCGGCTGAGCTGGGCGAGGTGGAAGGAGAGCGAGCTGTTCGGCACGCCGAGCGCCGTGGCGATCGCTCCGGCCGCGAGCCCCTCGCCACCGGCCTGGACGAGAAGCCGGAACAGGGCGAGGCGATGCTCCTGCGCCAAAGAGGCCAAAGCGGCGACTGCGTCTCTCGATTCCATAAAAGTCGAAATGTCACGGCTCGGCATCGGCGTCAAGAACATTTCCATTTTTGTCGAAATGAACTGCGGGTCTTCGCCGGTCCGGCAAGCTCTGCTAAGGCCAGGCCATGTTCACCGACATGAGGCAGGGCACCGCCCAGGACTGGGCCCACATCGCCGCCGAGCATGGCCGGCACCAGCAGTCGGCCGCGGCAAGGCAGATCATGGAGGGCCTCGCGCGCCTCGAGGCGATCGAGGTCGGCTTCGCCGCCAACCAGCTCACCCACTCGCTGATGGCGGGCACGCTCGCGCGCCGCGCCGGCGCTCCGGACGAGGAGGTGGTCGCCGCGCTCTGCCACGACATCGGCAAATTGTTCTCGATCCCGAACCACGGCCCGATCGCCGCCGAGATGCTCAAGCCCTACGTGTCCGAGGACATCTATCACGCAATCTATCATCACCAGGCGTTCCAGGGCCGTTATTATTTCGAGCATCTCGGCCTCGATCCCGAGGCGCGGGCGCGGTTCGAGGGCGAGAGCTGGTACGGTTTCGCGGTCAAGCTGGTCGACGATTGGGACGCCCCCGCCTTCGACCCCGCTTTCCCGGTCGACCCGCTCGAAAGCTTCGAGCCGGAAGTGACCCGGATTTTCTCCAACCCGAAGAAAATGATCAGCTGATCGCGGCGCGCACCGCGGCGGCATAGCTGCGGCCGACGGGGACGCGCGTGCCGTCGCTCATCTGGAGCTCCCGGCCGCCGCCTGCTTTGGGAGCCGCGGCGGCGACGCGGGCGCGGTTGACGGCGTAGCTCTTGTGGACCCGGACGAAGCGGGGCGGCAGCGTCTCGAGCAACCGCGCAAGCGTCGTCGTCACGAGCACGGTCTGGCCGTCGGCGAGCAACACCTCGCAATAATCGTCGGCGGCGCGGATGTAGACGATGTCGCTCTCGGCGACGCGGCGGATGCGGGTGCCGTCCTTGAGCGTCACGATCGGCTCGCCCTCGCGCTCGGCGCGGACCAGGCGCTCGGCAAGCGCGGCGGCGCGGCGCGTCTCCTCGTCGCGCTCGGCGCGGGCGCGGCGAAGGCTGCTCACCTGCTCGGCGACGAGGGCGACGAGCATTGCCGCAACCAGCAGGAACCAGCCGCGGTCCAGGAACCCGGTCAGCTGCCAGGCGAACAGTGCCGGCACCGCCAGCGCGGCGGCGAGCGCCGCCTTGGCGCCGGGGCGGCGGCGGCCGCGGACGGCGCAGAGGCCCAGAGCGACGGCACCGGCGGCGATCGCGGAGATCGCCTTGAGGTCGTAATAAGGGACGAGGACGACGCTCGCCGCCGCCGCGGCGGCGGTGCCGGGCAGGATCGCGCGCCGCCATTCGGGCGCGAAGCGGCGGGCGGCATAAGCGGCGACCAGGATCGCGGTCGTCGCGGCCAGGATCGCGACGCCGGTGACGCGGGCGAGGTGCCAGGGATAGGAATAAGCGACGAAGGCGCGGCTGACCTCGGCGAGCAATTGCGCCATCGCCGTCGCTGCGATCGTGGCGAGCAGGAGCGCCCTGCGGTCGCGGTCGCTCGCCCACGCGACCGTGAAATAGATGCACGCCCCGGCGAGCGCTCCCAAGGCAAGCAAAGCCGGGAGATAATCGGCCAGGCCGGGCAGCGCCTCGCTCTCATAGGGGCCGACCGAGAATAGATGCACGGCCCGGCGCACCGGCAGCCAGAGATGATGGGCCGAGAGCCGCGCCTCGACCACATTCTCGCCGGGCCTGACGAGCTGCGGGGGCACGACGAAGCTGGCGACGAAGCGGCCCGGCACCTCGCGGGCCGCGTCCGCCCCCGGTATGCCGTTGCGGCCGATCACGATTCCGTTCCAGCGGACTTCGGCGCTCGCCATCGCGACCAGCCGGACCATCAGCGGCCGTTCGAGCGGCGTCGCGGCGGGCCGGACGGTGACGGTGCGGCGCAGGACCGCCTCCCGGCCCTGCAGCTTCAGCCACTGGAGATCGGCCGGGGCGCAGCGAGCGCCGTCGCACTCGAGGACCTCGCCGACCGACACGCGCGGCGGCGCGGCGAGGAGCAGGAAAGCGAGCAAGGCGAAGAGGAGCCGCATGTCTGGACTATAGGCGGCGGTCCGAACGCTGTCTTTGTCGTTCACCGAGAGCAGCCGTCGTTCGCCGAGGGCGTATCGACGGGACGCCACGCGCAAGCGACGACCGCCACTCAATAGTGAGGTTGCCGCCATGATACGGAAGTCTATCCGCCTGCTGCTCTGCGCGTTTGCCCTCGCGCCGGGTGTCGCCGCCGCGCAAGCTCCGCAATTGCGGATCGAGCCTTACGCCTTCCGCCTCGCCGACGGCAGCGATCTCGCCGCCGAGCGCGGCACGTTCAGCGTCCCGGAGGACCGCGCCGATCCGCGCTCGCGGCGGATCGAGATCGGCTTCGTCCGCTTCCGCTCGACCAACCCGAACCCCGGCGCGCCGATCGTCTACCTCGCCGGCGGGCCCGGCGGATCCGGAGTCGCGACGGCGCGCGGCCCGCGCCAACCGATCTTCCTCGCGCTCCGCCAGGTCGCCGACGTGATCGCGCTCGACCAGCGCGGCGTCGGCCTCTCCAACCATATCCCGCCTTGCACCGCCCGGCGGCGCCTCGATCCTTCTTTGGTGCTGAGCGAGGCGACTCTCTCCGCTTATCATGCCGAAACTTTTCGCGACTGCGTCGGCCGCTGGCGGGCCGCGGGAGTCGCCGTCGGCGGCTACGACACCGAGCAGAGTGCCGACGATCTCGAGGATTTGCGCCGCGCCCTCGGCGTGCCGCGGATCGACCTGTGGGGCATCTCCTACGGGACCCATCTCGCCTTCGCGGCGATGCGGCGGCACCCGCGCTCGATCGGCCGAGTCGCTCTGGCCTCGGCCGAGGGCATGGACCAGTCGGTCAAGCTGCCGAGCGCGGTCGAAGCCGTCTTCGGGCGGATGGACGCGGCGACCGGCGCGCCGATCTCCGCGCTGATGCGCCGGGTGTTCGCGCGCTTCGACGCCGCGCCGCAGAGCTTCGCCTTCACCGCTCCCGACGGCACGAGTCACGGCTTCCGGACCGATTCATTCCCGCTGAGGATGATGGCCGGGATCGTTCCCAAGAACCCCGACGGCATCCCGCAGCTTGCCGGCGCCTTCGCCGCCCTCGACGCCGGCCAGACCGCGCCGATCGCGCCGATGATCTGGGACTTCTTCTACCGCGCGCCTTTGGTCATGGACGGCATGCCGCAGCTGATCGACGTCGCCTCGGGCACCACGGCCCGCCGGCTCGCTCTGGTGCGGCGGCAGGCGCGAACCGCGCTGACCGGGGTCGCGATCAACTTCCCGATGCCGCAGCTGGTCGGGCTCGTTCCCCGCCTCGATCTCGGCGACCGTTTCCGGCGCGAGATCCGCTCGGCGCATCCGGTCCTCCTCTTCTCCGGCGATCTCGACGTCCGAACCCCGCTCGAGGAGCAGGCGGCGGCGACCGCGGGTCTCTCGCGGCTTCACCGAATCCTCGTCCGCAACGGCGGCCACGACCTGTTCGAAGCCCATCCCGACGTGCCGGGCCTGCTCGTCGCCTTCTTCTCCGGCCGGCCGGTGACCGTGACCGAGCTCAACCTGCCGCCGCCCCGCTTGCCGCCACTCTAGCCTTCCTTTGCTGCCGCGATTTCCGAGTCGCTGGCTGAGTCCAGCCAGCTCGAAACCGCTCTAAGACTTTTGCGCGCTTCGTTCCGTCGCGGGACAGGGCGCCGGAGCGGCCTCGGCGGCGCTTGCCAGGACTGGTGAATCAAATCTTAAGGGCGGGCATGAACCGCCTCGCCCCGCTCGTCGTCCGCCGTCCCAGAACCCTCGCCATGGCCGCTGCGATGCCCGTGGCGCGCATGCCCGCCGCAGCCGCGCCCGCCGTGTCCGACGACCTCCGCCTCTTCGCCAGCAGCTACCTCGCCGGGCTCGTCTTTTTCGGAACCTATCTCGCCTAAGGTTCCGCGCACTGCAATCCGTCCTTCGACAGGCTCGGGACCAGCGGGGAAGGGACCGCTGCAGTCCGAGCGGGAAAGCGACCGTTGCAACCCAGCCTGAGGGACGGCCGAAGCCCCAACCGCCAGGGCTGAACCTGTCGAAGCCCTTACACCGTCGGCGGCAGGCCCTCGCGGTCGGCGCAGACATTGTCCTCGCACGCTTTGTGCAGCCGCCGCGCCAGCCAGGCCGAGACCAGGCACATCGCCGCCGCCAGCAGCAGCTGATCCGCCGCTCCGATGCCGAACACCGCCAGCGAGATCGCGATCAGCGAGCCGACCACCATCGCGCCCGAATTGACGATATTGTTGGCCGCGACCGTCCGCGCCGCCTCGGCCTTGCGCACGGTCGTCGTCAAAAAGGCGTAGAGCGGGACCACGAACATGCCGCCGGCGACCGCGATGCCGAGCAGCGCGAGGAGCAGCCAGAGCGTGTTCGCCTGCTCGAGGAACTCGCGGACCGAATAAAGGCGGTCGCCGGGCGTATCGGGCCATTGCACCGAGATGAAGTGGAACGCCACGACGAACGCGCCCATCGCCAGCACCGCGGGGGCGCTGTAGCGGGCCGAGACCTTGCCCTTGAGCAGCCGGTTGACCGCGATCGATCCGATCGCGACTCCGACCGAGAAAATGGCGAGGAACAGGCTGGCGACCTCGCGATCCGCGGAAAGCACGTTCTTCACCAAAGGCGGGAACTGGATGAACAGCACTGCCCCGATGGTCCAGAAGAAGCTGATCGAGAGGATGGCGAGGAACAAACGCGGGATGTGGAGGGTGGCGTTGATCAGCCGCGCCGAGGAGCGGAAGACGTTGAGGTCGATCCTATGGCCTTCCTCGAGCGGCGGGGCTGGGGGGACCTGCCGGCCGCTGGCATAGCCGATCAGGGCGA
>DASQKE010000038.1:0-10966 GCA_035630675.1 Allosphingosinicella sp.
TCCTGGGGGGATGCGGCTTGAACGTGCGAGTCGGGGAGTGGTTCCATACAAACGAAACGCCCCGGATGCGCCGAGGCGTTTCGCCGAGAGTCTGCGCGTGCGGCGACCCTCTCCCATCCCCCGCCGAGTCGCTTAGTCCAAATCGATCGTGACGGCAAAGGAAAGCGGGTCCGGCCGGCGTGAAATCGCGAACGAGAGGGGGCCGTCGTGGCGCCCCTCCCGCCCTCGCGCCGCGTCAGCGGAGCTCGTTTGAGCGATTGCCGATGGTCCAGCGGCTGACCCGGCAGACGTTGACGTTCATCCGGTCGATGTTGGAGCCGTCGGCGAGCGTCACCCTCAAGTCGTACATGCAGGCGCTGCTGCCGCTGTCGAAATCGACGACGCCGCTCCCGCCGCTGCCGATCGTCCGGTCGGGGATGCGGTCGTTGCCGAAGCTCGAGTCGGTGGTCGGCGAGCCGCGGACGAACAGGATGGACTGGCTGGAGCGGTTCTCGATCAGGACGCGGCGGTCCTGGCCGTCCGCGCTCAGGGCGAAGGCCGGGGCGGCGGCGGTCGCCAGTGCGGCGGCGGCAAAGGCGGTGCGGGCAAGGGCTGCGAAACGGATCATGATTTTTCTCCCTAGTTTTGTTCGGCCGCTTCACGGCGACCGGTGAGAGGCTTTTGGCAGATCGTTTCGGGTCGGTAATTCCCGCTTGTGTCGGAAATGCCGCCCGACAGGTGTCGGCGCCGCACGCTCCGACAGATGTCGGGTGGCCCGTGCGGAGGGAGGCGGCTAGGTTGCCGGATATGGCCGAACCGATCAGCATACTCGTGCTCGAGGACCAGGCTTTGGTGCGCGCGGGCATGCGCGAGCTCATCCAGATCAGCGAGCCGAGCGCCCAGATCCAGGAGGCGGCGAGCTTCGACGAGGCGGTGGCGCGGGTCGAGGCGGAGCGGTTCGACATCGCCTTTCTCGATATCGACCTGAGGCACGGCCGCTCGGGCCTCGATTTCCTGCGCTGGCTGCGCGGGCGCGATCTCGACACCCGTGCGATCATGCTCTCCGGCCGCGCCGACAAGGAGATCGTGATCGAGTGCCTCAACGAAGGCGCGAGCGGCTACATCCTCAAGGACATGGACAGCGAAGGCCTGTTCCGCCGCGCGCTCGACACCGTGTTCCAGGGGAGCGTCTTCCTGCCCGCCAACGTGCTCGGCCGCGGCGGCTTCACGCCGGCGCCGCCATCGCCTCCGGCGCCGGTCGCGCTCGAGACGCTCGGCATCAGCGGTCGCGCGCTCGAGGCACTCTATTACGTCTGTCAGGGCCTCCCCAACAAGTCGATCGCCCGCAACATGGGGATCGAGGAGGGGACGGTCCGCAAGGATTATCTCCCGCGGCTGTTCCGGCAGTTCAAGGTCGTGCGGCGGACCGAGCTCCTGATCGAGGTGTCGCGGCGCGGGATCGTCATTCCTCCGCCGACCCGGGAAGCGCCGGAGGCGGCGCCAGCGCGCTGATCTGTGCGAGAAGCGTTTCGGGCGCGACCGGCTTCCTCAGCACCCTGCCGGCGCCGAGCCAGGCCGCCTCCCCGAGGGCTCCCATCTCGCCGGTGACGACGAGCAGCGGCAGCGGCCCGTCGAAGGCGCGCGTGGTGGCGCGCACCACGTCTTTGGCGGTGCGGCCGTCGGGCAGCCGGTAATCGGTGACGATCAGATCGGGCGTGCGCTCCAGCGTCGGCAGCGCCGCCTCGAGCTCGTCATAGGAGCCATAGGCCTCGTAGAGGATTTCGCGGCTCTCGAAGAAGGCGCCGGTGGCGCGGCGGACGAGGGCATCGTCCTCGACATAGAGGATGTAGGTGCCGGCAAGGTCCGGCGCCGCGCCGGCGGAGGTGCCGGGAACGATGTCGGTCGCGCTCTCGCCCGCCTCGGCGAGCGGCACCTCGAGCGAGAAGCGTGTGCCCTTGCACTCCCGCGAACGCATGTCGAGCCGGTGCTCGGAGAGGAGCGGCAGGATCGCTCCGACGATCGAGAGGCCGAGGCCGACGCCCTTCTCGCGGTCGCGCTCGGGGTTGGCGAGCTGGACGAACGGCTGGAACACTTTCGGCCAGTTGGCCTCGGCGATGCCGATGCCGTTGTCGACGACGTCGATCCTCACCCGTCCGGCGAGGGCGACGAGGCCGATCACGACGCCTCGGCGGGGCTTGGCCGGATCCGAATATTTGATCGCATTCGAGACGAGGTTGCCGATCACGCGGGCGAGCAAATGGCGGTCGCTTCTGACCAGAAGGCCAATGCGGGCGCGGATGCGCATCTCAACGCCCAGCTCCGCCGCCGCCGAGCGGCACGGCGCGACCGCCTCCTCGACCAGAGCGGCAAGGTCGAAGCAGCTATAGTCGGCCGAGACGTATCCGGTCTCCAGCCGCGAGATTTCGAGGACCGCGCTCAGCGTTCCGCGCGCCGCGCGCGAGGCGTCGTCGGCGAGCGCGAGCAGCTCCGCCGACTTCGCCTGATTGCCCAAATCGAGCGCGTGGCGCGACGCGGCGAGCAGGCTGGTCAAGGCCTGCATCGGCTGGCGCAAATCGTGTGCGGCGTCGGCGAGAAATTTCGACTTGGCGACGTTCTGACGCTCCGCCAGCGCGCGCAACTCGTCCTTCACCTTGATCAGAGCCGACGTCTTCGCCTGCGTATCCCGCTCCGAATCCCTCAGAGCCTGGTTCAGCGTCTCCAGCTCGCGCTCGCGTGCGAACACCTCGCGGGCGGTGTGCTCGCGCTCGACCGCGACCGCGCATCCGATCGCGGCGAACGAGACTAGATAGAGGTTCGAGGCGAGGAAGTAATAGTTCCAGGAGCGGAACAGGAAATAGTCGAAGGTCTTGTCGGCGCCCGGATTCCATTCGAGGGTCTGGGCGAAGGGGAGGATGACGAAGCTGGCCGCGACCGCGAAGGCGGCGAGAGCGTAGAGCATGCGCGAGCGGGTGCCGAACAAGGCGAACATGAACATCATGATCAGCGGCAGGCAGATGAAGTAGAATTGATAATTGTAGGGGAAGGGCGTCTCCGCCACCATCAGCAAGGCGAGCACATAGAGGACGGCGAGGCACGACGCGAGGACGAAGTCGGCGGTGCGCGCCGCGGTGTTCCGCCTCGCCAGAGCGAGGAACGACAGGATGATCCAGGCGACTCCGACGCCGCGCAGCGCGAAGATCTCCGGCAGGAATTGCCGCATCTCCTTGTTGCGGTAGCTGTGGAAAATGTCCCAGCCGAAATAGGCCACCCAGACGAGCAGGACGAGGACCAAAGCCGCCCGCCGCGCCGAGGCGGAGCGCGCCGTCGCGTCGGCTTCGAACGCGGCCTCGGTCTCGCCCGCGAACCGTGCCGGCGGACGGAACAGGTTCGGTACGAGCCGGCGGCGCGCCGGCGCCGCGGCGGCGGCCCCCGCCGGCGTCAGTGATGCGGTCGCCATCGTCCAACCCCCTAAGTCCCGGCCCTTTCTAGCCGACGTTGTCAGCGCGCAAAAGCGGTGCGACAAAGCGGGCATGAAGATCGTCCTTGCGGCCCTCGCGCTCGCGCTCTCGCTGCCGGGCTGCGTCGCTCGGCCGGCCGCGGCGTCCTACGCCAACTCGGTTTTGGCGGAGGATTTCCCGGATCCGGCGGTGCTTCGAGCGGCCGACGGCTTCTATTACGCCTATGCGACCCAGACGACGCGCGAGGGCAGATCGCTGAACATCCAGGTCGCCCGCTCCCGCGACCTCGTCGCGTGGAGCCATCTCGGCGACGCGCTGCCGGCCAAGCCTGCCTGGGCCGCGCGTACCCAGGATTTCTGGGCGCCGCACGTCGCCGAGCATGGCGACCGCTTCTACATGTATTATTCGGCCAAGCCCGACGCGGCGCTGACCGATCAGACCCGCGGCCTCTGCCTCGCCGTCGCCACCGCGGCGCGCCCGGAAGGGCCGTTCACCGACGTCGGCCGCCCGCTCCAGTGCGGCCCGAGCTTCGTCAACATCGATCCGATGTCGTTCGACGACCCGCACACCGGCCGGCGCCTGCTCTACTGGGGCTCGGGCTTCGGGCCGATCAAGGTGCAGGAGCTGGCCGAGGACCGGGTCTCGTTCGCTCCGGACAGCCGCCCGGTCGACCTGATCGCGGTCGATGCGACCGACGATCCCGCCAACTATCGCCGGCTCGTCGAGGGCGCCTGGGTGCTCTGGAATGCACCTTATTATTACCTGTTCTTCTCGGGCGACAATTGCTGCGGCCCGAACATCCATTATGCCGCGCTCGTCGCCCGCGCGCGCAGCGCAACCGGGCCGTTCGAGATCATGCCCGAGCGCCGCGGCGTCATGCTCGCGCGGACCGAACGCTGGATCGGCCCGGGCCACAACAGCGTCGTCCGGGACGCGGCCGGGACCGACTGGATCGTCTATCACGCCGTCGACTCCCGCCAGCCGCGCACCCGGCCGCAGGACGAGGTCAACACCCGCCGGGTAATGCTGATCGACCGCATCGCCTGGGAGGATGGCTGGCCACGCGTCGTCGTGCCGAGCGAAGGGCCGCAGCGTTCGCCCGCCGTCCGGCGCTGAGCGTGCCGTTCCTGAACCCGTCCGACACGGCCGCTTTACCGCAGCTTTGCCTTCCACTAGGGCGCCGCACGGCCCAATGAGGCGGGGCGGAGGCGCTGTTTTCGAGTGACGAGCGACCAGCAATCGGATCAGCCGCCCATCGCCGGGACGCTCCCCGACGTGCGCGATCCCCATGGCGGTCACGGGCACGCGGACCATCGCGCCGGGCTGCTCAAGCTGACGGTCGGCGCGATCGGCATCGTCTTCGGCGATATCGGCACCTCGCCGCTCTACGCCTTTCGAGAAACCTTCGCCGGGCATCATCGGCTGCCGGTCGACCGGCTGCACGTGATGGGCGTGCTCAGCCTTATCTTCTGGTCGATGATGATCGTCGTGACGCTGAAATACGTTACCATCCTGATGCGCGCCGACAATAAGGGGGAGGGCGGCTCGCTCGCTTTGCTCGCTTTGATCTCGCGCAAGACCGAAGGTGCGCGCTGGGGCCCGGGGATCGTCCTGCTCGGCGTCTTCGCCTGCGCCTTGTTCTACGGCGATTCGATGATCACGCCGGCGGTGTCGGTGCTGTCGGCCGTGGAGGGCCTGGTCGTCGTGGAGGGCAGCCTCCAGAGGTACGTCATTCCGATCTCGGTCGGCATCCTGGTCGGCCTGTTCATGATCCAGCGCCGCGGCACGGCCGCGGTCGGCGCCTTGTTCGGGCCGGTGATCTGCGTCTATTTCCTGACGCTGTCGACGCTCGGCCTGATCTGGATCGCCAGCGACCCTTCGGTGCTGTGGGCGCTGCTGCCGACCTATGCGGTCGATTTCTTCATCGAAGAGAAATTCTTCGCGTTCGTGGCGATGGGCTCGGTGGTCCTCGCTGTGACCGGCGCCGAGGCGCTTTATGCCGACATGGGCCATTTCGGGCGAAGTCCGATCAAGGTCGGGTGGATCTATTTCGTGCTGCCCGCGATCATGCTCAACTATCTGGGGCAGGGCGCTCTGCTGATGCAGGAGCCCGGGGCGATCACCAACCCGTTCTTCATGCTCGCGCCGGAATGGTTCCGGCTGCCGCTGGTGCTCATCGCCACCGCCGCCACCGTCATCGCCTCGCAGGCGGTGATCTCGGGCGCCTTCTCGGTGACCCAGCAGGCGATCCACCTGGGCTTCATCCCGCGCCTCCGGATTACCCACACCAGCGCCGCCGCCTACAGCCAGATCTACATCCCGGCGATCAACTGGGCGCTGATGGTGATGGTGATCCTGCTCGTCATGGTCTTCAAGACGTCGAGCAATCTGACTGCCGCCTACGGCATCGCGGTCACGGGGGCGATGTTCATCGACACCTGCCTGCTCGCGGTCGTCCTGTTTTCGTTGTGGCGCTGGAACCGCTGGCTGGCCGGCGCCCTGCTCGCCTTGTTCTTCATCGTAGACGCCGCTTACTTCGCCGCGAACTTGCTCAAGGTGCCGGACGGGGGTTGGTTCCCGCTCCTGATCGGCCTCATCGCCTTCACCTTCCTCACCACCTGGGCGACCGGCCGCAAGCTCCTCAAGAAGCAGCTGCGCGAAGGCGAGATCCCGCTCGAATTGTTCATCCGCTCTGCGACCAAATCGGCGGTTCGGGTTCCCGGAACAGCCGTGTTCATGACCTCGCAGTCCGACGGCGTCCCGCATGCGCTGCTCCACAACCTCAAGCACAACAAGGTGCTGCACGAGCGCTGCATCTTCCTCACCGTCGCCATCCAGGACGTGCCGATGGTGGGGGAGGAGCAAAGGCTCAAGGTGGAGGAGCTCGGCTCAGGCTTCTACCGGATCATTCTCAAGTTCGGCTTCATGGAGGAGGCGCACGTTCCGCTCGCGCTCGAGCAGGTCAGCAGCTGCGGCTTCCCGTTCAAGATGATGGACACGAGCTTCTTCCTTAGCCGCCAGACTCTGCTCTCCTCCGACCTAAGGGCGATGGCGATCTGGCGCGAGAAATTGTTCGCCTGGATGATGCGCAACGCCGAATCGCCGATGGAATTCTTCGCGCTGCCGATCAACCGCGTGGTCGAGGTCGGCAGCCAGGTCCGGATCTAGATTCGCGCCGCGGGGTCGCTCGGCTCCTCTGCCTCCGTCGTCGCCGTCGGCAGGATCTCGACGATGACGTCGCCCGGCATCAGGGACGCGGCTTCCGGCTCCCAGAAGCCGTAGGGTCGATCGCCCCGATAGAAACGCACGCCGAGGCCCCGTGCGATCGCGGACAAGGGCTTGCCGCACTCCTCGTCGCGCACCGGCCGCTCGGAGAGCTGGACGCGGCCCGAGCTCGAGGCGAGGTCGGCGAGATAGTCGGAGATGTGAGGACCGTCTGTGGAGCTTGCCAGAAGCAGGCCCGCGAAGCTGACGGGATTGATGACGGTGGTCGCACCGGCCTGACGCGCGAGCAGCTCATTGTCCTCGTTCCTGACCGCGACGCTGATCGGAAGATCGGGCGCCAGATGGCGCGCGGTCAGGGTGATCAGGATCGAGGTGTCGTCCCGGCCGGCGGTCACGATCATCGCCGCGGCGCTCGGGACCCGCACTTCCTGCAGGGTCCGGTCGCGCGTCGCGTCCGCCTGCAGCACGAGGCAGCCGAGCGATTCTCCGCGCTCGAGCGCCTCCTTCTCGCAGTCGATGATGACGATCCGCGCGGGTTGGGTTCCGCGCGCGATCAGCTCGTCGACCGCCTCCGATCCGCTGGTGCCCGCACCCGCGACGACGACATGATCGCACAAATTCCGTTGCAGCCGTTCCATACGCCATTTGTCCCAGGTGCGCCTCAGCACGAACGTGTAGGCGGTTCCGACGAAGATGAGCACGAAGAAGATGCGGATCGGCGTCACCACCAAGGCGTCGAACATCCGCGTGTGGTCGCTCACCGGGACGATGTCGCCATAGCCCGTCGTGGTGATGCTGATCATCGTGAAATAGATCACGTCGAGGAAGTCGACGTGGCCGTCATAATGGTCGCGCAGTCCGTCGCGTTCGATCCAGTGCAGGATGATCGCGAATGCGAGGAGGCCGAGCACCAGCGCCAGCCGCCAGGCGAGCTGCGCCCAGATCGGCAGCGGACTCTTGCGCCGCAGCAGCACATGGTCGGGTCCGCGAGGCCGGTGGTCCCTCATGCGTAGAGATCCATCATCCGCTCGAGCGACGGCTCGTGGGTGAGGTCGAGGTGGAGCGGAGTCACCGAGATGTAGCCGTCGGCGATCGCCTCGAGGTCGGTCGAGTGGCCGGGCGTCTCGATCATCGGCCCCAGCCCGAACCAGAAATAGTCGTAGCCGCGCGGATCGGTGCGCCGGTCGATCTGGAGGCGGCCATAATCGCGCAGGCCCTGACGGGCGACCTTCACCCCGCGCACGTCAGCGGCCGGCAGCGCCGGGAAGTTGACGTTGACGAGGGTGCGCGGCGCCATCGGGGAGGCGAGCAACGGGCGCAGCACCCGATCGGCCCAGGCCTCGGCCGCGGCGAAGGGGACGGTGTCGCCCATGCCCTGCTTCGCATAGGATTGGCTGAGCGCGATCGAGGGAATGCCGGCGAGCGCGCTCTCCATCGCCGCCGAGACGGTGCCGGAATAGGTGACGTCCTCGCCCAGGTTCGCCCCGCGATTGACGCCGGACAGAACGAGGTCCGGCCGCGCGTCCTTCATGATCTCGGCGAGTCCCATCATCACCGCGTCGGTGGGTGTGCCCGTCACGCAGTAGCGCCGCTCGCCGAGCGCCCTCACCCGTACCGGCTGGGTCAGGGTCAGCGAATGGCCCGCGCCCGATTGCTCCTCGGTCGGCGCGACGACCCAGACGTCGTCGGAAAAGGCGCCGGCGATCCGCTCCAGCACCTGGAGGCCGCGCGCGTTCACGCCGTCGTCGTTGGTGAGCAGAATGCGCATCGGCGCGGCTATGCCTCACACCGTCGGCGCGCGGCAACCCGCCCGCTTCCCCGGCGTTGGTCCGCGAATGCAATGAGGAGAAACAGATGCGGCTTCCCCACAACAGCTTCGTCGTCGTCGCCGATGGCGAGAAGATGCTCTTTTTCAGGAACGAGGGCGACGCGGAATATCCGCAGCTGATCGTCGAACGCAACCGGGAGCATGAAGCGCTCGCCAACATCGACCAGAAGACCGATGCAGCGGGGAGGGGCCACGGAGCCGGCACCGGCCGCAGTGCCTATGAGGAGACCGATTTCCACCAGCTCGACAAGGACCGCTTCGCCCACGAGACCGCCGACATGCTGAAGCGCTGGGCGCTCAGGAACGATTTCGAGCAGCTCGTCGTCGTCGCCCCGCCCAAGACGCTGGGCGAGCTTCGCAAGCATTATCACAAGGAGGTCCAGAAGCGCCTCGCCGCCGAGATTCCGAAGGACCTCACCAACATGCCGGTCAAGGATATCGAGAAGATGCTCCTCGCCCACGCGTAAGATGCGCGCGCCGGACAGGGAAAAGGCCCCGCCGGGTCGGACCGGCGAGGCCTTTTTTCGTAGTACGGCCCTTGGCTCAGGCGGTCTTGCGCGCGAGCCGATGCCGGGCGACGAGTGCCGCCGCCGCGGCGCCGAACAGCAGGATCATCGGCGGCGCCGGAACCGGCGTGCCGCCGTTCGATCCGCCGTTGGACCCGCCGCTGGAGCTGGCGCTCGACGCGCTCGACGCGCTCGACGCGCTGCTCGCCGAGGAAGCGCTGCTCGCGCTGCTGGTCGAGGTGCCGCCGCCGAAGCTGCTCGACGAGGAGGTCGAGGAGACGTTGCCGCTCGACGTGGAGGTCGAGCTGCCTCCGGTGGAGCTCGAGGTCGAGCTGCCGCCGGTCGACGTCGAGGTCGAACCGCCGCTGGTCGAGCTGGAGCTGCCGCCGGTTGAGGTCGAGCTTCCGCCGGTCGAGGTGGAGGTCGAGCCGCCGCTGGTCGAGCTGCCGCCTGTCGAGGTCGAGGTCGACACGCCGCTCGACGTCGAGACTCCGCCGGTCGAGGTCGAGACGCCGCCCGTGGAGGTGGAGACGCCGCTCGAGGTCGAGACGCCGCTCGAGGTCGAGGTCGAGCTCGAGGCGGTGAAGAAGGCGTTGCCGCTGCTCGATCCGCCGAAGAAGCCGCCCGAGAAGAAGCCGCCGCCGAAGCCGAAGCCGCTGCCCCCGCTGCCGCCGATCACGACCGCGGGTCCGCCGCTGCTGCCGCCGATCGGAATCATCGGGGGCGGGGGCGGGGGGACGAAGGGCATCGGCACCGGCTGCGAGATGGTTCGGGTGGTGACCCGCGTCCGCGGCGTCACGCAGGTCGCGCGGCGAATTGTACGCCGCGCGACTCGGCGCCGCTGCTGATATGCCGAGGCGCGGCGGACCGTCACAGCCTTCGCCCGCGCCTGCTTGATGATCGCCGGGCGGGAAGGTGGATTTTCCGCGACATGGACGGCGCTGCCGCCGATGATCGCTCCCCCACATGCGCAGGCGCAGAGTTGCGCCAAAGCCATTCTTACCGACATAGAGCACCTGTTCCTGGCCAGTAGCGGCTGGTTATCCCGACGAGCCGGAATACTCCGCCGCTGCTTCGGCTATGTCGAACACATGCAAAGGATTGGTTTAAGTTCAAGCTCGTTAACCATGATTAAGCAGTCTGGGGGCTGTTCTGGACCCCTGTTGCGCCACTGCGTCCCAATTCAAGACAAAGGCACCTGCGGCGTAAAGGAGTGCTCGCTCTCTTCTTGATTTGCCGGTCCGATTCGGGCGGTCGCGGCGAATCGGATGGAGCGCCCGATTCGGGCGGGCGGATAGGGCGTGTTCGCGATGGATGAAGCGTCGGCCGCGATTGCAAGAATGCCACGCCCCGCAACGGAAAAGCGAAGCCGTTTTCGTACGCATTTGAGTGACTTGTAGAGACAGGCGGGCAAGCGTATAGGCGCGCTGGGGCATGCGCCGATTCTGCGGGTTAAGGAGCGGAACGGCGATGGAGAGGTCCCTGCTTCGGCTTCGGCCGGGCAGGAGAGTGGAGGGGTGTATGGCGACGGCTTTGAGTGACATTTACGGTCCGCAATATGGCGCGGGCTGGGCGCTTTCCGAATCCTACCGGCCGAGCGCGAACGAAGAGTTCATGAACCCGCTGCAGCTGGCCTATTTCAGGCAGAAGCTGTTCAATTGGAAAGACGAGATCCTGCGCGAATCGCAGGGCACGATCGCCCAGCTGAAATGCGGCCCGCTGCGCGAGGCGGATCTCACCGACCGCGCATCGAGCGAGACCGACTGGAGCATCGAGCTTCGCACCCGCGACCGCCAGCGCAAGCTGATCGCCAAGATCGATTGCGCGATTCGCCGCATCTATCAAGGCGAATACGGCTATTGCGAAGTCACTGGCGAACCGATTTCGCTGGCGCGGCTCGAGGCGCGGCCAATCGCAACCATGACGCTCGAAGCGCAAGAGCGCCACGAGCGGATTGAAAAGGTTTCGCG
>DASQKE010000039.1:0-17105 GCA_035630675.1 Allosphingosinicella sp.
GCCTGATCCCTCTCGGCACCACCGGCGTCGGCGGAGTTCCAGCTTCTGCAGTCACTGACGGCATCGGGGCCCCCTCCACAGGCAGCAGACTCGCCGGCTGCGGGGGCGCCGTCAACGCCGCCACTGTTGCGCCGACGCCACTTTCATCGCGCACAATGACGGCAGGTTATGGATCGGCCAACAGAAACTATGACGGGCCATGACATTCTTGTTACTTAGTACCGCAGGGGCCGATTCAGGGGGATGATCATGCACGCTTTCACGTCGTTGAGGCCGATTCTTTTTTCGGGCACCGCTTTTGCCGCGCTCGCATGTCTCGGCGCTGCGCCGGCCTTCGCGCAGACCCCGACTCCCGAGGACACGACGCCGCCCGCCGCCACGCCGACCGGCGCTGAGACACCGGATCAGGGCGCGGACACGTCCGAGCCCGACCCGCAGGGCGCGATCCTCGTCACCGGCTCGCGGATCCGGCAGAATCCGAACAACAGCGCCCTGCCGCTTCAGATCATCACCAACGCCGAGATCGAGCGCAACGGCATCAGCAGTCCCGAGCAGCTGCTGATGCACCTCACCACCAACGCCTCCGGAGCGGACAATCTCGCCTCGAACTCCGACGTCGTCACCGGCGCCCAGCGCGGCACCAACGGCCTGTCCTCGGCCAACCTTCGCGGCCAGGGCAATGCCTCGACCCTGGTGCTGCTCAACGGGCGCCGCGTCGCCGCCCACGGCCTCAGCGGCTCCGCGGTCGACATCAACCAGATCCCGTTCACCGCGATCGAGCGGGTCGAGGTGCTGAAGGACGGCGCCTCCGCCATCTACGGCACCGACGCGGTCGGCGGCGTCATCAACTTCATCACCCGCACCGATTACGAGGGCATCGGGATCCAGGCGTTCACCGACATCGCCGACGAGGGCGACCACACCATCTACCGGCTGTCGGCGATTGCCGGCTACGGCAATCTGGACGAGGACGGCTTCAACATCATGGGCGCGGTCGCCCATAGCTGGAACCCGATCCTGCGTGGCTCGAGCCGCGATTTCGTCAACGGCAACCAGCCCAATCGCGGCCTCTCGATCGACACCCGCGGCGCCCCGATCGCGACCGCGTTCAACATCGGCGCGAACGTCAACCAGACGCCGGGCGGCACTTTGCTCACTGGGCTGACGCTGACTCTGCCCAACGGGTCGAACGGCGCCGCGGGCGGAATCAACATTCTCGATCTTCCCGGCGGCGCCGGCTGCGAGAGCATGGACGGCGGCCTCGCTTATGACGAAGTCCTCTGGGCGGTGCCGACGGCGCAATATGCCTGCGCCTGGGATACCGGCCGGGCGGCGGTGATCCAGCAGCCGATCCAGACGCTCACCTATTACGGCCGCGGCGTCCTGCGGGTCAGCGGCGATCACATGCTCTCGGCCGAAGTGACCGGGTCGGATGCGGATTCGGCCAAGAGCTTCTCCGCCAATCAGTATAGCGCCAGCGCCACGACCCTGCCCTGGGCCTATCCCCGCAACGCGCTGACCGCGGCCACCTACGATCAGGTGTTCAACGCGATTCGAAGCGCGTTCGACGTTCCGACCAACCCGAACCGGGCCGTGCAGGTTGCGGCCCTCAACGCGCGTTTCGGGCTTCCGATCGCCGGCCGCTGGCGCTGCGTCGCGTGCGGGCCGCGCGAATATGTAACCAACACCCAAACCTTCCGCGCCGCGCTCGGCATCGAGGGCCCGCTCTGGGCAGACTGGAATTATCGCGCCGGCGCGTCCTATGCGAGGAGCGAAGCCTCTTCGGTGCTTGGCACCGGCTATCATTTCCGCGGCGTCCAGCTCACCAACGATCCCGCCACGCCGATAAACGACATCGGCGCCAACGACCCGCGCGCGCCCACCGCGCCGGGCGCCGCCGGCCCGGGCATCATCGGCCTGCTCAACGCGGGCATCCTCAACCCGTTCTCGCTCAGCCAGACCCCGCAGGCGCTGGCGGGGCTCGATGCGGTGTCGGCCGAAGGGACCGTGCTCTACGGCGGCCGCTATCAGGTGCGCCAGTTCGACGCCTCGGTGTCCGGCTCGCTGTTCCGAATCCCGGGCGGCGACGTCCAGCTCGCCGCCGGCGTCGACTATCGGCGCGAGACCTACGAGTTCAACGGCTCGCCGGCCGCGGCCGCGGGCACGGCCGACATCTTCAATGTGGCGTTCGACAACGTCAACGCGCTGACCCCGAAGCGCCGCCGCGTGCTTGCCGCTTATGCCGAGGCCCTGTTCCCGGTCCTGCCCTCCCTCGACATCATCGTCGCCGGCCGGATCGACGATTATACCGGCTTCGGCTCGACGACCAATCCGAAGATCTCGTTCCGTTTCCGCCCGTGGCAGCCGATCATGCTCCGCGGCTCCTACGGGACCGGTTTCCGCGTCCCGACGTTCAATCAGATATTCAACGGAACGACGATTTCGCCCAATCCGGGCAACACCTTGGTCGATCCGACCTTGTGCCCGACGGGCAACACCACCGGTCCGCAGCCTCAGTGCGCTCCCATCACCCCCGAATCGCTGAGCGGAGGCAATCTGAACCTCGAGCCTGAGACCTCCGACCAGTTCACCCTCGGCGTGGTGATCCGGCCTACGCGCCGGTTCAGCCTTTCGATCGACTATTGGTCCATCGCGGTGGACAATACGATCGGAACGATCACCATCCCGCAGTTGCTCGCGAACATCGCCGCTTTTCCCGACCGCATCGACCGCACCAACGGCATCATCACCGGGGTTGATCTGCGGACGGGCAATTTCGGTTCGCGGCGGACCGAGGGAATCGACATCTCGCTGCGCGGCGCGGTGGATACCCTCGGCGGCAGCCTCACCGCCGGACTGGACGGGACCTATCTGATCGACAAGCGCGAGAAGCTGTTGCCCAGCCTGCCCTATACGGA
This sequence comes from Allosphingosinicella sp., assembly GCA_035630675.1. Taxonomy (GTDB): domain Bacteria; phylum Pseudomonadota; class Alphaproteobacteria; order Sphingomonadales; family Sphingomonadaceae; genus Allosphingosinicella. The sequence goes on from DASQKE010000039.1 coordinate 2,919, forward strand.
TCTGGTTGGCGTATTCACCTTCACCGGCGACCTCGGCCTGCGCTGGAAGCACAACGCTTTCATCAGCTACCAGGCCGACGACTGGAACCTCACGCTTTCGCAGATTTTCCGGAACGGCTACAGGAACTTCGCCTTGCCGGCCTCGGCGACGCGGCCCGATTATAATCCGCGGGTGAGCGACTATGTCGTCTACAATCTTTCGGCCAGCTATACGGGCTTTGCGCCGGGCCTGAGGCTCACGGCTGGCATCCGCAACCTGTTCGATCGCGATCCGCCGTTCGCGATCACCTATGACAGCAATACCGGCGCCGGCAGCTCCTGGGAGCCGCGCGTGGCCGATCCGCGGGGCCGGTCCTTCACCGTCGCGGCCGAAGTGTCCTTCTGACGAGCGATCATTTTCGCATCGTAGAAGGCGCGATCCATTGCGAGGGCGTGCCCCTGCCGGCGATCGCGGGGGCGGTGGGCACGCCGGTCTTCGTCTATTCGGCCGGCGCCATGCGCGGCCAGGCGCGGATATTGCGCGCGGCGCTCGCTTCGCTCGACGATCCGCTGATCGCCTACGCGGTCAAGGCGAACCCGAACGGCGCCGTGATGCGCACGCTCGCGGACGAGGGGCTCGGCGCCGACGTCGTTTCGGGCGGCGAGTATCGCCGCGCCCGCGCGGCCGGGATCGCGGCCGACAAGATCGTCTTTTCGGGCGTCGGCAAGACCGCGGCGGAGATGGCGCTCGCACTCGAAGGCGGCCTCTGCCAGTTCAACCTCGAATCCCTTCCCGAAGCCGAGATGCTGTCGCAGGTCGCGATGGCGCTGGGGCTCGAGGCGCCGGTCGCGTTCCGGGTCAATCCCGATGTCGACGCCGGCTCGCACGCGAAAATCTCGACCGGCGCCGCGCACAACAAGTTCGGCATTCCGATCCGCGACGCGCCCGCCGCCTGCGCCCGCGTCGCGGCGCTTCCCGGCCTCGAGCTGAAGGGTCTCGCCGTCCATATCGGCAGCCAGCTCACCAGTCTCGCGCCGCTGGAGACGGCCTTCGCCAGGCTCGGCGCCATGATCGGCGAGCTGCGGGCGCAGGGCCACGAGATCCGCACCGCGGACCTCGGCGGCGGGCTCGGCATACGCTACGATCCGTCCTCGCCGCCGCCGCCCGGCCCGCTCGATTACGGCGCGATGGTCGCCCGCGTGACCCGCGGCTGGAACGTGCGGCTGATCTTCGAGCCGGGCCGGCTGATCGTCGGCGACGCCGGCCTGCTCCTCACCGAGGTGATTCGCGTCAAGGAGGGTCCGATCTGTCCGTTCGTCATCCTCGACGCGGCCATGAACGATCTGATGCGGCCGAGCCTCTACGATGCCTGGCACGGCATCGACGCCGTCGCGCCGAGAGGCGGAAGGATGGTCGCCGACGTGGTCGGCCCGGTGTGCGAGACCGGCGACAGCTTCGCGACGGCGCGCGACCTCGACCGGGTAGAGGCCGGCGACCTGATGATCATCCGCACCGCCGGCGCTTATGCCGCGACGATGGGAAGCACCTACAATTCGCGGCCGCTGCCGCCGGAAGTCCTGGTCGACGGCGACCGATGGGCGGTGGTCCGCGAGCGGCGGAACGTCGAGGCGATGATCGGCGACGAAAGCATTCCGCTTTGGCTTCTGCCTGAAGCGGACTAATTGCCGATCCGCGCCGCCAGCCATTCCTCGAGGGCGAGGAAGGCGGAGCGGCCCGGCGGCGGCGGCGCCGGATTGTTGGCCGCGAAATAAGCGATGCCGACATTGCGCTCGCGGTCGATCCACAGCCCCGACCTCAGATTGTAGGCGTCGCCGGCATGTCCGGCGAGCCTGCGCCCGTCGCCGAGCAGGTCGTCGTTGCAGCCCTCTTCCCGCACCGGCAGGGTCTGGGCGGCAAGGCCGTAGGCGCAATAGAAGCCGTCGCTCGTGTCGCCGTTGGTTCCGTCGAAGGTCCAGACCGGACGCAGGATCGTCTCGATGCCGGCCTCGCTGAGAAAGACCCGCCCGTCGTGCCGCCCGCGATTGAGGAGCAGCCGCCCGATCGCGGCGAGGTCGAGGACCGACGCGCGAAAGCCGCCTTGCGGGGAGAAGAGCGCGCCATTGTCGCCGAGCATATAGTTCGCGAGGTCGCAGTCCGTGCTTTGGCGGAAAACCGGGCAGGGGGGTCGCTGGCCCTGCAGATCGTCGAGGGCGACCGAGCCGTCGGCGCGGTAGAGCGTGACCGCGCGTGCGACCTTGGCGTCGCTGCAGGTCGTCCAGTTGAAGCAGGCGTCGAGGCCGAGCGGGGCCATGACGAGCCGGTGCATCAGCCGGTCGAATCTCTCGCCGGAGAGCCGTTCGAGGACCGAGGCGACGACCGGAAAGTTGAGGTTCGCATAGCGGAAATAGGTCCCCGGCTCATGGCTCCGATCGAACACGGTGTCGGCGATCGCGCCGCGCACGGTCCGGCCGAGGGGAATGACATAGGCCTCGCCGGCGTCCTGCAGGCTGGAGGTGTGCGACAGCAGCATCCGCATCGTGATCGCGGTGTCGGGAAAAGCCGGATTGCGCAGCTCCCAGCCCAGCCAGCGCGACACGTCCGCGTCGAGATCGAGCCGGCCCTGCTCGACCAGTCGCATCGCGCCCAGCGCCACGACCAGCTTGGAGACCGACGCCACCCGCGCCGGATCCGCGACCGTCGCCCGTCGCCCGTGCCGGCGCTCGGCCAGCCCGCCCGCGCCGCTGCGGCGCACGCCGGCCCGATCGAAGGCAGCCCAGGCATGAGCGGTGTCGGCCGGCACCGGCGGCGACCCGGTCGTGGATTGGGGCGGCGCGGCCTGGCATGCGGCCAGGGCAAGTCCCGCGAAGGTCAGAAAGCGTCGCATGGCCTCCGATACAAGCTCGCGGCCGGCGCGGGAAGTTTCAAGCCTCGAATCGGTGGAGAGATCCGTCAGGGCAGCGGCGACATCGCGCGCTGCAATTCGAGCAACGGACGGTCCAGCGCCGGATCGGTGCTGGAATAGAGGGTGATTCCGAAACCCCATAGGCCGCCGGCGGTCACAGGCAGGACCTGGCTTTCCCAATTCTGCGCTGCATCGATGATGCTCTGCACCGTCGTTGCCGGATCGTAGCGGAAGCGCGGATGCAGCTTCACCGGCAACAGGGTCTCGATCGGCGGGTCGGAGGCAACGAGCGTATAGCCGTAGCGGATCGCGACGGCGATTTCGCGGCCGGCCGGATCGCCGTCGAACACCGCGTCGAACAGCGGTCCGAGCGGATTGGTCGCGGCCGAAATCGTCCAGGTGCCGATGTCGAGCCGGCTGCTGACGGTGACCAGCGGCACCAGCGGCTCGGGGAATCCGAGCTGCGGAGTCATGTAGACGAAGGCGGTGCAGGTCTCCGGCCCGTCCGGGCCGAGCAGCTGCGCGTTGCGGATCACCGATACGGCCGAGCTGGCATTCTGGTAGCGGGCGATGTGAAGGCCCGGGACGGCGCAGCGGAACGCCAATCGCGTGAAAGCGGGAACGAGATCGGTCTTGTCTGCGGTCGGGAAGCTGTAGATGCGGATATCGCCGGCCGGCGCTGCGGCGGTGAGGGGCACGGCCTTGCCGTCCTCCCGGATGACGATGATCTCGGGCCAGGCCGCGTCGCCGTCGGCGCTGAGCCGCTTCAGCGTCAGCGACACATAGGCGTCGATGCCGTCTACGGCCGCCGATTCGAGCGTCGCCAGATAATGGTAGAATTCGTGGGGGGCGCTGTCGTCGGCGCTGCCCTTATGGCGCGGCGCGGCTTTGCGCGAGGGCGGAACGAGCCCGACATGGGCGGGGCGAACGCGGCCGGCGGCGGCGACGGCTTCGTCGCAGCTGCCAAGGCCCCACCAGGCCGCCCACGCGCCCGCGACGGTTTCCGCGAGGCCGGCATAGGTATCGAGCGCGTTGGCCAGCACCGCGTCCGCGGGATCGAGCTCGGGCGACTGGAGCTCGGCGAGGATGTGCCACAGCGTATCGCTGGCCGAGGCATATTGGGCGAGGGCCTGGAACAGGGTCTCGTCGGGGACGGCCGAGCGTTGCGCCGGCGGCCTGCGATTGAATTCAATCTCGAGGCGAATCTGGTCCTGCGCGGCGCTCTTATGTGCATAGGTGAAGGCGTAGGTCCAATGCAGCGCCTCCTCGACGTTGCGCGGCTCGCTCGCCGTCTCGGCCTCCTGCGACACCAGAGCCGGAAGCTCCGGATAGGCGCGCAGCGGCACCGGCGCCAAGGGTGCGCCGAGGTCCGCCGAAAAGGCCACGGGCGGATTGCGGTCGAACGGCCGCACGAAGCTCAGCCAGTTGGACGATTCGTACCCGTCCACGACTTCCGCCACGTTGAACTCGATTTCGTTGACCGCGTAGACCGGCTCGAGCGCGACCGAGCGGTGGCGGGAAGGCTGGGTGACGTCGAGGGGGAACGAGACCGTGCCGGTCGTCGTCGCGGCCAGCGAAGTCTTGGCGTTGCCGAGTTGCGAGACCCTCCAGGCCTCGGGATCTTCGCCTGCCTCGCTCTGCCGCGCCTTCCGTTCCGGCGCCAGGTCGCGCAGCTTGCCGGCGCCGACGAGGCGCGCCGAGGCCGCCGCCGGCGGCGACTCGACTTCGGCCCGAAACTGGAGGATGGCCGTGGTGTCGTAGGCCGGGCCGAGCGTGGCAAGCAGGCGCTGGTAGATGACCCCGCGGGCGGCCTTCCAGGGGTCGCCGCCGATGGTCCCGCCGGAGGATTCCTGGACCGCCAGGATCGGCGAAAGCCCGTCGGCGATGGCGCAGGCCAGCAGCTTCTTCGCGGCAAGCAGGCGCCTGAGCGGCGCCGGGGCCACGCGATAGGCGGAGGCCGCATAGGGAGCGGTGCAGATGAGGTCCATTCCCGCTATCCAGGAGCGCGCCCAGACCTCGAGGTCGATCCCCTGATAGTCGTAGAGCTGTGACGGGCCCCATTGCCCGGTCTCGGGATCGAGGACCTTGATTTCCACCCCCGATTTCGACTCCAGCATGTTCGAGAGCGGCCGCAGCGCGAAGCTGAGCGGCTGAGGGCCTTCGACCCCGGGGACGCTCGCGGTCGGTTCGATCCTGACCTTGTCGATCCCTCCCGTCGCGAGGAACGACACCGCCCAGATGTCGGTCGGCGCGGGATCGCGCTCGGCGGAAAGCACTCGGCCGGTGGCGAGCTTGAGGCCCGGAATGGCGGTCTCGGCGGCGGCGGCGAAGACGTCGAGCGTGTAGGCGCCGTCCTCCTGCCGCTCGGGCGCGGCGCTGCGGGTCGCGGCGACCGGGGACGATGCCCGCACCGCGGGCCCCGGCGCCGCCTCGGTGCCGCGGAATGCCGGATCGACCAGATCGCGATCGCGCGACAGGGCGATCCAGGTGCGGACGGGGAAGATCACGTCGGGGAACTGCCAGCCTGCCCCGCCGAAATCGGCGTGGAGCTGCGTATCGGCCGGCGGCAGCAGCAACAGGGCCCCCGGGGCGAGGAAGGCGATGTCCTGGTTTGCGCCCACCACGTCGCCGATCGTGACGGCCGCGCCGGCGGCTGCGAAGCGCCGGATGATCGCGTTCATGCTGTCGGATGCGGCGGTGGTCACCGCAGGCAGGTCGGCGAGCGGCGAGGGCTTCAGCGTCTTGCCCGAAAGGATCGCGCCCCGGGTTGCGGCATTGGCGCTTATCACCAGCGTTGCATCGAGGCCGTAGCTGCTGGTCAGCGTGGCGGGCGTGACTCCTGCGACCCCGGTCGGGAGCCGCGCCGGCGGGCACAGCAGCAGCGCACCCGCCGCCAGGGCCTCGCCATCGTCCGCGATCGCCGCCGCGAACTCCCCGATGGTCACCGGGGGGTCGGCGCGCGCGATCACCGCGTCGAAGCTGTCGCCGGCTTCGGTCGCGAGATCCTGCCCCGCCACGATGATGGTGCGCCCCCCTGCCACGGTGCCCGGCAGTGCGCGATTGGCCTCGGTCAGCGCCTGCTCCGGGGACAGGCCCGACCCGGTGGGGGCCGCCGAAACGAACAGAGCGGCGGTCTCGGTCATCGTGCGGCCGCCGTAGATCCGGTAGGGGGTGCGCAGCAGCCCGGGGGAGTCGGGCAGGGCGGCGAGGCCCGGGACCGGCAGCCCGGCGTCCTGCGCATTCGGGACGGCAGGGGCGAGGCACGCATTGTGGCGCAGGAGGTCGCCCGGCTCGATCGCATAGGCGCGGGCGGTCGCTCCGAGCGGCGCGCTCTCCAGCCCGGTGACGGGCGTCGCCTGCAGGAACAGCGGAGTGCCGGCCGCGAACAGGTCGACCGTGCCGACATTGGCTGCCGCCAGCGCGCCGGCGGCCACGCCGGTTCCGTTCTGCGCCAGCGTCCACTGCGCCGCGACGATCTGCCGGTTTACGACGAACTTAACCCCCCCCCGAAACATCCCCGACGCGTCGGCATTTGCCACCGCGGCCATCACCGCGTCGAACGGCACGCCATTGTTGCGGAAGGTCAGCGCGATCTCGTCCAGCGTGGCGTCCGCGCCCGGCTTCCCGGTGGCCGCCACTTCGACTTCCACGCCCTGGGCGGCGAACACGAAACCAGGCGCCAGCAAAGCGGGCCGGGCCGCGTTGGCGGTAACCAGGCTCGCGGGCGTAAGGTTGAGCAGCGCGGCGAGCTCGGCCAGCGAAAGGCCGTCCCGCGGCTGGTCCTTTTGTGCATCGGGCACGACCAGCTCGATGCCGGGATTGAGCGGCAGGGCGATATTGTCCGGATCGGCCAGGACTGTGGCCGGGTCGAGCCCTGCCGGCACCAACTCGCTCACCGTCCCGCCGGCGGTGAACACGGCGAAACGCGGGATGGCGATGCCGGCCGGAGGCACGGTCATCAGCTCGGCGCACGGCCGCTCGCCGGCCGCGAGGCCGAGGGCCTGCCAGTCGACGCCGTAATAAGCGATACAGGCCGCCAGGGTCGGAGCGGCCTGCGGGTCGGCAAAGGCCGCGGTGAGGGTCGCAGCCGCCGACGAGAAGGCATAACAGCCGGCGACGTGCATGCGCAGCCCGTCGACCGGAACCGGCATGTCGACGGGCTCCGCCCCGGCAGCCTGGTTGAGCGAGCTGGAGAGGCCCGCCGTCATGTCGGGCTGGACGATCTGGTACCAGATCGATGCGAAGCGTCCCGCATTGTCGGCGGCCGCCGCCGCGGCGGCGTCGCCGGGCGATGTCCCGCCAGGGAGGAGGCCGCTCGGCTGCATCGCGACGCGGAAGCGCACGCTCGCCCCGGCGCCGCCGCCGGAGGACGCTCCAATCGTCCATCCGACGGTGGTGGACGGCCATTCCGCAACGGCGACCACCGGGTCGGTGTAGCCGACCGCCATCTCGACGCGGCCCGGGGCCGCAACGGTCAGAGGTCCGGTCACCGCGCGCCTCCGGCGACGGGTCGCCTCGCTTTGCCCGCGTTCGGCTGCGACGTGTCGTTGCCGAAGACGTCGTGAAAGCCCAGCACCACGACGGCGACCGGCGGGGCGCCGTCGCCGGCGGAAATGCCGGCATAGGGATCGCCCGCGGCGGGCGGCAGGCCCGGCACGGCCGGCGCGCTGGACGACTTGGCGAAACGATGGATCGGGATCACCTGCGCGATGGTCTGCTGGTCGTCGTCGCCGGCGTCGGAGAGCAGTGTCGGAGCCAGGCGCATCGCGCGCAGCCCAGCCTCGCGATCGACCTGCGCGGCCACCGGCTGGCCGGCCCGGCTCGCCTCGAATGCCCCGGTCTCCACCAGACCGTAGCCTGAAAGACTGTAAAGCCGCCGCGCAATCGCCTCCGGGCTGTCGTCGCCGTCGGGCGGGTTGGCAATGCCGAGGGTGAAGCCCACATTTCCCGGCGCCACGGTCGCCTGCCGCGTCAGCTCCCGGTCGTCGGGCGCGGCGACGAACAGTGCTGCGGACGCGGCGTCGACCGGATCGCCGATCAGGGCGCCATTGTTGAAGCTGTAGAGGCGGCGGTCCGGATCGGCGCTGCTTTGGCTGGCAAGCACCGCGATCAGGCTGATGACGGCATTGCCCTCCTGACCCCAGATCGCCTCGTCGAAGCCGTTTCCGGCGGCGTCCGTCATGTCGAGCCAGTAGCCGCCGCTTCCTACCACGCTTGCCTCCCACAGAAGGGTGAGGAACCCGAGCGCGTCCGACATGGGCGCGAAATAGGGTCCGGAGGGCGGCGGCTCGCCTTCGCCCACGGCGCGCCTGCTGCGGCTCGCCTTGTTACCCTGGCGCGTTTCGGTGGTGAGGTTGGTGCGCACCAGATAGGTCGCATCGGGATCGCCCGCCTGGGTTGCGAGTCCCGCAGTGAGCCCTGCGGCGGGCGACAATTGGAAGCCGAGGAAGAGATCGGCCGTGTCGGCCTCGCCGGCGACTTTGAGGTACCGCCAGAGCTCGAGCAGTAGGTTACGCCCCGCGGGGTCCGCGCCGAGGATTTCGGCCGTATGCGGACGGCCGGGGATTCGGTTGAGGCGGATGTCGATCGTCGTCGCCCAGGCGAAATGCTCGACCGGCCTTGCCGGGGCGTCGGGGCCGCGTTCGGGATCGGTGCGGTAAAGCTGCCAGGGTTTGTCGTCCGCTGCCGCAGCGATCGCCGAAAGCCCCGGGGTGAACGGCCATAAGGAGGGCATGCCGATCGCGGGCGCATCCGCGCCGAGCGCGGCAAGCGCTGGCCGGACGGTGGTCTGCCACAGCACCATTTGCGGCAGGCCGTGGCGCACCGGCACGTCTCGCCAAAGCTGCATCGCCTGCGGCGGCTGCGGCATGACTGGAGTGAGCGGCACCGCGGGATAGCACGCCGTCAGCATCGCTTCGGTGACGGCGAGGACCAGCGTTTCCGTGTCGCCCAGCTCGACGATCATCCCGGGCCGCAGACGCCCGGCGGCGGCAGCCGGGTTCCGCGCGCCGAATTCCGGGCTGCGCGGCGCCGGGGCCTCCGGGCCGGCAACGAACGTGTCAACGAAGCTGATCCATTCCGTCGCCACCGTTTCGGTGAAGGTCAGCGCCAGCCGGACCGTGTCGGCCGGCTTCTCCGGATCCGGTGCCGGACCGGTCACCTGCTGGCCTACGAGGTCGTAGAGCCCGCCAAGGTCGGCCTCGTCCTGCGAGCGCGGGACCGGTAATCGCTGGCCCTGCAGCATGAAGCGCGAGACCTGGCCGGCGACGTCGCGCACCGGCACGTCCCCGGTCAGCTTTTCCATCAGCATCGGCAGACTGACCGCCGCCAGCGTCGGCACGATCAGCGCTTCGGCCGGATCGGGCGCGATCAGGCCTTCGACTTCCGCGCCGATGCGTCCCACCGTTTCGATGGCGATGTCGTAGGCGGTGGCGAAGGCGCGGAGCGTCTGATCGCTTTGCGTGACCAGAGTGCAGTCCGTCACCACCACGTTGGCGAGCGGCGCCAGGAGGTCGGCGGGTGCGACGAGCGCGGTGAAGGCGGCGCTCGGCGTCGCGGTGGCGGCGGTCGCGTCGGTGACGAGCAGCAGCCGGGCGGCGAGCGCGCGCAGCGATTCGACCGGCAGCAACGCCGTGGCCGCCGCCGGTATGACGACCGTCCCGGGCTGGAATGCCGGATTGATTCGCTGGACCTCCGCCAGCCAGGCAGCGAAATCGGGAGAGGCTTGCGGGGTCTGCCACAGCGAAGTGGCTGCGGCGAGCAGGACCAGAGTGTCGCCCGTCAGCCGCGTCCATCTGACCGGCTCGGTCACTACGTCATAGGCCGAGGGCAGCAGCACGATGGCGGGAAGGGATCCGTCGGCGCCGATGGTGTCGCCGTTAAGCTGCGCGATCGCTTCGGCGTACCAGGCGGATTCTGGCACGGCCGCCAGTGCGGGCGTGCCGGACTTCAGACGCACGTAGAACAAGGCGGCCGCCTGCGTCAGGTCAAGGGAGCCCGGGATCGTGTAGGATGCCTGCGGAACGTTGAGCGCGGCGCCGGCACGGGTGATGGCGAGCGCATCGAGCGCCGCCGCGGTTCCCAGCCATTGCGCCGGGACCGCGCCGACTCGGGCACAGAGCGCCGCCGGCGTCTCGCCGGCGAGGATCTGCGTCTCCAGCGCCGCTGCGGCGATCTGCTTGCCGGACGTCAGCAGCCGTTCCGGATTGGCGGCGGCGATGCTTTCGGGCGTGACGCCGAGCGTGATCGGGATCAGCGTCCCCGGCGCCGCGTTGCCGAGCGCGGCCTCGATGCCCGGATTGAGCGCGACCAGCTCGGCCGCGCCGTAGCCGTAGGTTTCCGCGACCTGCTCGACGGTGTCGCCGACATGCATCACATAATTGACCGTTACCGTCGGGAAGTCGTCGGCGATGTCGGCAAGCCTGGAAGTCCCGTCGATCTCGAAGGGGAAGCGTGCGAACAGCCCCTGGGCCGCCTGCACCATCGCCTTGGCGATGAGCAGCGCATATTCGCGGAAGATCACGGAAGCGAGGGACTCGTTCCCGATTCCTCCCGGCTGTTCGCCGCCGTCGCCCGCCGGCTGCGGGGACAGCTTGCGAAAATAGGCTGCGATACGCGCGGCATAGGTGTCGTCGACCGGCTGATAGGTCGCGAAGTTGCGCTCGTTCTCCGGCGGCGGCAGGTCCGGGCTGGTCCAGCCGAGCACCGGAGGCATCGGGAAGCTGACGCCGCTGACCGGGTCGGGACCGCTCCCGCCGGGCACGCCCGACAGGTGAAGCGAGACGTTGTTGGCGAGGAAGCCGCTGAGATTGTCGAAGGCGAAGCCGTCGGCGAAGGTTTGCGGGCAATCCATCTGCGCAGCGAGCTCGGCGAGGTCCCCCGCGGTCAGGGTGGCGTCGCGCGGATCGAGTCCGATCGCCGAGACGGCCCAGCGGAACAGCCCTTCGGCGAGCACGGCAAAGGGCGTCTCGCTCTGCACGAGGGCGCGGGCGGTCGGCGTGAACGCGCCGCCGCGCGCATCCTCGAGATTGGTCGGAGCGACCGGTGCCGGGCCGTCGATCGAGAGCATCGCGACGATGCGATAGGCGGGCGCAACGGGCTCCTCCGGCGCCGCCCCCCCGGGCCAGAACACCGGCATGTCGGCGATGGTGAAGCCGGGAACGACGCGTACGTCCAGCGTCTCGATGGCGCCGTCCGCATAGACCTTGGCACCGGGCGAGAAGCTCAGGCGATAGACGCCCGCCGCGCACCGATCGATCGCCGTCGCCGCGACGTCGTCGAGCATCGCCGCCTGCGCGCCGAGCGGATGACGCAGACCCGCCGCCGCACCGATATCGAGCCGCGCGAGCGTCTGAACGCGCGTGATGCGCGCCATGTCGGCAGGACGCCGGCGGCGGCGCGCGCGGTGGCCGCGGGACGCATTCGCATGCGGTACGGCCCCGATTGCGCGATAGCCTTGGAGCGCTGCGGTGGTAGTCGGGGCGGGCGAGGCGAGCTTGCGGCCGGACTGGTCGGCCGCGAGGATCCAGGGCGGCGTCGATGCCGAACCGATGGTGAAGGAGATATCGAGGCTGGTGGAGAAGGAGAAGGAGATGCGGATGAACAGGATCTTGATCGAGGCGTGCACCCTGACCCCGACGCTCATCTCGATCAGCGTCGGCCGATAGGCCTGCAGCGTCACCGTCGCCGTGGCATAGGCCTCAAAGCTGATGTCGATGCTGATAATCTTGAAATCGACCGTGCCGTAGACCTTGCCGACCAGCGCGGCCGTGCCGCGCGCCCAATAATACATCGCCGTGGAGCTCGACGCGTCCTTGGGGTGGAACCAGGCGAGTACGCCTTCGAAGATTATCTCGACCTGGATATAGGCGCCTGCCTTGAGCGGCCCCTTGCTGAACTCGCGGCCGACGCCGACGGCGAGGCCGATGCCGAGCTCCAGCACCGGCGAGAAGGTGCCGTTGGTGATCGCCGGCACGCTCGTCGAGGTGTCGCCGTTCAGATAGCCGAAATAGAGACCGCCTTTGCCTAGGAACGGACCGTAAGAGAGGCCGAAGCTGACCGAGAAATCGCGCGCGTGGGGGAATCCGAGATCGATCTTGAAATTGCCGTTGGTGAAGATGTCGACGGTGATGATGCCGAGCGTGATCGACACCGCGCCAAAGTCGAGCCGACGGAACATGTCCGGCACCTGCAGCCGCGCATGGAAGACGCCGATGTCGTCGGTGACTTTCTTGTAGAGCAGCTCGAAGCTGAAGCCGGAGAGCGAACCCGCCTCGGGCCCGGCCAGCGCGATCAGAACGCCGTAGAGATCGGGATCGTGCATGACGAGCTTGACCGTGACCGTGTCCATCACCGTCACGTCCAGCCCGATCAGCCATTGGCTGGATTCGTCGAAATGCAGCTGATTTCCGCTCGGCTGATCGAGCGGGTTGCGCATCGGGTCGTCGCTCGGCTGGAGCTGCGCGCGCATCAGCTTGATGATCTCGGCGAGCGAATCCGGCCGCGTCAGTCCGTCGAGCGACACATGCTGACCGAAGCCGAGATAGCGCAGGGCGACGAGCCGCCCGCCTTCACCCGGTATCGCCGGCGGGCTGTCGTTCAGCGCGTCCCACGCCAGCGGCGTCATGCCCGGCTCGCGGCCATAGTCCTTACCGAGGAAGTTGCCGCTTATTTCCACATTCACCTGAGGCTCACCGGTCTTGCGGTCGTAGCGGAGGCCGACGGTCTCGATGGTGATGAAGGCGAGGTTGAGGTTGATCGCGTAATTGAGCGCGACCGACTGCTCGGTCGGATCGACGACGAGCGTGAACCGCCCGAGGTCGATGCCGTTGAGGAAGGTCCAGGGCGATTCGAGCCGGTAATTGGCATTGGGATTGGCGAGCGCGGCGAGGCTCTCGATCATCGCCCCGAGGGTCACTCCCTTCATCTCAACGGTCAGCACCTGATGGCGCTTTATCCCTTCGCCGGTCCAGGAGGTGCGCGCCTCGAGCGCGAACCGGTCGAGCTGCAGGCGGAACAGCCAGCTCTTCTCCTGCGAGATGAAGGACAGGCCGACGGTGACCATCAGGTTGTTGAGCTCGAACGAGCCCTTCACCTCGCCCTCGTAGATCATCTCGGGCACATCGCCCGCCGCCTGCTCGGCGAGCAGGATTGCGTGAAGCTCCGGCCGGTGCACGGCCAGCGACTTCAGGCGAAGGACATCGCGGGCCGCCGCCGCCGGGAGCTTCGCCTTGGGGCGGCGACGGATGTCCGCCTCCGCGGCAAGCACCAGCTTGACGCCGAGAATGTCCGGGTCCCACTGCACCGCGACGGCGACGGACACCGAATAGGGGTTGCCGGCGCCGGTCGAATAATCCGCCCAGAGCCGGGTCAGCCTGAGCGCGGGGAGCCAGGCCGGCGCCGTCTGGCCGAGGAAGGCGAAGACGAACTCCTTGAGGTCGAGCGTGCCCGCGGCGAGCCCGCCCTGGAACAGCCAGCTGCCGTCGCCGGGATAATAAGCGCCCGCCGCGAGCTGCGCTTTCTGTGCGCCCTCGACGCTTACCCCCACGACCCCGGCGAGGCCGCCCCAGATCTGCGACGGCGCGACGGTGATTTCGAAGCTGACCTCGTCGAGCGTGAAGGTGACCTTGCCGATCGGGATCGCCCAGGTGCCGTGGGCCTTGAGCGTCGCGCCGAAGGTCTTCTGGGGGATCGAGGCGCTGAGCCCGATATGGTCGACGATCAGGTCGCCGCCGACGGCCGGGTCGGTGTTCGGAAAGAAGACTTTCATCGCCTCGTCGATGCCGAGCGCGAAGGCGCCGCGCGTCTCCGCCACTATGTCGAGGCCGGGGATGGTCACCGACACGTCGAGGAAGATGGGATCGCCGTCGGCGTCGGTCGGCGCATTGGCGATGATCGCGGGTCCGGTCCCGTCCGCCGTCTTCGCTCCGAAGCGCATCGTGCCGAACAATATGGCTGACCAGTCGGTCGTCCTGCCGCGCCAGCGCACCAGCCAGTTGACGCCCACCTTTTCGATGAGGACGAACGGAATGGGCGGATCCCAGGGCGTGGTCGAGACGATCGTCGCGCCGGTGTAGAGCGTCTGTTGGGGCAGCGGCGGCGACCCGCCGGTCCGCACCCCGTAGCGCATGTCGGACAGCCCGAAGGCGTCGAGCGCCGAGACGCCCGGCGGAAGCTGGAAAGTCGCCGCGCCCGCGCCGGGGAAGAGGCGCATCAGCGCGACGATTCCGTTCGACAAAGTAAGCGGCGGCGCGATCCGGCCGGCAATGTCCCACACATTGTCGTTCTGCAGCAGCGGCGTGCGGAC
>DASQKE010000040.1:0-6272 GCA_035630675.1 Allosphingosinicella sp.
AAATCCTGGCCTCCCGCGGCGAACAGGCGCCGCGCGGCTTCCTGGGTTAGCCAGCCGTTGGCGACGGTCTGGTCGGCATTGCCGCCGGGGCGGTCGAGATAATGCTGCGGTCCGGTCCAGCTGCTCTCGACCACGTTCCAGCCGTAGGAAGCAGGCTCGGTCTGGTGGACGATGAAGGCGGCGGCCGCGCCCTGTCGCGCCGCTTCCTCATATTTGTAGGTCCAGCGGCCGTAATAGGTCATCGCGCGGCCGCTGAACGGCCCGGTGGTGGTCGGCGTCTGCCAGTCCGGGTCGTTGACGAGGATGATCACGGTCTTGCCGCGCACGTCGAGCCCTGCATAATCGTTCCAGTTCCGCTCGGGCGCGTTGATGCCGTAGCCGACGAAGACGATTTCGCTGTTCTCGAACGCGACCCGGGGCTGGACGCGGTAGGTGCCGGCGACCATGTCCGTGCGATAGTTGAAGGCGAGCGGCTGCGCGCCGCCGGTCACCCGAAGCGTCGGGCGCCCCTGCGCGGTGATCTCGACCAGAGGCACGTTCTGGAACCAGCTGCCGTTGTTGCCGGGCTGCAGCCCCGCCTGCTGGAAGCTGCGGGCGATGAGGTCGACCGTCAGCTGCTCGCCCGCCGTCCCCGGCGCGCGGCCCTGGAAGGCGTCGGAGGAGAGCTCGCGGGTCAGGCTCTGCAGCGTGTTGAGCGGGATCACCGGCTCGGCGGCGCTTGGCGCCCGTTCGGACGAGGACGCCGCGCAGCCGGCGGCGAGAAGGGAGGCGAGGGGGAGGAGCTTTCTCATCGGGGACTTGCCTCTTCTCGAAGGAGGGGAACGGCTCGAGCGCTTATCCGGCGCGGCCCGGCGCTTCAAGCGCTCCCCCCTCAACGCGCGGCGGCGGCAAAGGGTCTTCGGTCGGATTCGGTTCTTTATCAGCTTGCGCTGCGGGGCCCGCCTGTGATTAGCTTCCGGGCGACAAGGGATGACTAAATGCTGAAAAGGATTGCGATTTTCGCGGCGGCGGTCTGCGCTGCCGCGGGCGCTGCCGCCCAGCAGCAGCCGCGCGCCGATGCGCCCGCCTTGTTCGGTGCGCGAGAGAAGATCGAGCAGATGGCGATCTCGCCCGACGGCCGGCGCATCGTCTATCTGACGCCGATGGCCGGGCGCGGCACCGCGATCGTGGTGCAGGCGCTCGACGGCGAGCCGCGCGTGATCACCCGCGCCTCGGGCGACCCCGACCGGGTGAGCTCGTGCCGCTTCGTCACCGACGACCGGCTGGTCTGCCGAGTCCATCTCATGACAACGGTCGACAATTTTCTCCTGCCGATCCAGCGCCTGTTCGCGATCGATGCCGACGGCGGCAATCTGCGCCAGCTCGGCCAGCGCAATACGGGCAACGAGGCCCGCTTCCGCCAGTTTGACGGCAGCGTCATCGATTGGCTGCCCGGTTCGAACGGCGAAGTGCTGATCATGCGGGAATATATTCCGGATGGCGGCGGTACCGCCGAGACTCGCCAGGTGCGTCGCGAGAACGGGCTTGGCGTCGACCGGGTCGACGTCCGCACCCTGCGAGCAGACCGGATCGAGCGGCCCGACGAGCGCGCGAGCCTGTTCATGTCCGACGGGCGCGGCAGCGTCCGCATCAAGGGCGTGCGCGCCGTCCAGGGCGGCACCGGCCAGATCCGTTCGCGGATCAGCTATTTCTACCGCGTCCAGGGCTCGGACGCCTGGCGGCCGTTCAGCACCGTCGACGAGGAGACTGGCGCCGATTTCGCGCCGATCGGCGTCGATCCCGACCTCAACGTCGCTTATTCCCTGCGCAAGCTCAACGGCCGCTATGCGCTCTATCGCGTCAAGCTCGACGGCACGCTCGCGAGCGAGCTGGTCTATGCCCACGAGCGGGTCGACATCGACGACGTCGTCCGGGTCAGCCACGGCACCCGCATCGTCGGCGTCACCTTCGCCGAGGATCGCCGCCGGGTCGTCTATTTCGACCCCGAATGGGCACGCCTCCACAGCGACCTCGCGCGTGCGATCCCGAACCTGCCCCTGATCGACATCGTCAGCTCCAGCGCCGACGGCCAGCGCATGCTGATCCACGCCGGCAGCGACAACGATCCGGGCCGCTACTTCATGTTCGACCGCTCGACCCGCAATCTTGCCGAAATCATCCCGGCGCGGCCGGAGCTCGAGAATGTGCGGCTCGCGAACGTTCGCTCGGTCAGCTACCCGGCTGCCGACGGCACCCGCATCCCGGCCTATCTGACGCTGCCGCCGGGGCGCGAGGCGCGGGGCCTGCCCGCCGTCGTGCTTCCGCATGGCGGCCCGAGCGCGCGCGACGAATGGGGTTTCGACTGGTTGGCCCAGTTCCTCGCCAACCAGGGCTATGCCGTGCTCCAGCCCAATTATCGGGGCTCGGCCGGCTTCGGCGACGCCTGGATGCAGAGCAATGGCTTCCGGGGCTGGCGGACGTCGATCGGCGACGTCGCCGCCGGCGCGCGCTGGCTTTCGGCCGAGGGCATCGCCGACGCCTCGAAGCTCGCGATCGTCGGCTGGTCCTATGGTGGGTACGCCGCGCTCCAGGCCGGAGCGACCGAACCGGACCTGTTCAGGGCGATCGTCGCGATCGCCCCGGTCGTCGACCTCCAGCAGCTCCGCGACGACTATCGCAATTATACCAGCGGATCTCTCGTCGAGCGCTTCATCGGCACGGGAACTCACGTGAGCGAGGGGTCGCCGCTCCAGAACGTGCGGCGTATCGCTGCGCCGGTTTTGCTGTTCCACGGCGACCGCGACCTCAATGTGCGTGTCGTCCACGCGCGGCGGATGCACGCCGCGCTGCGCGATGCCGGGAAGCAGAGCGAGCTCACCATCTTCGACGGTCTCGAACACGATCTCGCCGACTCGACGGCGCGTACGCAGATGCTGACGCGGATCGGTGCCTTCCTGCGGGAGCGAATCGGCGCGCGGTGAGACGGATCGGACCGGTTTTTCGGGGTGAGCAACGATGTGTAGAAACTGGAACGTTCGCACCGCGCCGGCCGCGCTCAGCCGGCTGTTCGGCCTGCTCCTCGTTCTGGTCTTTCTCCCCGCGAACACGCCCGCGGACCCCGCCGCCGCATTCGGCGCGCGCGAGAGCGTCGAGAGCATTCGCCTCTCCCCGGACGGATCCCGCATCGCCTATGTGGCGCCGCAGCGCGGCCAGGGCTCCGCGCTCTACGTGGTGGATCTCGCCAGCGGCAGCTCGGCGGTCGCGGCGAGCGCGGACGGGGCGTCCCAGCGGCTCGGCGACTGCAACTGGGTTTCGAACGCACGCCTCGTCTGCACCGCCTTTGCGACACGCCGCATGCAGACCGAGGTCGTCACCGTCAGCCGCCTGATCGCGCTCGACGCCGATGGCCGCAACCTGCGCCAGCTTGGCGAGCGCGACAGCTTCTACCAGCGCTACACACGCTTCTGGGGCGGCACGGTCATCGACTGGCTGCCCGGCGAGGATGGAGCGGTCCTGATGGGCCAGCAGTTCGTCCCCGAGCAGCGCCAGAATACCCGGCTCGAGCGGCGCGAGGAGGGCTATGGCGTGGTGCGCATCGACACCCGCACCTTGAACCAGCGCAAGGTCGAGGATCCGCACCTGCACGCGGCGCACTATGTCTCCGACGGCCAGGGCCGCGTCCGGATCATGGGCGTTCAGCCCCCCCGCGGCGCAACCGGGCAGCTCGGCAACGAAATCCGCTATATGTACCGGGCCGCCGGCTCGGGTGAGTGGAGGCCGCTCGGAGTCTATAACGAGCTGACCCGTCAGGGGCCGCTCCCGGTCGCGGTCGATCGCGCGCTCGACGCCGCCTACGTCTTCGACACGCTCGACGGCCGCCGCGCGCTCTACCGCATGAAGCTGGACGGCTCCGGCCAGCGCGAGCTGGTTGCCTCGCACGAAGCGGTCGACGTCGACGACCTTCTGCGCGTCGGCCGCAGCCGCCGCGTCGTCGGCGCGAGCCTGGTCACCGATCGGCGCGAGGCACTGATCTTCGATCCGGAGCTGAGGGCGATCAGCGCTCAGCTATCGCGCGCCATTCCGAACCTGCCGCTGATCCGGATCGTCGATAGCTCGGAAGACGAGCGCAAGCTCCTGATCCTGGCCAGCTCGGACACCGATCCCGGCCGCTACTTCCTTTACGACAAGGGAAGCCGGCAGCTCGCCGAAATCATGCTTGCGAGGCCGCAGCTCGAGAATGTGCCGCTCGCCGCAGTGCGCGCGGTCAATTACCGCGCCGCCGACGGCACCAGCATCCCGGCCTATCTCACCCTCCCGCCTGGCAGCACCGGGCGCGGCCTGCCCGCGATCGTCATGCCCCATGGCGGCCCCGGCTCGCGCGACGAATGGGGCTTCGACTGGCTGGCCCAGTATTTCGCGCATCGCGGCTATGCGGTGCTGCAGCCGAACTTTCGCGGATCGGCGGGCTATGGCCAGGCCTGGTTCCAGCGCAACGGTTTCCAGTCCTGGCGGACCGCGATCGGCGACGTCAACGACGCCGGCCGCTGGCTCGTGGCCGAAGGCATAGCCGCGCCCGAGCGGCTCGCCATCCTCGGTTGGTCCTACGGCGGCTATGCCGCGCTCCAGGCGAACGTTCTCGATCCCAACCTGTTCAAGGCGGCCATCGCCATCGCTCCGGTCACCGATCTCAACCTTCTCAAGGAGGAATCGCGCGGCTGGTCGGACTTCGCCCAGACGCGGGACTTCATCGGCTCCGGGCCCCATATCCGCGATGGGTCGCCCGCCCAGAATGCCGGAGCGATCCGCGTGCCGGTGCTGATGTTTCACGGCGAGCTCGACCGCAATGTCGGCATCGGCCAGTCGCGGCTGATGCAGGACCGGCTGCGTGACGCCGGGCGCCAGTCGCAGCTGGTGGTGTTCCCGGGGCTCGACCATTATCTCCAGGACAGCGAGGCGCGCGCCCGGATGCTGCGCGAGAGCGACGCCTTCCTGCGCCGGACGCTCGGCATTCCATGAAAAAGGCCGGGCTTTCGCCCGGCCTCGCTCGCATCCCGTCGAGGGGAAAAGGTCAGCGCGAGTAGAACTCGACGACCAGGTTCGGCTCCATGCGCACCGGATAAGGAACTTCGTCCAGCGTCGGCACGCGGTTGAAGGTCACCTTTGCGGTGCCGTCGGCGACGACATATTCGGGGATGTCGCGCTCGGCGAGGCTCTGCGCCTCCATGACCAAGGCCATTTGCTGCGCCTTGGCGCCGAGCTCGATCACGTCGCCGACGCTGACCCGCGCCGACGGGATGTCGAGCTTGCGGCCGTTGACGCGGACATGGCCGTGATTGACCATCTGGCGCGCGGACCAGATCGTCGGCGCGAACTTGGCGCGGTAGACGACCATGTCGAGCCGGCGCTCGAGCAGGCCGATCAAATTCTGCGAGGCGTCGCCCTTCATCCGGACGGCCTCGGTGAAGGTCCGCTTGAACTGCTTCTCGGTGACGTCGCCATAATAGCCCTTCAGCTTCTGCTTGGCGCGAAGCTGGATGCCGAAGTCGGACAATTTGCCCTTGCGGCGCTGGCCGTGCTGGCCGGGGCCGTATTCGCGGCGATTGACGGGACTCTTGGGGCGGCCGAAGACGTTTTCGCCCATCCGCCGGTCGAGCTTGTACTTGGCGCTGCTGCGCTTGCTCATCTGAAACTCCAATTCGCGTTCTAGAAAATCCCCGGACCCGCACCACGTGGCCGAGATGCCACGTGCGGCTGCCGCTTCACCGGGGGTGCGGAGCCAATTGCGAAGGCGCGCACATGGCTTGTGCAGTGCGGAAAGTCAACTCGACAGGCCCTCGGCCGCCGCTAAAGAGGCGCCATGAACGAGAGAGCGAAGCCCGCCGATTGCCGGGACCTGACCGAAGTTCGGGCCGGGGTCGACGGCATCGACGCCCAGATCGTCGCTTTGGTCGGCGAGCGCTTCCGCTACATGGAGGCCGCGGCGCGGATCAAGCCCGACCGCGAGGCGGTCCGCGACGAATGGCGCAAGGCGGACGTGCTGGCCAAGGTCGCGCAACATGCCGCGGCCGCCGGCGTCCCGTTAGAGACCGCCGCCGCGCTCTACGAACGCCTGATCGAGGATTCGATCGCCTTCGAGCTCGACAGGTTCGACGCGATCCGAGACTGATCCTTCGATACGCCGTCTCGACAGGCTCGACGGCTACTCAGGACGAACGGTGAGTCCAAACGTTCGTCCTGAGTGGGGACCGAGTAGGCGAAGCCGTAGCGAGGGCCCGTATCGAAGGACGCTCACC
>DASQKE010000041.1:0-15856 GCA_035630675.1 Allosphingosinicella sp.
CCGCGAAGCCGCTGCCGTGGCCGAAGCCGACCACCTGCCCGTCCTCGACCGCGACCACGACGACGCGCACGACGCTCCGGCTCGCCGCCGAAATGTCGTCGCCCTGCGCTCGCGCCGGCGCGGTCGCGGCCAGCAGGCTCAGCAGCAGGAAGAGGAAGCGGACCATCATTCTTCAATGAGAAATTCGCGGGGCCCTTGCAAGCCGCCGGGCCATGCGCGTCATCCCGGCGGAGGCCGGGATCTCAGCGAGTCAAAGGCGAAGGCGGCTGTGCAGTGCAGACAGGGCGACGGGCCGGTACGCCGCGACTTCTCGTCCTGAGATCCCGGCCTCCGCCGGGATGACGGTCTCGGTCACAGGAAGCTGTAGGGATCGACGTCGACGGCGACTCGGACGCCGCGGGGCCAGTCGAGCTTGGCGAGCCAGTCGCGGATGACGTCCTGGACGTCGAGGCTGCGGGCGGCGTGGACGAGCAGGCGCTGGCGGTGGCGGCCGCGGAGCATGGCGAGCGGGGCGGGCGCGGGGCCGAACACCGCCATATTCTCGACCCGCGGCGCGGCGCGGCCGATCGCCTGCGCGGTGTGCGTCGCTTCCTTGAGGTCTTCCGAGGAGACGATGATGCCGGCAAGGCGGCCGAACGGCGGCATCGCGGCTTCGCGGCGGGCGTCGGTCTCGGCCGCGTAGAAGCCGTCGGCGTCGCCGCGGACCAAGGCGTCGATCACCGGCGCCGAAGGCTCGTGGGTCTGGACCAGGACCCGGCCCGGCTTGTCGCCGCGGCCGGCGCGGCCGGAGACCTGCTGGATCTGCTGGAAGGTGCGCTCCGCCGCGCGCAGGTCGCCGCCGGAGAGGCCGAGATCGGCGTCGACCACGCCGACCAGAGTCAAGTTGGGGAAGTGATAGCCCTTGGTGACGAGCTGGGTGCCGATGACGATGTCGATCTCGCCGGCCTCCATCCGCCCGACGAACTCGGCCGCCTTGGCCGGCGACCAGATCGTGTCCGAGGTCACGATAGCGGTCCGTGCCGCCGGGAGCAAAGCATGGACCTCGTCGGCGATTCGCTCGACGCCGGGGCCGCAGGGGACGAGGCTGTCCTCCTCATGGCATTCGGGGCAGGCGCGCGGCGGCGGCATGATGTGGCCGCAATGGTGGCAGGCGAGACGGGCGATGAGCCGGTGCTCGACCATCCAGGCGGTGCAGTTCGGGCATTGGAAGCGGTGGCCGCAATGGCGGCACAGGGTCAAAGGCGCGTAGCCGCGGCGATTGAGGAACAGCAGGGACTGCTCGCCGCGCTCGAGATTGGATTCGAGTTCGGCGAGCAGGGACGGCGCGAGCCACCGCCCGCGCGGCGGCGGCTCCTCGATCAGATTGACGGCGCGGATCTCGGGAAGCTCGGCGGCGCCGTAGCGGTCGGACAGCCTGACCTCCTTGTAGACGCCGATCTCGGCCATGTGGCGCGTCTCGATCGCGGGGGTCGCCGAGGCGAGGATGACGGGCACGCCCTCGAACTTGGCGCGCATCACGGCGACGTCGCGGGCGTGATACTGGACGCCGTCCTCCTGCTTGAAGCTGGCTTCATGCGCTTCATCGACGACGATCAGGCCGAGCTTGCGATAGGGGAGGAAGAGCGAGGAGCGCGCGCCGACGACGACGCGGGCGTCGCCGGTCGCGATCGCGCGCCAGGCGCGGCGGCGCTGCGACTGCCTGAGGCCCGAGTGCCAGGCGACCGGCTCGCAGCCGAAGCGGGCGCCGAAGCGCTTGAGGAACGGCTCGGTGAGCGCGATCTCGGGGAGCAGGACGAGCACCTGCCGCCCGGCGCGGACCGCCTCCGCCACCGCCTCGAAATAGACCTCGGTCTTGCCGGAGCCGGTCACGCCGTCGAGCAAATACGGCGCGAACGCCCGGGCGCGCACGGCCGCGACGAATTCGGCCGCTGCTTCGGCCTGGGCGGGCTCGAGCCGGGGCGGCGCGTGGTCGGGGTCGGGCTCGGGGAAGGGGTCGTCGACGGCGACCTCCACCGCCTCCACCGCGCCCGCCTTGCAGAGGCCGCGTATGACGCCGTCCGAGACGCCGGCGGCGAGAGCGAGCTCGCGCACCAGGCCCTGGCGCCCTTCGATCCTCTCGAGCGCCTGGGCACGCTGGGCGGTGAGCCGCTCGGGGACGAAGCCGGTCGCGCGATACTCGGTCACGGTGCGCGCCCCGTCGAGCGCGCTCGACGAGGCCAGCGACATTCGCAGCACGGCGGCGAGCGGCGCGAGATAATAATCGGCGGTCCATTCGATCAGCCGGCGCAGCGGATCGGCGAGCGGCGGCAGGTCGTAGACGTGGAGGAGGGGGCGCAGGCGCTTCTCCTCGACCTCCTCGGCCGGCAGCCGGTCGGCGTCCCACACCACTCCGGTGACCTGCCGCGGCCCGAGCGGCGCGAGCACGATCGCGCCGGGCAGTGCAGCCGCGCCCGCCGGCAGCCGGTAGTCGAGCGGCCCCAAAGCGGCGTTGAGCAGGATGACGCGGACGCGGTTCACATGGCGTAGATCGAGTCTCCGCGCCCGAAACGCAACAGGAACGCGTGCGGAGGCGAACCGGGCTTCGACAGGCTCAGCCCTGGCGGGGGTGGGAATGCAGCCCTGAACCGCTAGCCCTGAGCTTGTCGAAGGGCGGTTGCAGCACGCCACCTGCAACATAGCCAGACGCAGACCGTTTCACCCCCGTCCCTTTCCGTCCGGAGTGAAACCATGGACCCGTTGCTTACCCGCCGCACCCTGCTCGTCGCCGGCTGCGCCTTGCCTCTGCTCGCGCTTCCCGGCTGCGCCTCGCTCCCGGGATTCGGGATGGTCGACGCGCTGCGGCGCCTGCTCACAGTCTCGTCGCAGCGCGCCTTCGCGCGGCTCTTGAACGAGAACGGCTTCTTCGAGGACGATGTGGCGCGGATCGGACTCCCGCAGGGCGGCGCCATCGCCAGCGCCTTGCTCAGGACGCCGCTCGTCCAGAATCAGCTGCTGCGCCTGATGAACCGCGCCGCCGCCGACGCCGCCGAGGCCGCCGCGCCGATCGTCTACGACTCGATCAGGAGCATGAGCTTTTCCGACGCCGTCTCGCTGGTCCGCGGCGGCCCGACCGCGGCGACCGACTTCCTCGAGCGGTCGATGGGCAATGCCATCGTCGATGCGATGTTCCCGGGCGTCGGCAACGCGCTGCGCGCCTTCGACAACGGCATCTTGAACCAGGTCGTGCGAGGCGCCACCGGAATCGACTTCCAGGGCCTCCAGCGCCACGTCTCGGAGAGCGCCGCGCGCGGCATCTACCGCGCGATCGGCCGCGAGGAAGCCGCGATCCGCGCCAATCCGCGCGCGACCGGCGATCCGGTTTTGATCGGGGTGTTCGGGGTGCTCGGCTAAAGGGCTATAGGGCGTCCGACTTCCGCTTCGAATCGAGGGCTCGCGCATATGAAATTCTTCGTCGATACCGCCGACACCGCCGAGATCCGCGACCTTGCCGAGACCGGGCTGATCGACGGGGTCACCACCAATCCCTCTTTGGTCCACAAGGCCGGGCGCGACTTTCTGGAGGTGGTGCGGGAGATTTGCGGCATTGTGCCGGGGCCGGTCTCGGCCGAGGTGGTCGCGCTCGACCATGACGGGATGATGCGCGAGGCCGAGGTGCTCCGGAAGATTGCCGACAACATCGCGATCAAGGTGCCGCTGACCGTCGACGGCCTCAAGACCTGCAAGGCGCTCACCGACGACGGCACCATGGTCAACGTCACGCTCTGCTTCTCAGCCAACCAGGCCCTGCTCGCGGCCAAGGCCGGCGCGACCTTCATCTCCCCGTTCGTCGGCCGCCACGACGATGTCGGCTATCCCGGCATGGAGCTGATCGTCGACATCCGCCTGATCTACGACAATTACGATTTCCGGACCCAGATCCTGGTCGCCTCGGTGCGCAGCCCGATCCACGTCCACGACGCCGCCAAGATCGGCGCCGACGTCATGACGGCGCCGCCCGCGGTGATCCGTCAGCTCTTCAAGCACCCGCTGACCGACAAGGGCATCGAGAGCTTCCTCGCCGACTGGGGCAAGACCGGGCAGAAGATCGGGTAAGCGTAGTTCCTCCCCGGAACGGGGAGGGGGACCGCACGAAGTGCGGTGGAGGGGGCGAGCGCAGCGAGCTGCACGACCGTGGGCCCCCTCCATCATGCTGCGCATGGTCCCCCTCCCCGTTCCGGGGAGGATGAGATGACGTTTGAACAGTTCTTCTGGATTGCCCATGCCGCCGCGCTCGTGGGCTGGGTCGCGCTGCTCGTTCGACCTGGCCCGGCCGCGGTCCTCGTCGCGCGCTGGGCCGCCGCTGTGCTCGCCGTCGGCTACACGATCCTCTTCCTTTTCTTCACCGCCGACGCGTCCGTGCTAGCGAGCGACTATTCGCTCGAAGGCGTCGGTTCCTTCTTCGCAGCTCCCTCGACGATGCTGCTCGGCTGGGTGCATTACCTCGCGTTCGATCTGTTCGTCGGCTCGTGGGAGGCTGAGGAGGCGCACCGGCTGCAGATGCCTCGGGTGCTTCTGGTCCTGTGCCTGCCGCTCACCTTCCTGCTCGGCCCGCTCGGCCTGCTCGTCTTCCTGGCCGCGCGCGCCGCTCGGAATTCCATCGCTTCTTAACCACATCCGGGTTACGCTCGGCCTCGATGGGGACGGTGATCAACTTCGAGGACCGGGCGCTGGCGAGCCTGCGCGCGCGGGTCGTGGCCGCCGAGGAGGCCAATCAGGACCTGATCGCATTCGCCCGCGGCCATTCGGGCGCGGTCGCGTCGATCCACGAGGCGGTACTCGCCGCGGTCGAGGCGGAGGGCTTCGACCATCTCATCCACATCGTTACCCAGGAATGGCCGCAGATCCTCGGTCTCGACGCGGTCGCGGTCGCCCTGTTCGCCGGCGAGATGGGGGTGCGCGCCGACGCTTCGGGGCTGCAGTTCGTCGACCCGCGCGTGATCAAGAAGTCGATCGAGGGCTTCGAAGGTGTGGTGCTGCGCGGCGTCGGAAGGGGACATCCCTTGTTCGGGCCGGCCTGCGAGCTGATCCGCGCCGAGGCTCTGGTCCGGCTCGACAGCGAGCCGCCGCTGCCGAACGGCCTGCTCGCACTGGGCCAGCGGAGCGCGCAGGGCTTCGAGACAAGGCACGGGTCGGAGCTGCTCGTCTTTCTCGGCCGCGTGCTGACGCGCTGCATGGGCCGGTGGCTGATCCCCTGAACGATCACCCGGCCAAGGCGCTCGTCGTCCGCTGGCATGACCATCTCGCGCTGGGCCGCCGCCGCTCGGAGCACACCGTCCGCGCCTATGTCGCCACCGCGCACCGGCTGATCGACTTTCTCGGATCGCATCTCGGCGAGGGCGTCGACGGTGCGGCCCTGTGCGGCCTCGCCGCCGCCGACCTGCGCGCCTTCCTCACCGTCCGCCGCGCCTCGGGGCTCGGCAATGCGTCGGCGGCGCGCGAACTGTCGGCGGTGCGCGGCTTTCTCGGCTTCGTCGCGAGCGAGACCGGGAGCCGCGAGGCGCTGCCGCGCCTCAGGGCGCCGAAAAAGGCGCGAAGCGTGCCGCGGCCGATCTCGCCCGACGAGGCGGTGTCGCTCGCCGAGGCGGTGGAGGAGGACGCGTCGCAGGAGTGGATCGCCGCGCGCGATTATGCGCTGCTGATGCTGCTCTACGGCTCGGGCCTGCGCGTCGCCGAGGCGCTCGGCCTCACCGGCGCCGCGCTGCCGCTCGGCGAGGCGCTGACCGTGACCGGCAAGCGCAACAAGACGCGGATCGTGCCGCTGCTGGCGCCGGTGCGCATCGCGATCGAGCTTTATCTCGGCCTGTGCCCTTTTGCCGTCGACAAACAGGAGCCCTTGTTCCGCGGCGCGCGCGGTGGCCCGCTCAGGGGCGAGATCGTGCGGCGGGCGGTGAGGAAGGCGCGGGCGCAGCTCGGCCTTTCGGACCGGACGACGCCGCATGCGCTGCGCCACAGCTTCGCGACGCATCTGCTCGGCCGCGGCGCCGACCTGCGCTCGCTCCAGGAGCTGCTCGGCCATGCCAGCCTCTCATCGACCCAGATCTACACCGCGGTCGACACCGCGCACCTGATGGACGTCTATCGCAACGCCCATCCGCGCGCTTAATCGGCGCGGTGCCGCCGGTGCCAGGTCGCCTGGCGGTAGAGGTAGAGGAGGATGATGAGGGTGACGATGCCGGAGGAGACCGGCCCGATCACTCGGTCCACCCGCTCGAAATTCCGGCCGAGGACAAAACCGGCGGCGGCGAGGAAGGCGGTCCAGGCGGCGGTCCCGACGGTCGACCAGAACAGGAAGACGTGGAGGCGCATCCGGACGAGTCCGGCGGGGAGCGACACGACCGAGCGGATCGTCGGCAGCAGCCTCCCGAACATGACGACGATCCCGCCGAAGCGGCCGAACAGGCGCTCGACGCGCGCGACGTCGAGCCAGTCCATGGTCAGCCAGCGGCCGTGGCGCTCGATGAAGCCGCGGAAGCGGTGGAGCCCGACCCAGCGGGCCAGCAGATACCAGGACAGATTGCCCGCCATCGCGCCCGCCGTGCCGCTGGCGATGACGCCGGCAAGGCTCATCGGTCCGCTGGAGGCGCGGAGGCCCGCGACCGGCATGACGACTTCGGACGGGATCGGCGGAAAGACCGTCTCGAGCAGCATCAGCACGAAGATGCCGGCATAGCCGGTCGAATCGATGAGTCGGATCACCCAGTCGGACATGGGCGCTCAACTCAGGCGAAGCGCGCTTCGATCCGCTTCCAGAAGAGAGCGGGCGTATCGGTGCCGTTGAAGCGGTCGATCGCGACGATCCCGGTCGGCGAGGTGACGTTGATCTCGGTCAGCCACTTGCCGCCGATGACGTCGATTCCGACGAAGAACAGGCCGCGCGCCTTGAGCTCGGGGCCGATCTCGGCGCAGATTTCCCGCTCGGGCTCCGTGAGCTCCGTCTTCGCCGCCTTGCCGCCGACGGCGAGGTTCGAGCGGATCTCGCCTTCGCCGGGGAGGCGGTTGACGGCGCCGGCGACCTCGCCGTCGATGAAGACGATGCGCTTGTCGCCCTGCGCGATCTCCGGAAGGAAAGCCTGGACGATGTGCGGCTCGCGGTACGCCGTGTTGAAGACTTCGATCAGCGACGAAAGGTTGGCCCCGTCGCGGCCGATCTTGAACACCGCCTTGCCGCCATTGCCGTGGAGCGGCTTGACGACGATCTCGCCGTGCTCGGCGAGGAACTTGCGGGCGAGGCCGAGTGACCGCGTGATAACGGTCGGTGGCATGAACCGGGCGAAATCGAGCACCCAGATTTTTTCCGGGGCGTTGCGCACGCTCGCCGGTTCGTTGACGACGAGCGTCTCGCTTTGGATGCGCTCCAGCAAATGCGTCGCGGTGATGTAGCCGAGGTCGAAGGGCGGGTCCTGGCGCATCAGGACGACGTCGGCGTCGCGGCCGAGGTCGATGATTTCCGGCGCGCCGAAGCGGAAATGGCCGCCGGCCACGGGCTGCACCGTCACCGGATATGCCATCGTCCAGAGGCGCCCCTCGGCCCAGCTCAGATCCTCGGGCGCATAATGCCACAAGCGATGGCCGCGCGCCTGGGCGCCGAGCATCAGGGCGAAGCTCGAATCGCCGCCGATGTCGATCTTGTCCAGCGGGTCCATCTGGATGGCGACGCGCAGGGTCATGCTCTCATGTCCTCAGGCTGATGCTCTCGTTCGTCCCGAGCGTAGTCGAGGGGCGCCGGCACTGAGTCCGAGAAGCGCCCCTCGACTTCGCTCGGGACGAACGGATGCGGTGCTTCCTAGGGGCCGCGCCTCTCCCTGTCACCCGTGCCAGACGTTCGTGACGTGACGCGGCAGGCGCCTCGGGACGATGAACATGGCGTCGATCCTGAGGTCGTCGCCGGCGCGGGCGAAGCGGTGGGCGAGGGCGCCGGCGGCGGCGGCAACGCGGCGCAGGCGATATTCGTCGAGGGCAAGCGCGGCCTCGGCGGCGCTGGCGCGGGCCTTGACCTCGACGAAGGCGACGACGCGGCCGCGGCGCGCGACGATGTCGACCTCGCCGAGCGGAGTCCTGAGGCGCCGGGCGAGGATCTTCCAGCCCTTGAGCCGCAGCCACCAGGCGGCGAGCGTCTCGGCGCGCCGGCCACCGCGCTCGCTTTGCTGCCGCGAGCGCGTCATTTGAGCCGTTGCGCGCGCTCGTAGACGTCGCGCCGCCTGAGCCCGAGCCGCTCGGCGACCTCGGCTGCCGCGCGCGAGGGGGAGAGGCGCGCCATCGCCTCGCGCAGGGCCTGGTCGATCGCGGTGCCGTCGGGCTCGGCCGGTTGCGCCGGCGGACCGACGACGATGACGATCTCGCCCTTTGGCGGCGCGTCGGCATAGCGCGAAGCGAGCTCGGAGAGGGTGCCGGCGACGGTCTCCTCGAACCTCTTGCTGATCTCCCGCGCCACCGCGGCGGCGCGGTCGCCGAGGCCGTCGCGAAGCGCGGCCAGCGCCGCCGCGAGGCGCGGGCCGCTCTCGTAGAAGACGAGGCTGCCCTTGAAGGTCGCGGCCTCGGCAATCGCGGCGGCGCGCGCGCCGGCCTTGGGCGGCAGGAAACCGAAAAAGGCGAAGCGGTCGGTAGGCTGTCCGGAGAGGGTCAAGGCGGCGATGAGGGCGGAGGCTCCGGGAATGGTCGTGACGGGCACGCCGGCCGCGCGGGCGTCGCGGACGAGCTTGTAGCCGGGATCGGAGATGAGCGGCGTGCCGGCGTCGGACACCAGTGCCACCGCCTCGCTCGCCATGCGCGCGACCAAACCGGGTCGCACCTTGTCGGCGTTATGATCGTGATAGGGCGTCATCGGGCGCTTGACGCCGATGTGCCGGAGCAGCCTGGCGGTGACCCGGCTGTCCTCGACGGCGAGCAGGTCCGCCGAGGCGAGCGTGGCGGCGGCGCGCGGGCTCAGATCGGAGAGATTGCCGATCGGGGTCGCCACGATATAGAGGCCGGGGCCGAGTTTCTCGCTCATGAGGACCAGCGTCATGGCATTGTCCCTGCTCCGCCCGCAAGCGGGCCGCTCCATCGCTCGGCTTGGGCTGCTGGCTTTGCTCTCGCTCGCGCTCGCCGGATGCCAGTTGGTGCCGCGGGGACGGAGCGACGGAGTGGCGCCGGCAGCCTCCGGATTTCCGGCCGACGAGGAGGAAGCGGGGCCGCCGCTGCCGCCGGGCGAGACGCGCAACCGGGTCGCGGTGCTGGTGCCGCTCACCGGCCCCAACGCATCGGTCGGCCAGTCGATCGCCAATGCCGCCAATCTCGCTCTCGCCGACAGCGGCTCGACCCGGATTCGGATCACCGCTTACGATACGGGTACGAGCCCGCTCGCCGCGGTGCAGGAGGCGCTCGCCGACGGGAGCGGGCTGCTGCTCGGGCCGCTGCTCGCCGAGGATGCGCGCGCGGTGGCGCCGCTCGCGCGCCGCGCCAACGTGCCGGTGATTGCTTTCTCGAACGACGTCAGCATCGCCGGGGACGGCGTCCACGTGCTCGGCCTCGACCCGGCGCAGTCGATCGAGCGGGTGGTCGCTTATGCGCGCGAGCGCGGGATGCGACGCTTCGGCGCCCTGCTTCCGGCCAGCGTCTATGGCGAGCGGGCGGGGATCGCCTTTGCCGACTCGGTGCGGCGCGCCGGCGGCCAGCTGGTCGCGGTGCGCACCTTCGCGAGGAATCCGGAGACGCTGCGGGCGTCGGCCGAGGATCTGGCGGAGCAGGGGCCGTTCGACGCGGTGCTGATCGCCGACGGGACGCGGCTGGCCGCCCTCGCCGTGCCGCTGCTGCGGCGCGGATCGCCCGAGCTGCGCGTCCTCGGCACCGAAACCTGGTCGGCCGAAGCGAATGCCGGAGCGCAGGCGGCGATGCGCGGTGCCTGGTTCGCAGGGCCGTCCGAGGCGAATTTCGACGCGCTGAGCGGGCGCTACCGCACCCGCTACAACGCGGCGCCGCATCGGCTTGCCAGCCTCGGCTACGACGCCGTTCTGCTCGCCGCCCGGATCGGCAACGGCTGGGGGCTCGGGCGCCGCTTTCCCGCGCGCGCTCTGTTCGAGGAGGACGGATTTTCGGGCGTGGACGGGGCGTTCCGGTTCGGCCGCAGCGGCATCGCCGAGCGGGCGCTCGAAGTGCAGGAGATCAGGGCCAGCGGGGCCGTAACGATCGCGCCCGCGCCCGCGCGCTTCTAGCGGACGATCTCGGCGAGGATCGCGTCGAGCAGCAGCGCCCGGGGGGCGCGGAGGCGGCCGTCCTCGATGGCTAGCAGACCCAGGACCGCGAGGCGATCGACCGCCGCCCGGTCCAGCACCGCTTCGACCCGGGCGAGCGGGACGCCCTCGCTGAGGCGCAGGCCCATCAGCAGCGCCTCGACCGCGGCGTCGCCGGGCGGGATCGCCGTCTCCTCCTCGATGCCGTGGCCGTTGCGGGCGAGGGCACTGAGGAAGTTTTCGGGCTTTTTGTGGCGGCGGGTGGAGGCGCCGCCGCGGCGGCCGTGGGCGCCGGGGCCGATCCCGGCGTAAAGGCCGTAGCGCCAGTAAGCGAGATTGTGGCGGCTCTCCTGGCCGGGGCGCGCGTGGTTCGAGATTTCGTAGGCGGGGAGGCCGGCCGCTTCGGTCATGTCCCGGGTCATTTCGTAGAGGCCGGCGGCGAAGTCCGGGTCGGCCGTCTCGAGTGCGCCCTTGGCGACGAGCGCGGCGAAGCGCGTGCCGGGCTCGATCGTCAGCTGGTAGAGCGAGAGGTGGCCGGTGCCGAACGACAGAGCGCGAGCGAGCTCGGCCTGCCAGGCGGCTTCGGACTGGCCGGGCAGGGCATAGATCAGGTCGAAGCTGACGCGCTCGAAGCAAAGCTGCGCGGTTTCCAAAGCGGCAAGCCCCTCGGCGGCGTCATGGGCGCGGCCGAGGAAATGGAGCGCGCCGTCGTCGAGCGACTGGAGGCCCAGCGAGACGCGATTGACCCCGGCGGCGGCGAGGTCGGCGAAGCGCGCCGCCTCGACCGAGGACGGGTTCGCTTCGAGCGTGATCTCGACGTCGCCCGCGAAGCCCCAATGCCGCTCGGCAGCCTCGATCAAGGCGGCGACGGTCGCCGGCTCCATCAGCGAGGGCGTGCCGCCGCCGAAGAAGATGGAGGAGAGCTGGAGCCCCGCGGTCTCGCGCGCCTCGTGAGCGAGGTCGAGGAGCAAGGCCTCGCGCCATGCTTCCTGGTCGACGCTCCCGCGAACGTGGGAGTTGAAATCGCAATAGGGACATTTGGAAACGCAGAACGGCCAGTGGATGTAGAGAGCGAGGGCGTTTTGGCTCGAGCCTGATCCGTTCGGTCCGAGCGAAGTCGAGGACCGGTGCCGAGCGAAGTCGAGGCCAAGCGCCTCTGAAGGTCTCGGCCTCACTCGACCCGGCGTCTCGACTTCGCTCGACGCGAACGGATTCTGGGGGTCTCCCAGTATCTCCATCACCCCAGCAACCGCTCCACCAGCTTGCGGAAGGCGTCGGCGCGGTGGCTGATCCGGTGCTTCTCCTCGGGGGCGATCTCGCCGAAGGTGCGCTCGCCGCCGGTGGGGACGAACATCGGGTCGTAGCCGAAGCCGTTGTCGCCGCGCGGGGGCCAGACGAGGGTGCCGTCGACCCGGCCTTCGAACCATTCGGCCTGGCCGTCGGGCCAGACCAAGGCCAGGGCGCAGACGAAATGGGCATTGCGGCTCGCGTCCGGGCCGAGCGCTTCGAGCTCGTCCTGGATGCGGCGCATGGCGAGGCCGAAGTCACGCTCGCCCTCGATCTGGCCGGGACCGGCGTCGGGCGCGACCTTGCCCCCTGCGCAGGCCCAGCGCGCCGAGAAGATGCCGGGACGCCCGCCCAGCGCCTCGACGCACAGGCCGCTGTCGTCGGCGAGCGCCGGCAGGCCCGACAGGTCCGCCGCCTGGCGCGCCTTCAGATCGGCATTCTCGATGAAGTCGACGCCGATCTCGTCCGGCTCGGGAAGGTCGAGCTCCGCCGCGGAAACGGGCTCGATGCCGTAGGGGCCGAGAAGTTCGCGAATTTCGCGCACTTTGCCCTCATTGTGGCTGGCGATGACGAGCTTGCCCGCGAGGCTCCTCATCGGCCGGTCGCCCCGAGGACAGCAGCCTCCTGCGCGGCGAAGATGTCGGCGCAGCCGATCCGGGCGAGGCGGAGCAGGCGCAGCAGCCCTTCCTCGTCATAGGTCTCGCCCTCCGCGGTGACCTGCGCCTCGACGATCATGCCGTCGTCGGTCAGGACGAAATTGCCGTCGCAGCCGGCCGCCGAATCCTCGACATAATCGAGGTCGAGCACGGCATTGCCCAAATGGATGCCGCAGCTCACCGCGGCGACCTTGCGGCGGATCGGGTCCTCGGCGATCTGCTTCGCCTCGAGGGCCTTGTCGATCGCGATCCTGAGCGCGACCCAGGCGCCCGAAATGGCGGCGGTTCGGGTGCCGCCGTCGGCCTGGATGACGTCGCAGTCGAGCGTCACTTGCCTCTCGCCGAGCTTCTGGAGATCGACGACGGCGCGCAAGGACCGGCCGATCAGCCGCTGGATCTCCTGCGTCCGGCCGGATTGCTTGCCCCCCGCGGCCTCGCGGCGGCCGCGGGTGTGGGTCGCGCGCGGCAACATCCCATATTCGGCCGTGACCCAGCCCTGGCCCTTGCCGCGCAGCCAGGGCGGAAGCTGGGTCTCGACGCTGGCGGTGCAGAGCACGCGGGTGTCGCCGAAGCTGACCAGGCAGCTGCCCTCGGCGTGGCGCGTGAAGCCGGGCTCCATCACGATCTCGCGCATCTGGTCTGGGGCGCGTCCGGACGGGCGCATTACGGCTCCTTTCGAATAGAAGCGCGCGCCTTAGCTAGTGGTGCGGGGAGAATCCACCCGGAGCACCGCGCGGTAGCGCTCGAAGCAGCGGGCGCCGGCGGCGAGGCGGATGAGGGCGCCTTCGGCCAACGCGCTGGCACGGCGGGGGTCGCCGGCGACGAGCGGGCGGAGGACCTTGTCGTTCCAGTCCTTGCTATGGCGGACGTCGAGGGTCGCATGGAGCTCGAAATAGAGCCGCGCCTTGCCGCCGAGGCCGAGGCGGCGGAGGCCGTCCGCGGTGGCGCGGCTGCGGCCGGGGGCGGTGAGCTCGATCGCGCCCAGCGCGCCGATCGCGTGCCAGGCGTAGCGTCGGCTGGTCGCCATCGCGGTCATCGCATTGGCCAGCGCGAGGCTCTCCCAGACCGTCTCGTCGATCTGCGCGTCGAGCTCGAGCTCGTCGATCAGGGCGGCGAGCATGGGCCCGTGCATCCCCTTGGGATTGCCGCGGCCCATCTCGTCCCAATAATTGTTGGCAAGCTCGAGCTTCGCCTCCGCCGGAACCTTGACCTGCGCCATCGCCGTCAGATCCTCGAACCCGGCTTCGCCCGCGGCCTCCTGGGCGAGGAACCAGCGGAAATCCTCGAGACCGGCCTCAGCGGCCAGCCACGGAAAGAGCGGATCGCCTTGGCCGGGCCCGTCCTGCTGCAGCGCTTCGAACCAGGCGACGAAGCCGTCCGGGTCGCCGGGCGCGTCGGCCGCCCGATCCGCCACCTCCGCCCGCAGCTCCTCGAGAAACGCGCCCTCGAGCCGCTGCATGCGGGCGTCCGCGTCGAGCCGCTCGCGCCAGCTTTCGTCCGGGAAACCCGGTTCGAGGCGCTGCCGGTTCCAGTGAGCGAGGCCGCGCTGGAATTGGTCGTCGAGAAATTGCGAGCCCGTCGAAACGGGCCCGTCATCGAATTTGGTCGCCAAGTGGCCGTCCCTCGTAAGTCTTTCGGTTTCATTGCAAAACCCGCCATGGCGCCGGATGTTCCTGCCGGGCGTGGGCGCTCTCGCGCCGTCGGGGCGGGGTGACGGCGCGGGCGCGGCGAACTACATGGACGCCATGACGCCGGTCACGGAGCTTTCGGAGCGCGCGCGGGAAGTGTTCCGGATGATCGTCGAGAATTATCTCGGCGCCGGGCTCCCGGTCGGCTCGCGCACCATATCGAGGCTGCCCGGGGTCAATCTGTCGCCGGCCTCGATCCGCAACGTCATGCAGGATCTCGAGGAGCTGAGCCTGCTCAGCCACCCTCATACGTCGGCGGGGCGGGTACCGACCGAGACCGGGCTCAGGCTGTTCGTCGACGGCATGATGCAGGCGGCCGAGCCGAGCGCGGAGGAGCGCGCGGCGATCGAGGCGCGGATCGAGCGGGGCGGCCCGATCGAGGACGCGCTCGCCGCCGCCACCGCCGTGCTCTCCGGCCTCTCCGCCTGCGCCGGCATCGTATTGGTGCCGAGACGCGAGCCGGTGCTGAAGCAATTGGGCTTCGTCCAATTGTCGCCCCAGCAGGCGCTGGCGGTGATGGTGGGGAGCGATGGGAGCGTCGAGAATCGGGTGATCGATCTCCCGCCGGGCGTCACCGCATCCGC
Organism: Allosphingosinicella sp.; assembly: GCA_035630675.1. Lineage (GTDB taxonomy): Bacteria > Pseudomonadota > Alphaproteobacteria > Sphingomonadales > Sphingomonadaceae > Allosphingosinicella. The sequence continues at coordinate 14,463 of DASQKE010000041.1, forward strand.
GCTCGCCGAAGTCGGCAATTATGTGAGCGCGCGGCTCTCGGGCCTGACCCTGCAGCAGGCGCGCGGGCGGCTCGCCGACGAGATCAGCCAGGGCAAGGCGGCGCTCGACGAGGCGGCCGGGGAGCTGATCGACCGCGGCCTCGCAATCTGGTCCGAGGATAGCGACCGGCGGCCGGTGCTGATCGTGCGCGGCCAGGCGAATCTGGTCGAGACCGGCGCCGCCGCCGATCTCGACCGGGTCCGTCAGCTGCTCGAGGAGCTCGAGGGCAAGGAGGAGATCGTCCGGCTGCTCGACAGCGCTCGGGCCGGGCAGGGGATGAAGATCTTCATCGGCTCGGAAAACAAATTGTTCGCGCTCTCCGGATCCTCGGTGATCGCGGCGCCCTATCGCGGCGCCGAAGGCAAGGTGGTGGGCGTGGTCGGAGTCATCGGCCCGACGCGGTTGAACTACGCGCGCGTCGTGCCCATGGTTGATTTCACGGCACAGGCACTTTCGAGATTGATGGCATGAGCGAAGACCAGGACCTTGAGGATCAGACGAACGAGTCACGCGAGCAGGAGGGGCAGGGGGCCGAGCCGGACCGGCTCGACGAGCTGATCCGCGAGCTGGAGGAGGTGCGCCAGCACGTCCTCTACGCGCAGGCGGAGACGCAGAACGTGCGCCGCCGGCTCGAGACCGAGAAGCAGACCGCCTCGACCTACGCCGCTACCGGCTTCGCGCGCGACATGCTGTCGGTGAAGGACAATCTCGAGCGCGCTCTGGCGGCGATCCCCGACGAGCTGCGCGAGGACGAGCGCCTCAAGGGGCTCGTCGCCGGCATCGAAGTCACCGGCCGCGAGCTGGAGAGCGTGTTCGGGCGCCACGGCATCACGCGGATCGAGGCGGTGGGCCAGCCGCTCGATCCGAACCGCCACCAGGCGATGGTCGAGATCCCGTCCGACGCCGAGCCCGGCTCGATCGTCCAGGAGATGCAGGCCGGCTACATGATCAAGGACAGGCTGCTGCGGCCGGCCTTGGTCGGCGTGGCGCGCAAGCCCTAGGCTCCCCGCGCGGCGAGAGGCTCCTCGCGCGGCGAGCGCCGCGAGCGGTGCCGCCCCGCCCCCCGGCCACCGTGTCGGCGGGGGTTGAACGGCGACTTCAAACGCCCGATGTGTGATCCGTCATCCCCGCATCACAGGACGCCCTCATGCCCGACCATCGCGACATCCTCGCCGGCCTCGTTCCCATCGTCATCGAGCAGTCGAACCGCGGCGAGCGCAGCTTCGACATCTATTCCAGGCTGCTCAGGGAGCGGATCGTGTTCGTCACCGGCCCGGTCGAGGACCATATGGCGACCCTGATCACCGCCCAGCTCCTCTATCTCGAAAGCGAGAATCCGAAGAAGGACGTCTAC
>DASQKE010000042.1:0-24063 GCA_035630675.1 Allosphingosinicella sp.
ATGGCGGAGATCAACGTCACGCCTTTGGTCGACGTCATGCTGGTGCTGCTGATCATCTTCATGGTGACGGCGCCTTTGCTGGTCGCGGGGGTCCAAGTCGATCTGCCCGAATCGAAGGCGACGCCGCTCGACCAGGAGGCGGAGCCGGTCGCGATCTCGCTCGACCGCGCCGGCGCGATCTTCGTCGGCGACGCGCCGGTCGCGGAGGCCGATCTGGCGGCGCGGCTGCAGGCGATCGCGGCCGGATCGCGCGAGCGGAACGGCCCGCGCATTTACCTCCGCGCCGACCGCGGCCTCGATTACGGGCGCGTGATGCGGGTGATGGGCGAGCTCAACCGCGCCGGCCTGCGCCGAGTCGCCTTGGTCAGCGACGGCGCCGCGGAGTCGGGCCGGTGACCCCGGACCGCAGCGAGGCGACCGGCTTCGGCGTCGCAATCGTCGGCCACGCCGCGCTGGTCGCCGCCCTCTATTATCTGATCGATCCGCGGCCGGACGCCGGGCGCGCGCCGGCGCCGCCGTCGATCGAAGTCTCGTTCGTCGAAGAGACCGGGATCATCGCCGCCGGCGAAACCGCCGAGGCCGCCGCCAAGAGCGTCGCGCCCGAAGCCGGCCCGCCCGAGGAAGCCGCCCCGGCCGAGCCCGCGCCCGCGCCTGTGCCGGAGCCGGTCGCGAGGCCCACGCCCGCGCCCTCGCCGGCGGCGCCGAGTCCCGCCGCGCGCCGCGCGGCGCCCACTCCGGCCCCCGCGCAGCAGCGCTCCGTCCCCCAGCCCCGCCGGCAGGACCGGCAGGCCGGCGCCGGCCGCGGCCAGGCCAATCGCGGCGCGGCGCTGGGAGCGGATCTGCTCAAGGGCATCGGCAACGACCCCGCATCGACCTCGCGGCGCGCTCCCGGCGCGGTGATGACATCGCAGGCCCGGGCCGACATCGGCTCGCTGATCGCGCGCCAGGTTCAGCCCTGCGCCAACCGCCAGCGTTCTCCGGGCCCCGGCGCCGAGCGAATCCGCGTCACCATCCGCCTCAGGATCAACGGAAACGGCTCGCTTGCCGGCCAGCCGACCATCGTCGCGCGCGAGGGCGTCGACGAAGCCAATCGCCGCTACCTCGCTCTGGTCGAGGAGAATACGATCAACAGCTTCACTCAATGCTCGCCGCTCAGAGGGCTTCCCGCCGAGCTCTACGACGTGCCCGGCGGGTGGCGCGATTTCCGCCTGAGATACCGTTTGCCGGGATGAGGACATGAAACCGAAATTGCACGTTTTCGCCGCCGCTCTCCTCGCGCTCGCCGCGGCCGGGCGCGCGTCCGCCCAGCCTCCCCAGCAGCAGCCGGAGCAGGAGGCGGCGACGCCCGCAGAGGACGATCAGGGCCTCGTCGTCGACGTCGTCGGCGGCCAGGCCGATCCGACGTCGATCGCGGTCCCGGCCATGCCGACCCCGGCCTCGGCCTCGACGCCGGCGGGGGAGACCGGCGCGCTCGGCCGCCAGGTCGCCGAAGTGGTCGCGGCCGATCTCCGCAACAGCGGGCTGTTCCGCCCGAGCGGCCCCTCCGGCCTGCCCGCGGTGACCTTTCCGCAGGTCACCGCGCCGAATTTCGCGACCTGGTCCGGCGCCGAGGCTTTGGTCCACGGCTTCGTCCAGGCCAACGGCAACGGCACGCTCACCATCGGCTGCTACCTCTACGATGTCGCCGCCCAGCGGGCGCTGGCCCAGGAGGGGTTCACGGTGCAACCGGCGCAGTGGCGGCGCGCGGCCCATCGCTGCGCCGACGCGATCTACGGCCGGCTGACCGGCGAGACCGGCCTGTTCGACAGCCGCGTCGTCTACGTCGCCGAGAGCGGTCCGGCCGGCCGCCGGATCAAGCGCCTCGCGATCATGGACCAGGACGGCGCCAACCACCGCTTCCTGACCAACGGCCAGTTCACCGCGCTGACGCCGCGTCTGTCGCCGGACAACCGCACCATCACCTACATGACCTATACCGAGGAGCAGCCGCGGGTGTTCGTCTACGACCTCGCCTCGGGCCGCTCGCGGCCGCTGGTCGCGGCGCCGCACATGACCTTCGCGCCCCGCTTCTCGCCGGACAGCCGCGCGATCGTCTTCTCGATGGCGGTGAACGGCAATACCGACGTTTATCGCGTCTCCACCTCGGGCGGGACGCCGCAGCGCCTCACCACCGCGCCCGGCATCGACACCGGCGGCAGCTTTTCGCCCGACGGCAGCCGGATCGTCTTCGAAAGCGACCGCTCGGGCGGCCAGCAGCTCTATGTGATGGGCGCGGACGGCGCCGGCCAGCGGCGGATCAGCTTCGGCGGCGGCCGCTATGCCACGCCCTCCTGGAGCCCGCGCGGCGATCTGATCGCCTTCACCAGGATCGCCGGCAGCTTCCGGATCGGGGTGATGGGCGTCGATGGATCGGGCGAGCGGCTGCTCACCGACGGCTGGCACGACGAGGGGCCGAGCTGGGCGCCGAATGGCCGGGTCCTCATCTTCTTCCGCAGCGCCCAGGGCTCCGGCCGCGGCTCGATCTGGTCGGTCGACCTCACCGGCCGCAACGAGCGACGCATCCCGACCCCGCTCGACGGCTCGGACCCGGCCTGGTCCGCGATCAATCCATGACGATTGGAGAGTGAAATGAACGTCAGAACGCTACGGATCGCCGCCATGCTGAGCATCGCGCTGCTGAGCGCCGCCTGCGGCTCCCGCCGCCCCGCGCAGCTGCCGCCCGCGCCGCCGAGCGAGGCGGAGGCAGGGACGGAAGGGCAGACGAACGGCACCGGCGATCAGAGCGGCGGCGTCACCGGCGTCGCGGTGCCGGGCTCGCAGGCCGATTTCCTGCAGAGCGTTCCCTCGGACCGGGTCTTCTTCGATACCGACGAGTTCGCGCTCAGCGGCGAGGCACGGGCGACGCTCGATGCACAGGCCGAATATCTGCTGCGCTTCCCGAACGTCGGCGTCACCATCGAGGGCCATGCCGACGAGCGCGGCACGCGCGAATACAATCTCGCGCTCGGCGATCGCCGCGCCAATTCGGCGCGCAACTATCTCGAATCGCGCGGCGTCGCGGCCAACCGGATGACGACGATCAGCTGGGGCAAGGAGCGTCCGGCGATCGAAGGCTCGAACGAGGAAGCCTGGTCGAGGAACCGCCGAGCGGTGACCGTGCTGCCGAATTGACGGGGGCAAGGGCCAGAACCGTTCGTCCTGAGTAGGGACCGAGTAGGCGAAGCCGTATCGAGGGCCCGTATCGAAGGACCGAGGCGCCGGTCCTTCGATACGCCATCTCGACAGGCTCGATGGCTACTCAGGACGAACGGTTGGAGAGAGCCTCGTCGAGCAGGCGCGCCAGCCTGAGCCCGCCCTTCGTCACCTGCCGCCGCACCACCGGAATCAGGGTGCGGACCTGCTCCTCGCGGAGCATTGGCCGCTCTGCCGGGATCGGCGCGCAGGGATCCGGGAGCACGGTGCCGTAGGCGAAGTCGTGCGCGGCCTGCCAGCTCTCGCGGGCCCAGTCGGTAACGCTGCCCAGCCGCGCCGCCCGGCGATCGGCTTCCGGCATCTCGGCGATGAGGCCCGCGGCCTCGCCGATCGGCGTCGAGATCGAGCGGTCGGCGAGATAGCCGTCCCAGATGGTGTGCAAATTGGTCCGGCCGGAGATGATGCCGTAATCGACGCCGAAGCGGTTGCCGCCGAGGTCTCCGCGGTCGCCGGCGTGCATCGGCTGATGGAGATCGCCCATCAGATGGACGAGGAAGGCGAGCGCCGTCACCCGCTCGCGGGTCGGCAAGGCCTCGTCGGCGAGCAGCCGCGCGTTGCGGTCGATCTGGGTGGAGACGCAATTGCCGTCGCGGCAGGCCGATTCCTGGTCGAACGGACGGCAGACGTCGACATTCTGATAATGCCATGGCCCGGCATAGCTGAAGCGGTCGCGCAATTGCTTGATGCAGTCCGGCCAGACCGAGGCCTGCTCGATGGTCCGCGCCGGGCAAATCGGCGTGTCGAGCAGCCGCGACTGTGCGAGGAGGCGGCGGATCTCGCGGCGGGTCGCCGGCGCGGCCTCCATCTCGGCAATGGTGGCGACGGTCTCGTGGCCATATTCCCACCACGCCGCCGCCGGCACGGGGAAGGCGAACAGCAAGGCGGCGGCCAGCGCCGGGATGCGCTTCGACAGGTTCAGCATTCCTCGTCTCCGTAGATGGCGACCGTCCGCTTCTCCGCCGTCGCGAGGCCGCGATACATGCCGACCGAGTTGAACGGCGAGGCGGTCTCGCCGTCCGCGCCGACCACGATGACGCCGCCGATGCCGCCCAGGGCCGCAACCTCGGCGAGCGCGGCTTCGGCCGCCCGCTTTACGCTTTCGCCATTCAGCCGGATGCGCGAGGCGATCTCGTGGGCGACGCCGGTCCGGATGAAATATTCGCCCATCCCGGTGGCGGAGACGGCGCAGCTGCGGTCGTCGGCCCAGGTGCCGGCGCCGATGATCGGGGTGTCGCCGATCCGGCCCCAGCGCTTGCCGGTGACGCCCCCGGTGGAGGTCGCGGCGGCGACATGGCCCTGGGCGTCGCGCGCGACCGCGCCGACTGTGCCGTATTTCATCTCCTCGTCGAACCAGGCGCCTGGGCTCGCGCGCACCTCCTCGAGCTGCGCGAGTCGAATATCGGTCGCGAACCATTCGGGCCCCGCCTGCTCGAGGCCCTGCTCGCGCGAGAAGAGATCGGCGCCTTCGCCGCTCAGCATGACGTGCGGGCTCAGCTCCATCACCGCGCGGGCGAGGCCCACCGGGTTCTTCGTCGCTATGACCCGGGTCACCGAGCCGGCGGCGCGGGTGCGGCCGTCCATGATCGCGGCGTCCATCTCGTTGGTGCCATCGAAGGTGAAGACCGACCCTCGGCCGGCGTTGAAGTTTGAATCGTCCTCGAGCGCCTTCACCGCCGCTTCGACCGCGTCGAGGGCGCTTCCGCCCGCCTCGAGGATCAAGCCGCCCGAGGCCAGCGCGGCGTCGAGCGCGGCGCGGATCGCCTGGTCGGCCTCCGGCGCCAGCAGGTGCCGCTCGAACACCCCCGCGCCGCCGTGAACGAGAAGTCTCCAGCCGGTTCTTTCCATGGCCGCCGCCTTAGCGGCAACGACTGCCGCCCGCCACCATCCGACGATTTCGCTTGCACAATCCTATCCGATATAAATATGATATCATCATAAAGAGGGAGGCAGACATGAATGCGATCGAGATGCAATCCAACCATCACGCGCTCCGGCTGTCGCGCGAGCGCCCGGCGGGGACGTTCAGCGGCTATCTGATGCTGCTGATCCTGCTCGGCCTGGTCGCCTTGGTCGCTGTCGGGCTCGGCCTGGTCGACGGCAAGAACCCCGGGCCCGGAATCGCCATCGTCGCGATCAGCGTCATCGCGTTCGCCTTCATCTCCTGCGGCTTCTATCTGCTCCAGCCCAACCAGGCGGCCGCGATCCTCCTGTTCGGCGATTATCGCGGCAGCGACCGCAACAGCGGCCTCAGGTGGCGCTGGCCGTGGCTGACCCGCACCAAGATCCTGACCCGCGTCCACAACGTCACGTCGGAGCGGCTCAAGGTCAACGATTCGCGCGGCAACCCGATCGAGATCGCGACCAACGTCGTCTGGCGGGTCACCGACACCGCCCAGGCCCTGTTCGACGTCGACGACTACACCAAGTTCCTGTTCGTCCAGATCGAGAGCGCGCTCCGCGCGATCGGCTCCAAATATCCCTATGACGACATCGAGCACCAGGAGACGACCCTGCGCGGGCATGCCGAGGTCGTCAGCCACGAGCTGATGGAGGAATTGCAGGAGCGCGTCGCCGTCGCCGGAATCACCATCGACGAGTGCCGCCTGACCCACCTCGCCTACGCGCCCGAGATCGCCCAGTCGATGCTGCGCCGCCAGCAGGCCGAGGCGGTCATCGCCGCGCGCCAGAAGATCGTCATCGGCGCCGTCTCCATGGTCGAGAGCGCGCTCCAACTGCTCTCCGAGAAGAACGTCGTCGAGCTGGACGACGAGCGCCGCGCCGCCATGGTCTCGAACCTGATGGTGGTGCTGTGCTCGGAGCGCGACACCCAGCCGATCGTCAATACCGGCACGCTCTACCAATAGGCCCGGCGGATGGAACCCGCTCCGAAAAAGGCCTTTCCGCTGCGCATCGAGCCTTCGCTGTGGGAAGCGCTCGAACGCGTGGCGGCGTCCGATTTGCGCAGCATCAATGCCGAGATCGAATGCCTGTTGCGCGAGGCGCTCGGGCGGCGCGGGGTCAAAGTGGCACCGCCCGAGAGACGCAAGCGCGGCCGCCCGCCAGCCGGCGGCGCCTCAGCGGACTCATAGTATCGACCAAGTCAATCCCCCTTTCAGGAAATCATTTCGCTGGCGAAAGTAGCAAATCAGGGCGATGATGCCTTGCCCGCGAGTCTCCGTACCGTTGGGGTGCGGCCGCGGAAAGAAGGGGCGCAACATGGCTATCATCTACGGCACATCGGGCGACGACACGCTCACCGGCACCTCCAGCGACGACGAACTCTACGGCTACGACGGCAACGACATCTTGAGCGGCGGCGCCGGCCATGACCTGCTCGACGGCGGAACCGGGGCGGATGCGATGACGGGGGGCAGCGGCAACGACACCTATTGGGTCGACGATGCCGGCGACGTGGTGACCGAATCGTCGGGCGGCGGCACCGACACTGTCGCGATCACCATCTCCACTTACACCCTCACCTCCAATGTCGAGAATCTCGACACCCGCAACGCGAGCGGACCGATCTCCGTCACCGGCAACAGCCTGGCGAACATCTTCTACATGGCCGATCTCGCCGCGGTCTCGGTGAGCGGCGGCTCGGGCAACGATACCGCCAATTACATGAGCAGCAGCAGCTTCGTGCTCGTCGACCTGACCACGGGCGAGAAGGACGGCGAAGCCGCCGACGACACGCTGACCAGCATCGAGAACCTCACCGGATCGGATTATGGCGACGAGCTGCGCGGCACCAGCGGCGCCAACGTCCTCGACGGCGGCGCCGGCGCCGACACGCTCGTCGGCCGCGGCGGCAACGACATCTATTATGTCGACGATTCGGGCGATTCGGTGCTCGAGCAATCCGCCCAGGGCACCGACGAGGTCCGCACCCTCGTCGACTACACGCTCGGCGACCATGTCGAGAAATTGAGATATCTCGGCACCGGCAATTTCAACGGCAACGGCAACGACCTCAGCAACGAGATTTACGGCGGCATCGGCGACGACGTGCTCGACGGCGGCGACGGCCACGATTATCTGGCCGGCAATGGCGGCGTCGACACGCTGATGGGCGGCGCGGGAGTCGATACGCTCAGCGGCGGCACGGGCGCCGATTATATGGACGGCGGCGCCGACGGCGACGTCTACCTCGTCGACGACGAATTCGACATCGTCGCCGAATCGAGCAACGGCGGCACCGACCATGTCTACGCCACGAGCAGCAGCTTCACGCTCCCGTCCGAGGTCGAGAATCTCACCAACAGCGGTTCCGGCACCTTCACCGGAACCGGCAACGATCTCAACAACGTCATCGCCGGCGGGACCGGCGCGGACACGCTCTACGGCCTCGATGGCAATGACGAAATCCGCGCCAACGGCGGGGCGGATACGCTCTACGGCGGCGACGGCGACGATCTGCTCGTCGGCGCTTCGGGCGGCGATACGCTCGAGGGCGGCGCCGGCGCGGACATCTTCCGGATCGGCGGCTACGAAGCGGGGCTGGGCAGCGACGCCGACACCATCACCGACTTCGAAGACGGGACGGACATCATCGATCTCGGCAATTGGGATCCGGACATCTACACCCCCGGCGACCAGGCCTTCACCTTCATCGGCACGGGCGCCTTCACCTCCACCCCGGGCCAGCTGCGCTACTCCACGGGCGGCGGAATGACGGTGGTCGAGGGCGATATGAACGGGGACGGCAACGCCGACTTCGAGATCTTCCTCACCGGCACGTTCGCGCTCACCGCCGCGGACTTCGTCCTCTAGCCGGGACGGAAACGTTCGAGGGCCCGCCGCCGAGCGCCGGCGGCGGGCCCGCCGACTTTCGCTCCGCCGGCCGAACGCCTATATCGCGGGCATGTCCATCCGCCCGTGGCGCGATATCGCGCGCCGTCCTTCCCGGCAGATCATGGTCGGCCACGTGCCGGTCGGCGGCGGCGCGCCGATCACGGTCCAGACGATGACCAATACGGTCACCGCCGACGTTCGAGCGACGGTCGACCAGATCCGCCGCTGCGAGGAAGCGGGCGCCGACATCGTCCGCGTCTCCTGCCCCGATGTCGAGAGCACCGCGGCGCTGAAGCAGATCGTGCGCGCCTCCCGGGTGCCGATCGTCGCCGACATCCACTTCCACTACAAGCGAGCGCTCGAGGCGGCCGACGCCGGCGCCGCCTGCCTCAGGATCAATCCGGGCAATATCGGCTCCGCCGAGCGGGTGCGCGAGGTCGTGAACGCCGCCAAGGCGAACGGCTGCGCGATCCGGATCGGCGTCAATGCCGGCTCTCTCGAGCGCCACTTGCTCGAAAAATATGGCGAGCCCTGCCCGGAGGCTTTGGTGGAGAGCGCGCTCGACCATATCCGGCTGCTCGAAGATCATGATTTCCGAGAATACAAGGTCGCCGTCAAAGCGTCCGATCTGTTCCTCGCGGTCGCCGCTTACCAGCAGCTCGCCGACGCGGTCGATTGCCCGCTCCATCTCGGCATCACCGAGGCGGGGGGGCTGCGCGGCGGCACGGTGAAAAGCGCGATCGGCATCGGCTCCCTGCTCTGGTTCGGGATCGGCGACACGATCCGCGTCTCCTTGTCGGCCGAGCCCGAGGAGGAGGTGCGCGCCGGGTTCGAGATTTTGAAGAGCCTCGGCATCCGCAACCGCGGCGTGCGCGTGGTGTCGTGCCCGAGCTGCGCGCGCCAGGGCTTCGACGTCATCCGCACCGTCGAGAAGCTCGAAGAGCGGCTCAGCCACATCCGCACGCCGATGTCGCTCAGCGTGCTCGGCTGCGTCGTCAACGGTCCCGGCGAGGCGCGCGAGACCGACATCGGCATCACCGGCGGCGGCGCCGGCAAGCACATGGTCTATCTCTCCGGCGTGACCGACCACCATGTCCGCGACGAGGAGATGGTCGACCACATCGTCCGCCTGGTCGAGGCCAAGGCCGCCGAGATCGAGGCGGCGGGCGCCGCGGCGGCGCAGGCGGCGGAGTAAGAGCGGGCAAACGCTTCGTTTACCGGGCTCGGCTAAGCTCGAGGGATGATCAAAGCACTATTCGCAGTGATCGTGGTCGGCGCCGGCATCGGTGCGATGATGCCGGCTTCGACGCCCGTGCCGTCGGCGGGGGCAGTGGCCGAGGCGGCCCCGGCGCGTGGCGGCCCGCCGCCGGCGGAAGTGCGGCTGCGGCGCGAGGGCAATGGACATTTCTACGTCCATGCCGAGGTCAACGGGCAGCTCGCCCGCTTCGTCGTCGATACCGGCGCCTCGATGGTGGCGCTCACCGTCGAGGATGCCAAAAGGCTGGGCGTCCGATTCGACGAAGCCGATTTCCAGATCGTCGGCTCAGGCGCCTCGGGCGCGGTGCGGGGGCAGATGGTGACGCTGGACCGGGTGGTGGTCGAAGGGCGCGAAGTTCGAGGCGTCAGCGGCGCCGTGCTCGAAGGGCTCCCAATCTCGCTGCTCGGCCAGTCTTTCCTGACGCGCATCGGCACGGTCGAAATGAGCGGCGACAACATGATCCTGCGCTGAGGGTCCGTACTCGATACCCGCAACGGCCGTGACGGAGCGGATTTTGGTGCAGGGCAAGGAGCAAGGAGGGAGCGATGCTGTCGCATCGTGACCGACGCGCGACGTAGCCCTGCGCCAAGAGCCGCCCGCCGCCCGAAGGGCGATCCCGGCCATTGCGGGTATCGAGTGCGGACCCTAGGCGCTGGCACCTCGTGACCTGGCGCGGCGGCGGCGCTATCGCCGCGACATGGCCCGCAGCGACCCAGCCCGGACATCGACCGCCTTCGCCTTTGCGGTGGCGACGCTCGGCATCGCCTCCTTCTCCGGCATGGATGCGGTGATGAAGGGGCTCGCCATCGCGATCGGCACCTACAATGCCCTGCTGTGGCGGACGCTCGCCGGCGCCTCGATCGCGGCGCTTTTCTTCTTCGGCGCGGGCAATCCGTGGCCGGGCAAGGCGGCGATGCGGGTGCATCTGACGCGCGGCCTGATCGGCGTGCCGATGGCCTTCCTGTTCTTCTGGGGGCTGGCGCGGGTGCCGCTCGCCCAGGCGATCGCCTTGGCCTTCGTCGCGCCTTTGCTCGCCCTCTATCTCGCCGCCGCCTTGCTCAAGGAGCGGATCGAGCGGCGGGCACTGCTCGCGTCATTGCTCGGCTTCGGCGGGGTGCTGCTCATCTTCTGGGGCCAGCGCGAGGCGGAGCTGGGTCCCGACGCGTTCCGCGGCTCGCTCGCCATCCTCGGTTCGGCCGCGCTCTACGCGTACAATATCATCCTGATGCGCCAGCAGGCCCTGCTCGCCAAGCCGACCGAGATCGCCTTCTTCACCAGCGGGATCATGGGCGCTTCCTTCCTGCTCGCCGCGCCGTTCCTCGCCGAGCTGCCGCCGCCGGGAGAGCTTCCCGCGATCGTCGGCGCAGCGCTCCTCGCCTTCGCGTCGCTGCTCCTGCTGTCCTGGGCCTATGCCCGCGCCGAGGCGCAGCATCTCGCGCCGGTCGAATATAGCTCGTTCGTCTGGGCGGCGATCCTCGGCTTCCTCGTCTTCGATGAGGCGGTGCAGCCGTTCACCCTCGCCGGCGCGGCGATGATCGTGATCGCCTGCCTGATCGCCGCGACCCGGCGCCCGCCGCCGGCCGCCGACGTCGAAGCGGGCGTGCACGCCTGATGGCCTGGTTCTGGCTCATTCTCGGCGGCCTGTTCGAGATCGGCTTCACGACCTCGCTGCGCTTCGTCGAAGGCTTCCGCAACCTGCCCTGGACGATCGCCTTCCTGGCCTCGGTCACGATCAGCATGGGCCTGCTCGAATATGCCGCGCGGACGATCCCGATGGGGACGGCCTATGCGGTCTGGGGCGGGATCGGCGCGATCGGGACGGTCGCGGTCGGCATGCTGTGGTTCGGCGAGCCGGCGACGACAGTGCGGATGCTGCTGATCTTCGTCATCGTCGCGGCGATCGCGGGGCTGAGGCTGACGGCATGAGCTTCGACGAAGGGCTCTACGCCTGGGTGCAGGAGGCTTTGGAGCCGCTCGGCGCGGTAACGATGCGGCGGATGATGGGCGCCGCGACGCTCTACCTCGACGGCATCGTGTTCGCCGTGCTCGAAGGTGAGGAGCTCTGGTTCAAGGCGGACGCGGAGAGCGCGGCGGTCTGGGACGAGGCGGGCTGCGATCGCTTCACCTTCACCGGCAAGGACGGCAAGGTCGAGACGATGAACTACCGCCGCGCGCCGCTCGACGTCTATGACGATCCCGAGGCGATGCAGCTTTGGGCGCGGCTGGCGGTCGAGGCGGGGCTCAGGGGAGCCGCGAAGAGGAAGCCGAGGAAGTCGAAACCGGGCGCTGAACCAAGCCCGCACCGCTAGCCCTGAGCCTGTCGAAGGGCGGTCCCCGCCACCGAGCCGGGCTTCGACAGGCTCAGCCCTAGCGGACCAGGTTTCCCAACTGCGCTGCTACCGAGCCGGCTCGAACGCGCGCAGCACGTCCGGCTCGTCCTCGATCGACTCGAGGAAGCGGGGCGCGATCCGTTTCTGCGAGGCCTGCTCGTAGGCGTAGCCGATCGAGAGGATGAGCGCGTCGGACCATTTCGGGCCGATGAAGCTGAGGCCCACGGGGAGCCCGCGCGAATCGCCCATCGGCACGGTCAGGTGCGGATAACCCGCAATCGCCGCCAGCGCGCCGCCGCCGCCGCCGGAAATGACGTCGCCATGGACCGCGTCGATGAACCAGGCGGCGGGCATGGTCGGCCCGACCAGAGCGTCGATATCGTGCTCGCGCATCAGCCGATCGATCCCTTCGGCGCCGGCCAGCCGCTGCATGGTCTCGCGGGCGCGGCGATAATCGGCGTCGAGGCCGGTGGTGGCCTCGGCCTGCTCGAACAGCTCCTGGCCGAACAGAGGCATTTCCCTCGCGGCATTGGCGCGGTTGAAGGCGATCAATTGGGCGAGCGTGCGCGCGGTCACGCCCGGCGGCGTCGTCGCGAGATAGCGATTCAAGCCGTCCTTGAACTCGTGGAGCAGCACCTGGAACGAGTGCCGGCCCATCTCCGCCCGGTTCGGCATCTCGGCGATGTCGACCAGCACCGCGCCGCGGGCGCGCAGGGTCGCCAGCGCTTCCTCGAACTGGGCGTTGGTGCCGAAGCCGGCGGCGAAGCGCATCACGCCGATCCGCCGCCCGCGCAGCACGTCCGGGTTGAGCATCGCCGCATAAGGCTGGCGGCGGCGGTCGGCCTCGGCGGTGGCGGCGTCGGCGGGGTCGGTGCCGACGATGGCGTCGAGCAGCTGCGCCGCCTCGCGCACCGTTCGCGTCATCGGGCCGGGCGTGTCCTGGGTCTCGCTGATCGGGACGACATGGGTGCGGCTGACCAGGCCGACGCTGGGCTTGAAGCCGACGATGCCGTTGATCGCCGCAGGGCAGGTGATCGAGCCGTTGGTCTCGGTGCCGATCGCCGCCGGGACCATGCCGGACGCGACCGCGACCGCGCTGCCGCTCGACGAGCCGCAGGCATTGCGGTTCAATGCGAACGGGTTGCGCACCTGCCCGCCGACCGCGCTCCAGCCCGAGATCGAATCGTTCGAGCGGAAGTTCGCCCATTCGGAGAGGTTCGCCTTGCCGACGATGACGGCGCCCGCGGCGCGGAGGCGCGCGACCAGGGGCGCGTCGCGGTTGGTGACGTTGGCGCGGAGGGCGAGGCTGCCGGCGGTGGTCGGGAGCGTTCCGGCGGTCTCGATATTGTCCTTGATCAGCACCGGCACGCCGAACAAGGGCCCGCGCGCGCCAACGGCAGCGTCGAGCCGGCGCGCCTGGGCGAGCGCGCTCGGCTCGGTCGCGATCACGGCGCGCAGGCGGCGGTTGAGCAAGGCGATCCGGGCGAGCGAGGCGCGGGTCCGGGCGGTGGCGCTCTCGGTCTCGGCGAAGGCGGGGGCCGCCGGGACTCCGCTCTGCAGGGATTGATTGGTGGCGCATCCGGCGAGGGCGAAGGCGGCGGCGAAGAGGAGAGTGCGCATGGCGCGAGGCCATGACGCACGGCGGCGATTCGGTCCAGCGCTTCCCCGTTTGTTCAAACCTGCTTATGGCCTCGCCCGATGAGCAAGGGCCCGCAGAGGATCAGGGGAACCCAGGATATCTGGGGCGAGGAGGCGGACCGGCACCGCGCGGTGGTCGAGGCGTTCGACCGCGTCCGCCGGCTCTACGCCTTCCAGCGCGTCGAGACGCCCATGTTCGAGTCGACCGAGATATTCTCCCGCTCGATCGGCGAGACCACCGACATCGTCTCCAAGGAAATGTACACGTTCGAGGACCGCGGCGGCGACAGCCTGACCCTGCGCCCGGAATTCACCGCCGGCATCTGCCGGGCCTACCTCTCCGAAGGCTGGCAGCAGCACGCGCCGATGAAGCTTGCGACCGACGGCGCCGTCTTCCGCTACGAGCGCCCGCAAAAGGGCCGCTTCCGTCAGTTCCACCAGCTCGACGCCGAGATCATCGGCTCGGACTCGCCGCTCGCCGACGTCGAATTGCTGGTCATGGCCGACCATCTCCTCCACGAGCTCGGCATCGCCGAGGGCGTGACGCTGCAGCTCAACACTTTGGGCGATGCGGAGACGCGCGACGCATGGCGCGCCGCGCTCGTCGCGCATTTCGAGGCGCATCGGGGCGACCTTTCCGACGACAGCCTCGCCCGCTTGGCCAAGAACCCCTTACGCATCCTCGACAGCAAGGACCCGCGCGATCGCCCGGCCGCCGACAGCGCGCCCGAAATCGACAATTTCCTGACGGCGGAAGCGCGCGGCTTCTTCGAGCAAGTCACCGCCGGCCTCGATGCCGCCGGCGTGAAGTGGGAGCGCAACGCCCGCCTCGTGCGCGGCCTCGATTATTACCGCCACACCGCCTTCGAGTTCGTCACCGACCGCCTCGGCGCGCAGGGGACGGTGCTGGCCGGCGGCCGCTACGACGGCCTGATCGAAGTTCTCGGCGGCCCGCACACGCCGGCCGTCGGCTGGGCCGCGGGGATCGAGCGGCTGGGGATGCTGATCGAGGCGCCGGTGCCGGAGCGCGTCGATGTCGCCGTCGTCGTGGAGGTCGACGTGGTTCAGAGCGAGGGCGTTCAGTCGGGCGCCGCTCTTCGCCGCTCAGGCTTTTCGGTGGAGCTTTTCGCCCAGGGATCGCCCCGCAAACGCTTCGACAAGGCAACGAGGAGTGACCCTCGCGCCATTCTTGCCGTCGACCTGCAGGGCCAAATTACAGCCCGAGTGAAACAGCTCGACCCCAGCCTGCGCATTAGCGAGGTCGAGGACGCGCTGGTGGGGCTCGACTGGTTCGACGCGAGCCGGACGCCGCAGTGACCTCGATCTCCGCCGACAGGATCGCGCAGATCGAGGCGCGGCGGGACGAGTTGCAGGCGGCGATGTCGGCGCGCGACCTCGCCCCGGACGCGTTCGTGAAGCTGTCGAAGGAATATGCCGAGGTCGAGCCGGTCGCCGCGGCCGCCGCGGAGCTGCGCCGCCTGCGTGACGAGCTCGCCTCGCTGCGGGAAATGGCGGCCGACCCCGAGATGCGGGAGATGGCGGAGGACGAGATCCGCGCCCTCGAAAGCCGAGTCCCCGAGGCCGAGCGGGCGCTGGCGCTGAAGCTGGCGCCGCGCGACGCCGCCGACGAGCGCTCGGCGATGCTCGAGATCCGCGCCGGCACCGGCGGCGACGAGGCCGCTTTGTTCGCCGGCGACCTGTTCCGGATGTACCAGCGTTATGCCGAGATCCAGGGGTGGCGCGTCGAGACCATCTCCGCCAGCGCGTCCGAGGTCGGCGGCTTCAAGGAAGTGGTCGCGAGCGTCAGCGGCCAGGGCGTGTTCGCGAAGCTCAAGTTCGAGAGCGGGGTCCATCGCGTCCAGCGCGTGCCCGTCACCGAGAGCGGCGGGCGCATTCACACCTCCGCCGCGACCGTCGCGGTGCTGCCCGAGGCCGAGGATGTCGACGTCCAGATCGACGAGGCGAGGGACCTCAGGATCGACGTCTACCGCTCGTCGGGGCCCGGCGGGCAGTCGGTCAACACGACCGACAGCGCGGTCCGCATCACCCATTTGCCGAGCGGGCTTGTGGTCATCCAGCAGGACGAGAAATCGCAGCACAAGAACAAGGCCAAGGCGCTGAAGGTGCTGAGGACGCGGCTCTACGAGCTCGAGCGCGGGCGGCTCGATTCGGCGCGGGCGGGCGCGCGCAAATCGATGGTCGGCTCGGGCGACCGCTCCGAGCGCATCCGCACCTACAATTTCCCGCAGGGGCGCGTGACAGACCACCGCATCAACCTGACGCTGCACCGGCTCGAGGAGATCCTGCAGGGCCCCGGCCTCGAGGAGCTGGTTTCGGCTTTGGTGAGCGAGGACGAGGCCGAGCGGCTGGCGCAGATCGATGAGGGCTAGGTCGGGCAGGAAGCTCGTTCGTCCCGAGCGTAGTCGAGGGGCGCGTGTGATGAATCCGTGCCGGCGCCCCTCGACTTCGCTCGGGACGAACGGAGGGTGGTGACCGTAGCAGAGGCTCTTCGCGCGGCCTCGGAGCGGCTCGGCGCGATAAGCGACACGCCGCGGCTCGACGCGGAATTGCTGATGGCGGAGGCGCTTGGGACAGGCCGCGAGCAGATGCTTTTGTCCCGCCTCGACGCGCCGGCTCCCCCGGCGTTCGACGGGCTGGTGGGCCGCCGCCTCGCGCACGAGCCGGTCGCCTACATCATCGGCCGCCGCGCCTTCTGGACGATCGAGCTCGAGGTCGGCCCCGGCGCGCTGGTGCCGCGGCCGGACAGCGAGACCTTGCTCGAAGCCGCGGTCGAGCGTTTCGGCGCGGCCGGCCCGGGGACGATTCTGGACCTCGGCACCGGTCCCGGCACTTTGCTCCTCGCCGCGCTCGATCAGTGGCCCGAGGCGCGCGGGCTCGGGATCGACGCATCGGCCGACGCGCTTCGATATGCGGGCCGCAACGCCGAACGCCTCGGCCTCCGCGCCGAGCTCCGCCGCGGCGACTGGGCCGACGGACTGAGCGGCCAGTTCGACCTGATCCTGTGCAATCCCCCTTATGTCGAAGCAGGGGCGCAGCTCCCGCGCGACGTCGCCTTATGGGAGCCGCCCGCGGCATTGTTCGCCGGGCCGGACGGGCTCGACTCCTATCGCCGGCTGGCGCCCGCGGTTCCCCGCCTGATGGCGCAGGGCGGCCTCGCCTGCTTCGAGATCGGCTCCGAACAGGCCGAGGCGGCGGGCGCTCTGTTCGAGGCGCGGGGGCTGAATGTCTCGGTTCGCAAAGACCTTGCGGGCCGCGACCGCTGCCTCGTTCTTCGCCGCTGACGGGCCTTGATACTTTCCGCTTGGATTTCTCTTCGAGCATAGCTACATAGTTGACAGGGACGGGGCCGCTCACAGCATTAAACGCGTGGGGCTCCCCGGGCCGACCCCCGATTGCTCTCTTCGCCCGGGTCGGGCGATTACAGCGCGAGGAGGCGGAATCCGCATTGCGGCTTCCTCCTGCGGGTGGTCGCACAGAGTTACGGCCGGGAAGGGCCTGGCCGGTGGAGTAGAAAAGACCCACCATTTTGACGAGGATTTCCGATTGATAAACAATCGTCAGGGCGGCCGCAGGCGCGGTCGCGGCGGCGGCCCCGGTGGCGGCGGCGGCGGCCGTCAGCAAGGCGGCGGGCCTGGTCCCGGCAACCGCCAGGAAACCAGGAATCGCGGCAATGCCGCGCAGCTGCTCGAAAAGTATAAGTCGATGGCCCGCGACGCCCAGATGGGCGGCGATCGGGTCCAGACCGAATATTACCTGCAATATGCCGAGCATTATTATCGCGTGCTCAACGAGAACCGCTCCCGCTTCGAAGAGCAGCGCCCGCAGCGCGGCGAATTCTATGAGGACGACGAGGACCAGGACGAGGGCGTCGGCGCCGACGGCCGCGACGGCCGCGACGATGGCGGCGACGACCGCTCCTATCGCGACGACCGTCCGGCGCGCCAGGATCGTCCCTATCGAGAAGACCGGGACGTCCGTGCCGAGCGCGACGATCGCCCGTATCGCGACGAACGTCCCGCGCGCGACGAGCGTCCGGTGCGCGACGACCGTCCCGCCCGCAACGAGCCGCAGGCGCAGCGCGAGGGCCAGCGCGAGGAGGCCGAGGAGCGCCGACCGCGCCCCGATCGCCCCGATCGCGACACCGCCCGCAACGGCGAGGCCGCCCGCCCCCGGGGCCGCCCGCGCCGCGACCGCTTCGAGGCCGCCAATGAGGAAGGCGAGGAGCGGATCTCGCTCGACGTGCTTCCCCCGGCAATCTCGGCCGTGGCGGCTCCCGAAGCCGACAGCGGCGACGATCAGCCGAAGGCGCCGCGCCGCCGCGTCCGCCGTCCGCGCGACGATAGCGACGAGATCGCCCCCGCGGCCTGAGCGGATCGCTCCGGTAACAATGAAGAAGGGCGGTCGCTGCGGCGGCCGCCCTTTTCGTTTCAGCCGCTTGTTTCAGGCGGTTGACGGACAGGTGATAATGTAACATCGTGATCGGGTCATCCGGAGAGGAGCCGTCCGATGCGCCCGATACTCTGTCTCTTCATCCTCGCCGCCGCGCCCGCTCTCGCCCAGCCGGTGATCCCGCCGCCGAGCCAGAGCGCGCAGGGCGATGTCGCGGTCACCATCTACAATAACGACATCGCGCTCGTGCAGGACCGGCGCGACGTCGACATACCGGCCGGCCGCTCGCGCCAGGAATTTCCGGACGTCTCCGCCCAGATCCGTGCCGAGACGGTGACTCTGACCGGCGCCGGCGTCGGCATCGTCGAGCAGAATTTCGACTATGATCTGCTGTCGCCCCAGGCGCTGATGCAGGAGGCGGTCGGCGAGACGATCACTTTGGTGCGGACCAATCCCGCGACCGGCCAGGAGCAGCGCGAGCGCGCGCGGGTGCTGGCGGTGAACGGCGGCGTCGTGCTGCAGGTCGGCGACCGGATCGAGGTGCTCCGCGACGACGGCCTGCCGGTGCGGGTGATCTTCGACCGCGTGCCCGAAAATCTGCGCGCCCGCCCGACGCTTTCGGTGACCGTCCAGAGCGAGCAAGGCGGCCGCCGGCCGGTGACCCTCACTTATCTGACGCCCGGCCTCGGCTGGCAGGCCGATTATGTCGCCTTGTTCGACGAGGCGGCGGGGCGGATGGACGTCCAAGGCTGGATCACGCTCACCAACAATAGCGGCACGCCCTACGTCAATGCCGACGTGCTGCTGGTCGCGGGCGCCGTCGGCGGCCAGGGTGGACAGCGCGTCGTCCGGCGTCCGCCGCCGCCGCCGGGGAGCCTGCGCGATCCGGGCACCGAAACCGCCGCGCGCGAGCGGCTCGGCGATTTCTACCTCTATCCGCTGCCCGAGCGGACGACGGTCGCCCACCGCCAGATCAAGCAGGTCAGCTTCCTCGACGTGCGCGCCGCGCCGGCGGCCCGCGCCTACGAGTTTCGCAACGCCTGGCTCGGCACGATGGACGAGGCGCGCAGCGCCAGCAGCGTGCTGCGTTTCTCGAGCTCGCGCGAGCAGGGCCTCGGCGACGCGCTCCCCGCCGGGACGGTTCGCGTCTACCAGCGCGACGCGCGCGGCAATCCCCAATTCGTCGGGGAAGCCGGCATCGGCCACATCCCGATGGGCTCGGAGCTCGGGCTCGTCACCGGCCTGGCCTTCGACGTCAAGGTGCAGCCGATTGTCGAGCGGCGCGAACGCGTCACGGCGCAGCGCTGGCGTACCAGCATGCGCTACCGGCTCACCAATGCCGGCCCCGCGCCGGTCACCGTCATCCTTACCCAGGACGGGCTGTGGGGCGACACGCGGATTGCCCAGGAGAGCCAGCCGAGCGAGCGCATCTCGGCCGATTCGGCGACGTGGCGCGTGACGGTGCCGGCCAATGGCGAGGCCATTGTCACGGCGACCTTCGACAGCCGCTACTGAGGAGACGCGGGTGGCCGCGCCCCGCTTCGCGCTTTTCCCGCTGTTCGCGCTGGCCGCGCTCGCGGCCGCGGCGCCGGCCGCCGCGCAGCGGATCGTGACCTCGCCGCGTCCGGACTCGGTCGACGTCACCGTCTATCGCGACACCAATCGCCACGCGTCCACCGCCTTCAACCGCCAGTGGCTCGGCGGCTATGCTCTGGTCAGCGAGACGCGGCGCATCCGGCTTCCGGAAGGCGAATCGGAGATCCGCTTCGAAGGCGTCGCCGCCGGCCTGGTGCCGCAGAGCGCGATCGTGTCCGGGCTTCCAGAGGACATCGTGGAGCGCAACCGCGACGCCTATCTGTTGTCGCCCGGGACGTTGATCGACCGCTCGGTCGGGCGGCGAGTGCATATCCGTCGCACGTCGCTGGCGAGCGGACGCACGCGCGAGTTCGATGCCGTGATCCGCACCGGTGCGGACGGGGCGGTGGTGCTGGAGACGGCGGACGGGTTCGAGGCGCTGCGTTGCACAGGCATGCCCGAAACCATCACTTACGATCGCGTGCCGGCCGGCCTGTCGCCGCGGCCGACGCTGTCGGTCCGCGCCCGCGCCACGCGGGAGGTGACCGCCACGGTCACTCTCTCCTACATCGCCAGCGGGTTCGACTGGCAGGCCAATTATGTCGCGACCCTGTCCGACGACGGGACCCGCGCCGACCTGTTCGCCTGGCTGACGCTGGCCAGCAACGACGAGACCAGCTTC
This sequence comes from Allosphingosinicella sp., assembly GCA_035630675.1. GTDB lineage: Bacteria > Pseudomonadota > Alphaproteobacteria > Sphingomonadales > Sphingomonadaceae > Allosphingosinicella. The sequence goes on from DASQKE010000042.1 coordinate 19,937, forward strand.
CCCAATGCGGACGTCCAGGCGGTCGCGGGATATATCAACCGCGAGGCGGTCGCGCGGCAGCCGGTCGAGGCGGCGCCGATCGAGCTGCGCTGCTGGGCCCATTCCACGACCAGCGACATCCCGCTCGAGACCTTCGAGCCCACACCGCCGCCGCCGCCGATGGCCGTGATCCAGGACGAGGAGTTCGCCCTCAGGGTCACCGGCAGCCGCGTCCAGGCGGACATGGTCATGTCATCGTCCCCGATCGCCGTTGTCACCGCCGAGCAGGAGACGCTCGGCGACGTCAAGCTCTATCGGATCCCCGAGCCGGTGACGGTCGCCGCCAACGCCCAGAAGCAGGTCGCCTTGCTGCAGCGCCCCGGCGTGCCCGTCGAGATGGTCGCGCGGCACCGGATCTGGCCCTTCACCAACGGTGCGACCGAACCGGCGAACCGCGTGCTGATCGCGCGCAACCGCGAGTCGGACGGCCTCGGCCTGCCGCTTCCCGGCGGGCCGCTTTTGCTGTTTTCCGAAACCGAGAGCGGCCGGCCGATGCTGATCGGCCAGGGCCAGATCGACGACCGCGCGGCCGGCGAGGACATCGAGGTCTGGCTCGGCCTCGCGTCCGGGGTCACGGGGACCCTCCAGCTCCCCAACCGTCGCGCTGGCGAGCGCGACTATGTGCTCACCGTCACCAACGATTCGCCCGAGCCGATCCGCTACCAGGCCGAGTTCTACAATTATGGCGAGATCGAAACCGATGTGCCGCTCGGCCGGCACGACGGACGGCCGGTCTGGGCGGCGACGGTCCCCGCCAACGGCACCGCCGTCCTGCGCTTCCGCAAGGAGCGCTGACCGGACGGAGTCGGATCTCGCTCTAGTCGGGGCGAACCGGGCGCGGACGGTGATTCTCGTCGAGCGCCACGAACGTGAAGACGCCCTCGGTGACCTTGACGTCCTCGAGCCCCATCCGCCGCGTCGCCACGACCTCGATCCGGATGGTGAGCGAGGTCCGGCCGATGCGTTCGACGACGGCGTAGACCGAGATCAGATCGTGCATCAGGATCGGCGCAATGAACTCCATCTTGTCGATCGCGACCGTGGCGACCGGGCCGTTCGATTCGCGCGAGGCGACGATGCCGGCGGCGATGTCCATCTGGCTCAGCACCCAGCCGCCGAAGATGTGGCCGTTGGCGTTGATGTCGCCCGGCCGGGGCACCACCCGCAGGATCGGCTCGCTTTTGTCGGTGGCAGTCATCTTTCCCCTCCGGAAGCGTCGTCGTCATGGCCCGAGTTGTTGGAGAGAAAGACCAGACCCATCAGGGCGGTGCCGAGCAGCACGCTGAGGCCGACGCCGGCGACGGTCGCGATCACCGCGTGGATCGGCAGCGGCGCGCCCGTCCCGTAAAGATAGGCGAGCGCGAGCAGGACCGAGACGAAGGCGGCGAGCGCCATCCACCGCATCATCGCCTTGTAGCGCGCCCAGGCGCCGGCAGCGCGCTCGTAATCGGGGGCGCTGGGGCGCGGCGGAAGGGGGTCATGACGAGGCACGGCTTCCCTTTGGGGACGCGCCGTCGCATCATCAAGGCCCGAGTCGGCGTCATCAAGCAGCACGGAGTCGAATCGATGAACATCGAAGCGATCCTCAGGTCCAAGGGCGGCGAGGTGGTGACGGTCGCCTGCGACACCAGGGTGCGCGAGGCGGTCGCCCTGCTCGCCGAGCGCCGGATCGGCGCGCTTCCGGTGATGAAGGACGAGCGCGTCGTCGGCATCATGTCCGAACGCGACGTGATCTACTGCCTCAAGAGCGAGGGCGCTGCCGCGCTCGATTTCGCGGTCGAAAAGGTGATGACGGCGCCGATCATCGCGGCCGAGCTCGGCATGCCGGTCCTCGCCGGCCTGTCGCTGATGACCGAGCGGCGCATCCGCCACCTGCCGGTCGTCGACGGCGGGCGCCTCGTCGGCCTGGTCTCGATCGGCGACCTCGTCAAATACCGGATGGACCGGATCGAGGAAGAAGCGGCGGCGCTCCGCGACTATATCCAGATGGCCTGATCAACCCGCCGGCGCGGCCTCTCCCCGCGGCGCGGCGCGGACCAGGGCCAAAGCCTCCTCGACCAGCGGCCGGGCCAGCGCGAACAGCAAGGCGACATAGACCCCCGCTCCGAACGCGACCAGCGCCAGCAGCCGCGCGGGCGGCCCGAGCGGCGGCAGCAGCGCGTCGAGCGCCGCCACCAGCCCCGCCATCGCCGCCGAGGCGAGCAGCCCCGGCGCCAGCGAGGCGGCCAGCGCCCGGCCGGTCACGCCGATCGCCGGAAGCGACATCGCGGCGGTCGCGGCGCAGAGCAGAGCCATGCCGCCGAGCCAGGCCCAGGACAGGCCCGCGATCCCCCAGCTCAGGCCGATCAGGAAGGCGCCCGGCAGGATCACCGCACCGGTCGCGCCGGCGCGGAGTGCGACGCCCGGCCGGCCGAGCGCGTTGGTCGCCGGCGCGAACAGGATCTGAAGCGTCATGAACGGCATCGCCATCGCCAGGATCGGCACGATCGGCACCGCTTCGGCCCATTTGCCGCCCAGCGCGGTCAGCACCAGCGGCTCGGCCGTGACGGCGAGGCCGAAATAGAAGGGAAGCGCAATCAGCATGATCAGCCGCACCGATTTCAGGAACGCGCCCCCCATCGCATCGCGCCGGTCCTGCATGCGCGAATAAGCGGCGAAGGCGACGTCGTTCAGCGGCGGCACGAACTTGGCGGCGAGGATCTGGGTCAGGAACAGGGCGGTCGTATAGACTCCGAGCTCGTGGGCGCCGAGCACGCGGGCGCCGATGAACACGTCCGCCTGCGACTGGAAGAACCAGAAGAACTGCACCGCCACCATCGCGCTGCCGTAGCGCAGGAGCGGGCCCGCGCCCTTGAAGCGGAAGCTCGGTTTGACCAGGGTGCGCGCCGCGATCGTCATCCCGATCGCGCGGCTCCACCACAGGACGAGCGGCGCCGCGACCAGGGTCCACACCCCCCAGCCGGCATAAGCGCAGGCGAGCGCCGTCCCCGCGCCCAGCATGGCGGAGACGAGATTGACCAGGGCCTGGCGGCGGAAGTCGATCTCGCGCCCGAGCAAAGCGCTCGGCAGTGCGATCAAAGGGGTCGAGAAATAGAGCACGGCCTGGACCCTGAGCAGGTCCGCCACCTCCGGATGGCGGAAATAGGCGGCGGCGATCGGCGCCATCGCGAACTGGATCGCGGCCAGCGCTGTGTTGAGCAGGATCAACAGGCCGAAGACCTGGCGGATCTGCTCGCGGTCGATCCGCTCGCGCTGGACGAGCGCGCTGGCGAAGCCCCAGCCGTTCATCAGATTGAGCAGCACGAGGACGACCTGGGTCATGGCGAACAGGCCGTAATCGGACGGATCGAGCAGGCGGATGACGAGGAAGGTCGAGCCCCAGGTGACGAGCTGCGCGACCACCTGGCTGCCCGAGCGCCACATGACGGCGCCCTTGACGCGCTCGCCGAGCGCGGCCGGGGCCCCGCTGAGCGGATCCATGTTCAAACGGGCTCCCACCTTCTTGTAACGTCTCTCTTCGCGCTGCAGCTTCTTTCCCCATAACCCAAAGGGGTTAAGCCGCCCTTAGGTGCGGCAGCGGCCGCCCGCTTTTTCTTGGCCCGCGTCGTCGGGGCATGGCGCGGGGCCTGTCGAGGCGCAGGGCGGATCAACCCGCTGAAAGTCTTCCGGAAATCCGCGGGGCTGCCCTTGAAGGGCGGTTCGTGGCGCCTAAATAGGGTGAACTCCGGGATCAAGGCGGCTTCGGCCGCCGGCGTTTCGGATTTCCTCTTTGAAAATCGGGGAACGAGGGCCCGCGAGGCGGCTTCGGCCGCTGCGCGGGTTTTGAAACGGGGGCGCCATCTTCGGATGGTGCTCCCGGCTCGGCCTGCCCCGCCGGGGCGCGGAAGCGACAGCTCCCGGTTTTGGCGGAAATTGGCGAAAAAAGCCATTGACGGCGGCGAAAGCCCCCCATATATGGCCCCTCACCGGCGGGGCACTGGTTTGTGCCTAACCCCGCTTGCGTCTCTTAACGATCGGTAACCCGGTTGCCCCGGATCAAGGGGCAGGAAACGCGTCGGCTCTTTGACATTGTTGGTTTAGATGAAGGG
>DASQKE010000043.1:0-10553 GCA_035630675.1 Allosphingosinicella sp.
GATGCCGTCGCCGAGGAGATGAACCGGCTGTGCGGCGAGATCGACGGCTGCCGCGCGACCAGCTTCGAGATCGAGCACCGCTTCATCGAAAGCCGCTACCGCGAAGATCCGTCGCTGCGCGGCGGCTGAACCCCCCGCGAATCGTGATTCGCAAACTGCCTCGCGATTCGCGGCGCGGCGCATTTCAAGCGTGTCGGCACCGTCCCAAATCGGGATCTCGCCGCTCACGGCCATCCGAGCGTGTCCGAAACGCAACACCGTATTCACCGCAGGATCGGGGTCCCCGGGCCATTCCGCCGCCGCGTCACCCGGCCAGGCGGGCCGCAATGCTCGACGAGGCGTCGACCAAGTAACCACTTGAATAGTCTCGCCTTTTTCGAAGATAAGGTGGCAGCGCGGCACCGTCCGCTGCGTCTGCAGGCAAGGCAGGGCGCGATCCTGAAAAAGTCCCCAACGGGAGGCGGCCAGAACGTTAGTTAACGGAGATCGTTGCTAAAACGGTTCTAAATTCGGTTTACGTGGAGTTTACGAAAGCGTATCGACTGGTTCTCCGACTTTCGGACAGGGAGGAATTTCCATGGAAAAGCGTGACATCGTCGAGCTGACCGAAGCGGAGATCGCTTCGGTTGCCGGCGGCAGCCGCGGCACCGAAGCCCAGACGGGCATTCGCGGCTGATTGGTTGAGGTCCGGCCGCACCTGCGGCCGGACCCACCCTCAAAACACAGTCCTCGCACGACGCGTTGGACTCGCTTAGAACCGACCCCCGAAAGGGGGTTTTTTCATGGAGCTGTTCAGGCGCGAAGCGCTGGACGGGCAGGATCGCCTGCACGGCGACATCGTGTTCGTTCCGCAAATTTCGTGGCGCCTGCTCGCCGCCTTCTTCGCCGCCGCGCTCGCGGTCGCCGCCCTCTTCCTCGTCACCGCCCAATATCACCCCGCGACGTCCATCGCCGGCCGAGTCGCCGCCCATGACGGGTCGCTCGTCGCTTCGTTCGAGATTCCTGCGGCCGCGGCGCGGTCGCTCGTTCCCGGACAGCGGCTTCGCCTCTCCGCGCACGGCGTCTCGCGACCGATCGACGCGCGCGTCGGCACGCTCAGCCGCTCCGGCGCCGACACGGCGATGGTCCAGGCGACGCTGGACGGCGGCGCCACGCTTGCCCTGCGACCCGGCATGACGGTCCGCGCGACCTTCGCCTCGCGCCCGCGCACGCTCGCCGCATGGCTCCTCGACGCCCTCTTTGGGAGAGACCGGGAGTGAACGCGCCGCCGCGCGTCGAGGGAAGGCTGTTCTCGCGCCGTCGGATCAGGCCGATCCGCCAGGCCGAGGCGGCGGAATGCGGCCTCGCCGCGCTGGCGATGATCGCCAATTTCTGGGGCCACGACTTCGATCTCGGCTCGCTCCGCCGCCGCTTCGGCGTGTCGTCGCGCGGCATCGGGCTCAAGCGGCTGATGGAGACGGCCGACGCGCTCGGCTTCTCGCCGCGACCGCTCAAGGTCCGGCTCGACGGTCTCGCCGGCGTGCAGCTTCCGGCGATCCTCCACTGGGACATGGACCATTTCGTCGTCCTCGAGCGGGTCGTGAAGGGCAAGGCCTATATCGTCGACCCGGCGCAGGACGGGCGCTGGCACGACCGCGAGTCGCTTTCGAAGCATTTCACCGGCGTCGCGCTGGAGCTGCGCCCGGCGCGCGATTTCGCCCCGCGGTCCGAGCGCCGGCCGCTCAAGCTCAGCGAGCTGTGGAGCGGCTCCAGCGGGCTCGGCCGCTCGATCGCCCAGGCGGCCGTGCTCAGCCTCGTATTGCAGGCCCATGTGCTGGCCGCGCCCTATCTGCTGCAGCTCGCGATCGACGTCGCACTCCCCGCGCTCGACGCCGATCTGCTGACGATCCTCGCCATCGGCTTCGGCCTGTTCGCGATCGTCAACGCAATCGCCTCGCTGCTGCGCGCCTACGTCCTGCTCGCGGCGGGGACGTCCTTGTCGTTCGGCATCGCCTCGAACATCGCCCGGCGGCTGATGCGGCTGCCGGTCGACTGGTTCGAGAAGCGCAGCGTCGGCGACGTCCTCTCGCGCTTCCAGTCGGTGATCCCGATCCAGCGGCTGCTGACCGAGAGCGCGGCCGCCGCCTTGATCGACGGCCTGCTCGCCATCCTCACCTTCGCCTTGATGCTCGCTTATTCGCCTTTGCTGACGCTGATCCCCCTCGTCTCGCTGCTGATCTACGGCGCCTTTCGCGCCGCCACCCTCGCCGCCGAGCGCCGCAACGAGAATGAGCGAATCGCGGCGGCCGGGCGCGAGCAGTCGGCGATGATCGAGACGTTGCGCGGCATCGTCACCTTGCGCCTCGCCGGGCGCGAGACCATCCGCCACGCGGTCTGGCAGAACCGGCTGACCGAAGCCCTCTCCGCCAATTTCGCCTATGAGCGGATCCACGTCTGGCAGGCCGCGGTCGCCACCTTGCTCGGCGCGCTCGAGTTCGTCGCCGTCGCCTGGCTCGCCGTCGGCCTCAGCATCGCCGGCGAGTTCTCGGTCGGCATGATCTTCGCGTTCCTCGCCTACCGGCTGCAATTCGCGACGGCGACCAAGTCGCTGATCGACAAATCGACCGAGTTCCGCATGCTCGGCCTCCACTTGGACCGATTGTCCGACATCGCGCTGACCGACGAGGATTCGGGCTTCGCTGAACCGGCCGCGCGCGACGCAAGGTTCGGCGGCGAGATCGAGCTTCGCGGCGTCACCTTCAGCTACGGGATCCAGGAGCCGCAGGTGCTGAACGGCGTCGACCTGCGCGTCTCGCCGGGGGAGCATGTCGCGATCACCGGGCCGTCCGGCGGCGGCAAGACGACGCTGACCAAGATCCTGCTCGGCCTGCTCGAGCCGACCGGCGGCGAGGTGCTGATCGACGGCGTTCCGCTCCCCTCCTACGGCCGCCGCGCCTTTCGCGAGGACGTCGCGGCCGTGCTCCAGGACGACGTCCTGTTCGCCGGCACCATTGCCGACAATGTCGCCGGCTTCGAGCCGATCGACCAGGAACGGCTTGCCGGGGCGATGCGCGCCGCCGCCATCTTCGACGATGTCGAGGCGATGCCGATGCGGCAGCTTACCCTGGTCGGCGACATGGGCTCGACATTGTCCGGCGGACAGATGCAGCGCATCCTTCTCGCCCGGGCCCTGTACCGGCGCCCGCGCCTGCTGGTGATGGACGAAGGCACCGCCCATCTCGACGCCGAGCACGAGAAGCAGGTCAACGATGCCATCGCGGCGATGGGCATCACCCGCATCGTCATCGCCCACCGCCGCGAAACGCTCGCCGCGGCGGAGCGCGTGGTGGTGCTGGCGGACGGCAGAATCGCTGCCTGACCGGCCTCGTCCAAGACCCGTCTCGTAGGAAATTCGAAAGACCTGTTGGTTAAGCCCGCTTTTCCGGCCGCGTGGTGCGGTTCCGCTGGGATTTGTCAATCGAATGCTGATCAGGATCGCAGAGCTGTTCGCGCGACGCGCGGGCGTCGCCATCCTGGCGCTTGCGCTGCTCGCCGGCATCGTGACGAGCCTCGGCAATTGGAACGTGCCGATCGATCAAAGTCTCGAAGCGGCGCGGCACGCTCTTTTCCGCAAGCCCCCATCCGGCCAAACCGTGGTCGTCGCGATCGACGGCAGGAGTCTTTCCGAATTGGGCAACTGGCCGTGGTCGCGAGGCATGCACGGGCGGCTGGTCGATCGGCTGAGCGCCGCGGGTGCCCGGAATATCGTCTTCGACGTCGGCTTCGCCGCGCCTTCGGCCGACGCCAAGGACGACCGCGCCTTCGGCGCGGCGATCGCCCGCTCGTCTGCCCCGGTCACGCTCCCTGCTCTGCTCGAAAATGCCGATGGAGAATTCGGCAATCCGGATGAGGTGCTTCCGCCCGCCCAGCTCGCCCGTCATGCCACCATAGGCGCGATCTGGATGAGGCTGGACCCCGATCTGTTTGCGCGCGCCGTTCCCTACAGCGTCGGGATCGCCGGGGAGCGCCGGCCGTCGCTGGCGACCGTGCTCGCTGGCGCGCCGAGCGCGCGCGACGACGTCATCCCCGTCGATTGGTCGATCGACCCTGCGGCCTTCCCCGTCGTAAGCTATTCGGACGTCGTCGCGGGCCGCTTCCCGTCCGGTTTTTTCGAGGGCCGCAATGTCATCATCGGAGCGACGGCCACGACATTGGGCGATCGCTTCCTCACCCCCAGCAACGGCCGAATCCCCGGACTCTACGTTCAGGCGGTGGCATCGGAAACGCTGAGGCGGCACGAGCCCTGGCCGGTCGGGCCCTGGCCGGCGCTCGTCGCAGCCGCGCTCCTCGTCGGCCTCTCGACGCTCGCGCGAAGGCCGACATGGCGGTTTGCCGCGTTCGGCGCCACGTTCGCGGCAACGCTCATCGTCCCCCTCCTGCTGCGCGAATTTACCGGCGTGATCGCCGATCCGGGCATGGGCGTGGTCGCGGCCGCGGTCGCGTTTCTGGCGGCCGCCGCGGCAAGCATCACCGATTCGGTGATCGCCCGGGTCACCCTCGCGCCCGGCAGCCTGTTGCCGAACCTGACCGCCATGGGCATCGCCTCGCCGGGGGGCGTCGCCACCGTCGCGGTGCGGATGCGCAATCATGTCGAGACCACCGCCTTGCTGGGATCGACGGGGCAAGGCGAATTGCTTCGTCGGGTTGCCGACCGGATCGCGCTCGCGGCCGGCGGCGCCGCGGTCTTCCAGGTCGACGATCACAGCTTCGCCTGGCGCACCGGCAACGGGCAATCGACCACCGCCGACGCTCTCGAGGGTCTGCATGCCTTGCTTGCAAGCGGCATCGCCGTCGGCGAGCGTACCGTCGACGTGACCATCGCGGTCGGCATCAGCGAAGACCAGGGCCTGGACACTCAGGCCTCCGTCGCAGCGGCGATGGCCGCCGCGAGCCGGGCCGAGCGCCGCGGCCTCAGCTGGACCCGCTACGAAGCCGACGACGACGACAATGACGACGATGCCAATTGGCGCCTGTCGCTGCTCAACGAGCTCGATCGCGCGCTCGACCAGGGCGACGTCTGGGTCGCCTACCAGCCCAAGTTCGACCTCAAGGCCGGCACCATCTGCGGCGCCGAGGCGCTGGTGCGCTGGTCGCACCCGGTTCGCGGCGACATCCGGCCGGACCAGTTCATCCCGACGCTGGAGGACAATGGCCGGATCGAGAAGCTCACTTTGCACGTCCTCGAAACCGCGATCTGCGACTTCACGCCGCTCGATCCCTGCCTCACCGTCGCGGTCAACATCTCGGCCAAGATGATCGGGCGCAATCGCCTGCTCGAGCCGATCGCGGAGATGCTCACCGCCTCGGGCATGGACGCGACTCGGCTGACGCTCGAGATCACCGAGTCCGCCGCGCTCGCCGGCTCGGCCGGGACCGAGGAGCTGAACAGCCTGCGCGCGCTCGGAGTCCACATCTCGATCGACGATTACGGCACCGGCCAGTCGACGCTCAGCTACCTCAAGACGCTGCCGGCGACCGAGCTCAAGATCGACCGCAGCTTCGTGGCGCTGATCTCGACCAGCCGCTCGGACGCGGCGGTGGTCGATTCGACGGTCAAGCTCGCCCACGCCTTGGGGCTGATCGTGGTCGCCGAGGGCGTCGAATCGGAGGAGGTTCTGGACCTGCTCCGCCAGATGAACTGCGACATGGTGCAGGGCTATTATATCGGCGAGCCGACCAACGTTCAGGGCTTCATGAAGCGCTTCGCCACCCCGAACTCGCTGCGCGTCGGCCGCCGCCGCTAGGCGACTGGGTCGCGGAGCGGGCGCGAGGACGAGCGCCGCCATCTATCGCGCGCCGGGTCGGGAAGTCAGTCGAGCCCCGCGAGAATCCGCTGCGCCTGGACGAGGTGCGGGCGGTCGATCATGCGCCCGTCGAGCGACAGCGCGCCGGCGCCGGGATTGGCCGCGAACGCCGCCACGACCGCGCGCGCGTGCCCGATCTCGGCCTCCGAGGGCGTGAACGCGTCGTTGATCGCGGGAACCTGCGCCGGGTGGATCGCCATCATGCCGGTGAAGCCGTCGCGCCGCGCCCGCCCGGCAAAAGCCGCCAGCCCGTCGAGGTCGCGGAACGCCGGATAGACCGTCTCGATCGGCGCCACGCCGGCCGCCGCCGCGCCGAACAGGCAGAGCGCCCGGGCGATCTCGTACGGCGCGGTAAAGCCGCCATCCTCCTCCCGGCTGGTCGCGGCGCCGATCGCCGCGGGCAGGTCCTCGGCACCCCAGGTCAGCCCCGCGAGCCGCCGCGAGCCGCCATAGGTGCCGAGCTGGAACATCGCGGCCGGAGTCTCGGTCGCAATCGCCAGGACTTGCGCGGTGGCGTTGCCGCGGTCGGTCAGGCGCCGCGCGAGGTCGTCGACGGAGGCGCCGCCCTCGGCCTTGGGGAGGACGATGCCGTTCGGGTGGGCGGCCAGGATTGCGTCGAGGTCGCGATCCGCCTCCGGGCCGTCGAGCGGATTGATGCGGACCCAGATATTGGCCTCGGGATGGGCGTCGACGAAGGCGCTGACCGCCCGCCGCGCGTCCGGCTTCGCCGCCGGCGCGACCGCATCCTCGAGGTCGAGGATCAAGGCGTCGGCGCCGCAGCCGAGCGCCTTCTCCATCCGGTCGGGCCGATCGCCGGGGACGAAGAGCAGGGACCTGAGCTTCATCGGATTTTCCCCCTCATGCCCGCCTCTGCATCAGCGCCGTCCGCTCGCACACGCACACCAATTCCCCGCTCTGGTTGAACATGCGGTGCTCGAAGGTGACGATCCCCGCCTCCGGGCGCGAGCCGCTGTCCTTGAGGCCTATCACCTCGGTTTCCGCGCGCAACGTGTCGCCGATGAAGACCGGTTTCGGCATGCGCACCTTGTCGTAGCCGAGATTGGCGACCAGCGTGCCGAGCGTCGTGTCGCCTACCGACAGCCCGACCATCAAGGCGAAGGTGAAGGTGCCGTTGACGACGATCCGGCCGAACTCGGTTCCGGCCGCATAATCGGCGTCGAGGTGAAGCGGCTGCGGATTGTGGGTCAGCGCCGAGATCATCAGATTGTCGGTCTCGGTGACCGTCCGGTGCGGCTGGTGCCGGATCCGGTCGCCCAGCGTCCATTGCTCGTAAAAACGGCCTGGCATGTCAGGAACGATCCGACGGATAGGCAAATCCGTTCGGTCCGAGCGAAGTCGAGGACCGCTGCCGAGCGCAGCCGAGGCCCCATTCTCGCCTTCGCTCGAAGCGGCATCTCGACTTCGGCTGCAAGCCGAAGTTTATCCTGAGCGACGCCGACAGGCGGCGTCGAAGGGCTCGATGCGAACGGACTTGGCTCATTCCCCGTCCCCCTTCTCCACCCGGACCAGCATCGTTCCCTCCGTCACCTGCTCGCCCGGCGACGCGCCGAGCTCCGCCACGGTCCCGTCGAACGGCGCGACGAGGCTGTGCTCCATCTTCATCGCCTCCAGCGTCAACAATTTCCGTCCCTTCGCCACCCGGTCCCCCTGCCGTACCTCCACCGAGATGACCCGGCCCGGCATGGGCGAGACCAAGGCCCCCTCCCCCTCCCCGGCGCCCGCGCCGCCGCCGACGCCGGGAAGGGTGAAGCCGAACGCCTGCCCGTCCGCGAAGACGAGGACATGGTCGCCGCTCGCGGTCGCCACCCCCTCGAGCGCCGCGCCGCCGGCCTCGATTTGCCGCACCTCGCCCCGGTGCGCGATCGCGACGCTGGGATGGGCGTCCGCATTGAGCCGGAAACCCTGCAGCGCCGTCCAAGGGTCCTCGGCCGCGCCATTGCCGAAGTCGGAGGCGAACAAGGCGGTCGCGGCGAGGTTCCACACGCCCTCGGACGGCGCGGGATCGGGCACCAAAGTATCGAGCCGCGACGGGATGAAGGCGGTGTCGACGTCGCCGGCGCGGAAGTCCGGATCGGCCGCGGCGCGCGCGAGGAAGCCGGCATTGGTCCTGACCGGCCAGATCTCGACCTCGCGCAGCGCCTCGGTCAGCCGATCCGCCGCCTCGTCGCGCGAGCGGCCGCGGGCGATGATCTTGGCGATCATCGGGTCGTAATAGGGGCCGATCCGGTCGCCCTCCTCGACGCCGGTGTCGACGCGGACGCCGCGCGGCATGACGAAATGGTCTAGCCGTCCGATCGAGGGCAGGAATTCGTGCGCCGGATCCTCGGCATAGAGCCGCGCCTCCATCGCATGGCCGTCGATCGCCAGCTCGTCCTGCGTCAGGGGCAGCTTCTCGCCGGACGCAACCCGCAGTTGCCATTCGACAAGGTCCTGGCCGGTGATCTCCTCGGTCACCGGATGCTCGACCTGGAGCCGCGTGTTCATCTCCATGAACCAGATCCGGTCCGCCTTCAGCCCCTCGGACGCGTCGGCGATGAACTCGATCGTCCCCGCCCCGACATAGTCGACCGCCTTCGCCGCCTTGACCGCCGCCTCGCACACCGAAGCGCGAACCGCCTCGTCCATGCCCGGCGCGGGCGCTTCCTCGATCACCTTCTGGTGCCGCCGCTGCAGCGAGCAGTCGCGCTCGAACAAATGGACGACATTGCCGCGCGTGTCGCCGAACACCTGCACCTCGATGTGGCGCGGGCGGAGGATATATTTCTCGATCAACACCCGATCGTCGCCGAAGGCCGCGGCGGCCTCACGCTTGCAGCTCGCCAGCATGTCCTGGAACTCGGCGGATGCGTCGACCCGCCGCATCCCCTTCCCGCCGCCGCCGGCCACCGCCTTGATCAGCACCGGATATCCGATCGCGTCCGCCTCGGCCTGCAGCCGCGCCGGCGCCTGGTCCTCGCCGAGATAGCCCGGCGTCACCGGCACCCCCGCCGCGATCATCAGCGATTTCGCGGCGTCCTTCAGCCCCATCGCCCGGATCGAAGCCGCCTTCGGTCCCACCCAGGTCAAACCCGCCGCCTCGACGGCCCCGGCGAACTCGGCATTTTCGGAGAGGAAGCCATAGCCGGGATGGATCGCCTCGGCCCCCGTGGCCCTGGCGGCGGCAATGATCCGCTCCCCGACGAGATAGCTCTCCCGGGCCGGCGAAGCCCCGACATGCACCGCCTCATCCGCCTCGCGCACATGCAGCGCGTTGCGGTCGGCCTCGGAAAAAACGGCAACGGTGCGGACGCCGAGCCGCCGCGCGGTGCGGATGATCCGGCACGCAATCTCGCCGCGATTGGCGATGAGGAGCGACCTCATCATGGTTCGATGACCGCCCGCGAAGAAAGGAAAGCAAGATATTTGGGATCGTCATTGGCAAAGACGTCGGCGCCGGCTCCCATATATGCGCGCATCAACTCGTCCGCCGCGCGGTCCAACTGGCCCTGCTCGAACAACGCCTGGCCGAGGCGCAGATGCAGAAAGGGATTTCCGAGGGCTTCGGGGCAGTGCATCGCGAATTCGAGCGCCTTGCGCGTTTCGTCGAAATCGCCCCTCAGAAAACAGGCGTCGGCAATCGCGGCCAGCACCCAGGTCGATGCATTCCAATTCTCCTTCGGATCCGGAATGAGCGCCCATGCGTCCGCATATTCGCCAAGCGCCTCCTCATATCGGCCCGCTGCCGCAAACTCGTCCCCGTCCCCGCACACCGCAGTGATGCGCGCATGAGTTGCCGGATCCATTTCATCGGGTTGGTCGAACATCGTCACCGCCGCTCGCACCCCTCCGTTTCAATGGTGAAGCTGATGTTGAGGATGCGCCAGCGGCCGTCGACCTTCGCCATGTCGAACAGGTCGATGCCGCAATGCGAAAAGCTGCCGTTGCGGTAGAAGCTATACGGCGTCCAGATCGTCGCCATCGTGCCGCGGATGCGCACGCGCGGATTGTGCATCCGCTCCTCGAGCGTCTCGCTCCCCTCGCGAAGGCCGTTCGCCCAGTCCTGCCACCTCTCGGCGAAGAAACGCGTCGTGCCGTCGCGCGACACATGGCCGCTGATTGTCCCTTCCGGGACCACCACCGCCATCACCGCCTGCGGATCGCGCGCCGCGAGCGCGTCGAAAAGCCGCTGCGCGGCTGCAAGGACGGCACGGCGCTCGTCGGCTTCGCTCGCCCCGGCCGGGGCAGCGACGGCAAAGATGAGCAGTGGGAGCAGGAGACGGATCATGGCCTACATCCTGAAGATCCCGAAGCGCGCGCGCTCCGGGATGGGCGCGTTCAGGCAGGCGCTGAACGCAAGCCCCAGCACGTCCCGCGTCTGCACGGGATCGATGATGCCGTCGTCCCAGAGGCGGGCGGTGGCGTGATAGGGATTGCCTTCGTCCTCGTAGCGCTGGCGGATCGGGGCCTTGAAGGCTTCGGCTTGCTCGGGCGTCCAGCTCTCGGCGTCCTTGTGGACGGTCGCGAGCACGGACGCGGCCTGCTCGCCGCCCATCACGCTGATCCGGCTGTTCGGCCAGGTGAAGAGGAAGCGCGGGCCGTAGGCGCGGCCGGCCATGCCGTAATTGCCGGCGCCGAAGCTGCCGCCGATCAGCACCGTCACCTTGGGCACCTGCGCGGTCGCCACCGCGGTGACCAGCTTGGCCCCGTCCT
>DASQKE010000044.1:0-4201 GCA_035630675.1 Allosphingosinicella sp.
GACTCCTCGTCCAGCCGGTCGAACCAGGCGTCGATGAGCGCCGGGTCGATACCGGCAGCGGCGAGGTCGGCGCGGCCACGGTCCCGAACAAGGACCCCAAAGGCAGCGGTCGCAATCGCGACTGTGCGCTCTTGTTGCCAGGCGAACCGGGCGGCACAGGCGTCGATCGCGCGCTCGATCGCTGCCGTCGAAGCCGCTCCGATCGGCCCTCCATAGGGCTCGCGGCCAATCTCCGCCCGCACCTCCGCCGACAAGGGCGCGGCGACGCAAGCGACTTCGGGGCCGTCGGATGCGATCTGCAGGAGGATCGAAGCGAGGATCGGGGGCGTCACGACCTCATCCTGTCACGGCAGCCGGCGCGGCGGCAAGCGCAGATGCTCAGAGCATCGCCATGCCGCCGTTGACGTGGATGGTCTGGCCGGTGACATAGGCCGCCTCGCGGCTGGCGAGATAGACCGCGGCGGCGCCGATATCCTCGCCGCCGCCGAGCCGGCCGGCGGGGATGCGCCCCAGCAGCGCCTCCTTCTGAGCGTCGGGCAGGCCGTCGGTCATCGCCGACTGGATGAAGCCGGGCGCGATGCAATTGACCATGATGTTGCGACTGGCGACCTCCTGGGCGAGCGCCTTCGACATTCCGACCAGCCCCGCCTTGGACGCGGCATAATTGGCCTGCCCCGGATTGCCGGTCGCCCCGACCACGGAGGTGATCGAGACGATCCGGCCGAACCGCGCGCGCATCATCGGCCTCAGCGCCGCGCGGCAGAGGCGGAAGGCGGCCTCGAGGTTGATCCGGATCACGTCCGACCATTCCTCGTCCTTCATCCGCATTGCGAGATTGTCGCGGGTCACTCCGGCATTGTTGACGAGGATATCGAGCCTCCCGCCCAGCGCCTCGACCGCGCGCGGCACCAGCCCGTCCACCGCCGCGGCGTCGGAAAGGTCGGCCGCCAGCGCCACATGCTCGCCGCCGAGCCCGGACCGAAAAGCCTCCAGCTTGTCGGCGTTCGACCCCGAAACGGCCAGCCGAGCCCCCTGCCCCGCCAACGCCCGCGCGATCGCCGACCCGATCCCGCCCGACGCGCCGGTCACGAGGGCTGTCATTCCTGTGAGATCGAACAACATATCATTCTCCAGAAGGTTGGTTCACGCGGAGGCGCGGAGAAGAAGATGGAGTCGCGGAGGGACGGTACTCGTTGACGATCCGCTTCACGCCCTCTTTCAAAGTCTCCCCGCCAAAATTTATCAACAGTCCGACAGGCTGCTTGATCAGCCTGAGATAGGTCAGAACCTGCTTGCCGTGGACCGGCATCAGCCGGTCTACCGATTTGATTTCGACCACAAGGCGTTCGTCGATGAAGAGATCGGCCCGAAACGCTGCGTCGAGATGCATTCCTTCGAACTCGGCGCCGATCAGCTTTTGCCTGTCAACGCGGTACCCCATAGCGGAAAGCCGGGCGGCCAGGAGTGACTCGTAAACTGACTCCAGCAGGCCGGGTCCGAGCTCGCGATGGAGGCGAAGCGCAACGTCGAGGACGTCGCCGGTGATCTCGTCGATGTCCTTCATCGATCCAGCTTCTACTCCGCGCCCTTGACTACTTCTCCGCGCCTCCGCGTGAGCCCCCCTAAATTTCCTTCACCAGTGCGTCGATGTCGTCCATGGTGAGGACGCTGGTGACCAAAGCGTCGGGGGCGATGCGTTTGACCATGGGGGCGAGGACCTTGCCGCCGAACTCGACGAAATGGTCGACGCCCGCCGCGGCCATGGCGGCGACGCTCTCGCGCCAGCGGACCATGCCGGTGACCTGCTCGACCAGCAGGCGGCGGATCTCGGCCGCGTCCTGGACCGGAGCGGCGGTCACGTTGGCGTAGAGCGGCACAAGCGGCCGGGCGATCTCGACGTCGCCGAGCGCCTGCTCCATCGCCTTCGCGGCGGGCGCCATCAGCGGCGAATGGAACGGCGCCGACACCGGCAGCAGCAGCGCGCGCTTCGCCCCCCTCTCCTTCGCGATGCCGAGCGCCCGCTCGATCGCGCCGCGATGGCCGGAGATGACGACCTGGGACGGATCATTGTCGTTGGCGACCGTGCAGACCTCGCCCTGCGCCGCCGCCTCCGCGACCGCGGTCGCCAGCGCGAGGTCCGCCCCGATCAGCGCCGCCATCGCGCCCTCGCCGACCGGCACCGCCTGCTGCATCGCCTGGCCGCGCAGCTTCAGGAGCCGCGCCGTCGTCGCCACGTCGAACGCGCCGGCGGCGGCGAGAGCGCTATATTCGCCGAGGCTGTGCCCGGCGACAAACCCGGCCCTGGCGATGTCGATGCCCGACGCGCGGAAGGTCGCCAGCGCGTTGGCCATGATCGCCGGCTGGGCATTCTCGGTCAGCGTCAGCGCCTCGATCGGCCCTTCCGCCATCAGCCGCGCGAGGCTCTGCCCGAGCGCCTCGTCGACCTCCTCGAACAGCTCGCGCGCCACCCGGCTCGCCCCGGCCAGCGCCGCGCCCATGCCGACCGCCTGGCTCCCCTGCCCCGGAAAAATGAATGCGCGCATCGAGTGCCTCCCTGTTCGGGCAGGCTGCTAGGCCAGCACGGCGCGCAAGCGCAAGCAGGGGTTGCTTTTCGACGCATCCTGAGCCACATGGCCGCCACCGGGGCGGAGGGCTCGCGCTCTTCGGCCCCGGTCCAATTTCAGACGACAGCCGGAGGGGCGACCGCAATGGGCGGCGTCAGCGATCGGCCAAGACAAGGAATATGCGCACATGCCGCTCTACGAGCATGTCTTTCTCGCGCGCCAGGACCTCGCCCAGGCCCAGGTCGACGCGCTGGCGGAAACCGCCACCAAGATCATCGAGGACAATGGCGGCAAGGTCGTCAAGACCGAGACCTGGGGCCTCAGGAACATCGCCTACCGGATCCAGAAGAACCGCAAGGCCCATTATGTCGCGCTCGATTTCGAGGCGCCCGGCCCGGCCGTCGCAGAACTCGAGCGGCAGACCCAGATCAACGAGGACGTCATCCGCTACGTGACGATCCGCGTCGACGCCCACGAGCAGGGCCCCTCGGCGATGATGCGCCGCGGCGAGCGCGACCGCGACGGACGCGGCGATCGGGGGGATCGCGGAGATCGCGACCGTGGCGACCGCGGCGGCCGCGGCCGTGACGACGACCGGGGGGATCGCGGCCCGCGCCGTCCCCGCGAAGACGCCGTCGAAGCGTAAGAGAGAAGGACCAGCACATGGGACGCCCATTTTTCCGCCGCCGCAAGAGCTGCCCTTTCTCCGGCAAGGACGCGCCGAAGATCGACTATAAGGACGTTCGCCTGCTCCAGGGCTTCGTCTCCGAGCGGGGCAAGATCGTCCCCAGCCGGATCACCGCGGTTTCGGCCAAGAAGCAGCGCGAGCTCGCCCAGGCGATCAAGCGCGCCCGCCATCTCGGCCTTCTCCCCTACGTCGTGCGCTAAGGAGCTACAGGACATGGAAGTCATCCTGCTCGAGAGAATCGAGAAGCTCGGCGCCATCGGCGACGTCGTCAACGTGAAGCCGGGCTTCGCCCGCAACTTCCTGCTGCCCAACGGCAAGGCGCTCCGCGCCAACGATGCCAACCGCAAGGTGTTCGAAGCCAATCGCGAGAAGATCGAGGCGACCAACGCCGAGCGCCGCGCCACGGCGGAGACGGATTCGAAGGGTATCGACGGGGTTTCGATCCAGCTCATCCGCCAGGCCTCGAACACCGGCCAGCTCTACGGCTCGGTCAGCGCCCGCGATCTCGCCGAGGCGCTCGAGGCCGAGGGCCACAAAGTGCCGAAGAACCAGATCATCCTGGACCGCCCGATCAAGGCGATCGGCGTTCAGGACGTCAAAATCGCGCTCCACCCCGAAGTGGCGGTGACGATCAGCGTCAACATCGCCCGCTCGCCGGAAGAGGCCGAGCTGCAGGCGCAGGGCAAGGACGTGATGGCCGAGATGTTCGAGAAGGACGTTTCGGGCTTCATCGAGGAGCGCGACGAGACGCTGGAGCCGGGCGAGATCGCGCCGGAGCCGGCGGCCGAAGAGGCCGCGCCCGCCGAGGAGGCTGCCGAAGCCGGGACCGGCGAGGACAGTGAGACGGCCGACAAGGCCTGACCCGAATGCCAATCATAGACGAAGGCCGCCGGTTCGCATGAGCCGGCGGCCTTTTTCTTTGGCGTTACCGCAGTTACCAGGTACCGGG
>DASQKE010000045.1:0-13540 GCA_035630675.1 Allosphingosinicella sp.
CCGCGAGCGGGAAGACCGGCACCCGGAGCCACGCGCTCTCGCCCATCAGCCGAACAGGATCGCCGAGAGCCGGCGCCGCTGCGTCGAGGCCCAGGGATCCTCCAGGCCGACCGCCTCGATGAACTGCAGCAGGCGCTTCCGCGCCGCGCCCTCATTCCATTCGCGATCGCGCCGGATGCTCTCGAGCAGCTGATCGGCGGCGCCGTCGCGCTCGCCGCGCGCCATCAAGGCCGCGGCAAGCTCGTATCTCGCCTCGTGATCGTCGGGATCGGCCGCGATCCGGCGTTCGTGCCCCGCGGTCTCGGCGCCCGCCGGCGCCAGCTCCAGGATGGCGAGCGCCGATTTCGCCTGGGCGAGCGCCGGATCGGCGGCGAGCTTTTCGGGCAGGCCCGCCAGCAGCGCCTTCGCCTCGTCGATGCGGCCGGCCGCGATCAGCGCGCGGGCGAGGCCGGAGACGGCGTCGACATTGTCGGGCGCCATTTCGTGGATCTGGGCGAAGATGCCCGCGGCGCGCTCGCCGTCGCCGCCGGCGAGGACCTCCTCGCCCATCGCGATCAGCGGTTCGATCTCGGCCCCGATCTGCTGCTCCTCGCCCTCGACCGGGAGCTGGGCGAGGATCTGGTCGAGGAAGCGCGTGAGCTGGCCCTCGGTCTGCGCCGGGGTCAGATCCGCGACCGGCTGGCCCTGGAAGAACGCGTAGACGGTTGGGATCGACTGGACGCGAAGCTGTGCGGCGATCGCCTTGTTTTCGTCGACGTCGATCTTGACCAGCTTGACGCCCTTGGCCGCATAATCGGCGGCGACCTTTTCCAGGATCGGGGCCAGTTGCTTGCACGGAGCGCACCACTCCGCCCAGAAATCAACGATCACCAGCGCATTGCGCGACGCATCGATCACGTCGCGCTTGAAAGCGTCCAGCGCCTCGCGCTCGGCCGCGCTCATGCCCAGGGTCGCCATCTGCTCCGTCTCCAGCCCGTCGAGGAATTCCGCCCCTATGTGGTATCGTACGGCGCCCTGCCAAGCCTAACTAGGGCTTGCCGGGCGCCACCCTCTTTGCTAGCAGCCGCGGCCACCCGAGCCTTCGTCCAGCCCGCTTTGCGTGCCGGCCGAACGGCTCAGCTCGAGAGCGGGCGTAGCTCAGGGGTAGAGCACAACCTTGCCAAGGTTGGGGTCGAGGGTTCGAATCCCTTCGCCCGCTCCAAGCTTGCCGATCCGGCGCGACGAACCCTCGAGTCATTATGGCGCTCCGCCCTGCCGGGCTGCGCGCGGGTTCGAATCCCTTCGCCCGCTCCTATTTCACACCGAACTAGGCCCGGTCCGGACCGGCTTGTGCTGGCGTTCCGCGGCGCACGCGGGCATGTTGCGCGCAACTGGCGGGGGAGGCGGCCGTGGGGGTATTTGCCTGGTTGAGATCCTTGTTCTCGCGCTCGTCGCCGGCTTCGGAGACGCCGCCGGACGATACGCTTTCCGCATCCGCTGCGCAGCCTGCGCCGCAGGCAGATGTGCCGAAACAGGCCGTGGTGATTGTCCACGGCATGGGGGAGCAGCGTCCGATGGATACGCTGCGCGGCTTCGTCCACACGGTCTGGGAGACCGATCCGGCGGTGAGCCAGAACGGCCTGCCGAACCCCAGCAGCACCTGGAGCAAGCCCGACGTCCGCACCGGCTCCCTGGAGCTGCGCCGGATCACCACGCGCGAAAGCACCGCCGGGGGCGGCTGGCCGAAGCGGGTCCGGACCGACTTCTACGAACTCTACTGGGCCGACCTCACCGCCGGCTCGACCTGGGCGCAGTTTGTGACCTGGGTGAAATATCTGCTCTTTCGCCGGGTCACGCGGGTACCGACGGACGTGCACACGGCCTGGCTCGTACTTTGGGCCCTGTCCCTCCTGATCGTGGGCGTGGCGATCCTTCAGTTCCTCCCCGAAAGCGGCTGGAGGACTCTGCTCGAGCGCGAAGGCCTCGAAGAGTGGCGCTGGCTGCTGGATTGGCGCTGGCTGATTCTGGGGGTGGCCGCGGCGGCCGGCGCCCTCCTTCACAAGCTTGCCACCGCCTATTTCGGCCGCGTCGTCCGCTATACCCGGGCCGATCCCGACAACATCGCCGCCCGCGCCGCCGTTCGCGAGCGCGGCCTGAAGCTGCTTCGCGCGCTCCACGAGGGCGACACATATTCCCGAGTGATCCTGGTTTCGCACAGCCTCGGCACGATCCTCGCCCACGACCTCCTGAGTTATTTCTGGGCAGAGCGCAGCAAGGCGCGCACGATCCTCGAAACCGGCGACGAGTTTGCCGCCTTGTGTGCCATCGAAAGCGCCGCGGCGTCGATCGAAGAAGGCGGCACGCCAGACGAAATGGCCGCCTACCGCGACGCGCAGGCGCAGATGCGCAGGCTTCTCGCTGCCCGGCCGGTCTCCGACGCGGAGCCGGACCGGCGCTGGCTGATCAGCGATTTCGTCACCTTCGGGAGCCCGCTCACCCATGCCGAGTTCCTGATCGCGTCGAGCGAAGAGGATCTGGAGGAGCGCAAGCGGGCTCGGGAATTCCCTTCGGCGCCCCCTTATCGCGAGGCTGTCGACCCGGCGGTCTTCGCAGCGGCCGCGGCGGCGAAGATGGTACCCGCCGGATCCAACCCCCAAACGACACGGCTGGTGGCCTTCCCGGATTTGGAGTCGCCGCAGCGCTGGACGCTTCATCATGCCGCGCCCTTCGCCGTGGTGCACTGGACGAACGTATACGACCCCTCGTTCGCGGTGCTCTTCGGCGATCTGATCAGCGGGCCGCTGGCGCCGTCCCTCGGGCGGGCGATCGTCGATATCGATCTCAGGGCGCTGCGCGGCCAGTCCTGGCGATTCAGCCATACCCGTTATTGGCACCCCGGAGCCAAGCCGGAGCAATTGCAGGCCGTCAGGCGCGCGGTGAACCTCCTCAACCTCTGAGCCCCGTCCGGAACGCATTCGCCGCGGCCCCGTTACCCGGGCATGAGCCACCAGCTCGAGACGCTCGACCAGTCGGTCTTCGAACCGCCCGCGGAGGCAGTGGGCTTCTATGTCGAGAGCCTGAGGCTGCTCCTCGAATCGGGGATTCCGTTCCTGCTTTCGGGCACTTACGCTCTCGCCTGCTTCACCGGCATCACCCGGCCGACCAAGGATCTGGACGTCTTCTGCAAGCCGAGCGACGCGCCCAAGATCCTCGGCTTCTTCAAGGCGCGGGGCTACGAGATCGAGATGGAGGACGAGCGCTGGATCGGGAAGGTCTGGCGCGGCGACCATTTTTTCGACGTCATCTTCAACATCTCCTCGGCTTCGATCCCGATCACCGAGGACTGGTTCAACGAGGCCTATGAGGCCGAGGTCTACGGGACCAGGGTGCGGGTGACGCCGCCCACCCAGTTCATCCTCTCCAAGCTCTTCCTCCAGACCCGCTACCGCTACGACGGCGCGGACATCGTCCACGTCATCCTGATCAAGCATGACGAGATCGACTGGCGCTGGCTCCTCGCCAACATGGAGCTTTATTGGGAGGTGCTGCTGATCAACATCCTCAATTTCCGCTTCGTCTACCCGACCGAGCGCGACCTCATCCCGCGCTGGCTCTACGACGAATTGCTCGAGCGGCTGAGGGCGCAGGACGAGATGCCGCCGGCTTCGGTCAGGATCTGCCGCGGCCGGCTGATCAGCCCCACCGATTATGCCGTGGACGTCTCCGAATGGGGCTTTGCGGACGTGGTCGGCAAGGGCGTGGACGAGAAGCATGAACGACCCAAGCACTGACAGCGGCGGGCCGATCATCCTCGCCGCGATCGGCGACCTCCACGTCAGCGAGCAGAGCGAGCACGAGTTCCGCGACGTCTTCGCCCGGATGTCCGACTCGGCGGACGTCGCCGCCTTGTGCGGCGACCTCACCAATTTCGGCAAGTTGAGCGAGGCCGAGATCCTCGCCGAAGACCTGAAGGCGCTGACCATCCCCACCGTCGCCGTGCTCGGCAATCACGATGTCGAGGCGGGATTCGCGGACGAGGTGGCGAAGATCCTAGAGCAAGCGGGCGTGACCATGCTCGACGAGCAGGCCGCGGTGATCGAGGGCGTCGGCTTCGCCGGCGTGAAGGGCTTCCTCGGCGGATTCGGGCGCGGCGAATTGGGCGCGTTCGGCGAGCAGGCGATCAAGGATTTCGTCGACGAAGCGATCAACGAGGCGAGGAAGCTCGAAAATGCGTTGCGCTCGCTCAGGACCGAGCGCGTCGTCGCCGTCCTCCATTATGCGCCGATCGCCGGGACGGTCGAGGGCGAGCCGCTGGAAATCTACCCGTTCCTCGGCTCCTCGCGTCTCGCCGACGCCGTCGACCGGTTCGACAACGTCAAGGCGGTGGTCCACGGCCACGCCCATCGCGGCCGCTACCAAGGCGCGACCCCGCGCGGCGTCCCGGTCTATAATTGCGCGCGCTACGTGGTCGAGGCGGAGCTGGCCCGGCCTTTTGCGCTGATCGAGGTCTAGCGCCGCGCCGGTTGGGGCGAGCGCGCCGGCTGGGGCTGCGGCTGCGCCCGGGGCTGCGCCTGGCGCTGGTTGGCCGGCGCCTGGGGCGGGTTGACCGGATCGAGCAGCGCCGCGGTTTCGATCGCATCAAGGGCCGAGCGCGCGCCGACGTAGCGCCGCGCTTTCTCGATCCAGGGCGCCGCCGCGCCGTGGCCGGGCATGCGCAGCACCTCGACCAGGGCGAAGTTGACCTCTCCCGACGCCATGTGGGCGCGGGCCCGGCGCAGCCGTTCGGAGGGGATGGTCGATTGGGTCCCCTGGCGGCGGACGGTGATCAGGCTGCCGAGCTCGCGCTTCAGCCCCTGCCACCAATTCTGGTTGGGGCCGGTGGCGGCGAGGCGCGGGCCGACATCGTCGAGCTCGCGCTGCAGCTCCTGCAGCGTCACCCGCTGCCGCGCCGCCGTGATCACCATCCCGACCGCCTGCGGCTGGGTCTGGCCGAAACGCTGGCGCAGCAGATGCTCGATATAGCCCAATTCGATGCCGCGATCGAGCGCGCGGCGGGCCGCGAAGGCGACCAGCAGCCCCTCGGCGCGGTCGGCATTGCCGACGGCGGAGCGCGAGGCGCTGTCGAGCTCGGTCAGGCGCTGCTCGAGCCGGGCGACGCGGCGCTGGGTCTCGGGATCGATGACGAAGCGCTGCTCGCCCTCGACCGGCGGCGGCAGCGCGGCCTGCGGCTGCGGCTCCTCGGTCTGGGTCTCGGGTGGCGCGGGCAAATTGGCGGCAGCGGCCGGCGGCGGGCGGTCGGCGGCGCCGAGGAAGACCGCCGCGGTCTCCCAGCGCGACAGCAGCCAGCCCATCGCGGCGAGGCCGAGCAGAAAGGCGATCAAGGGCAATGCGAGCCGCGACCAGATCGAGCGTCGCCGCTCCATCCCGGTCACCGGATCATAGTCGACGCTCGCCATCATCACTCCCGCACTCGGCCGTCCGCAGTCTGGCACAGCTGGCGGGCAAGCTCCAGCAAAGCCTCGTCGCGGGGCCGCCCGGCGCAGGCGATCGAGCGCCAGCCCGCGCCCGTGGCGACCGCCGCCGCCTCGCTGATCGCGGCGAGCGAGACGGAGGCGCGCGGGACTCCGGCCCGGTCCGCCAGCCAGGCGAAGACGGCCCCTGCGCGCGGCGAATGGATCAGCGCCAGCGCCCCCCGGTCCAGCGCAGCAGCGGCTTCGGCCGGAAGGGCCTCGACCGCGTCGGCCGCGTAGACGATCCGCCGCTCCACCGTCAGCCCCCGGCGCTCGAGCGCGATATGGTCGCGGCCGCAGAGGTGGAGGACGCGCTCGCCGGAGATCTCGGCCAAAGCCGCGGCGCCGTCGGCGGGACCGGTGCGCACGTCGCTAAAGCCCGCCTCGCGCGCGGCTGCCGCAGTGGCCTCGCCGACCGTATGGCACGGGAGCCGAAGGAAGCGTTCGCGCTGCGGCCCCGCGGCGCGCGCGGCGCTGGCGCTGGTCAGCAGGATCGCGTCGAACGAGAGGGCATCGGGCGCATCCCATGCCACCGGCCGCACCACGAACAAAGGCGCCGCGACCGCCTCCAGCCCGAGCCGCCGCGCTCGCTCGGCGCTCGCGCTGGCGCCGGGCTCCGGGCGCAGCAGCAGGACGAGGCCGCTCACCCCCAGAACAAGGCCCTGAGCGCCGGCGGAGCGTCGTGCAGCAGCTTGCGCGCGAGCGCCAGCGGCGCTTCGGAATCGGCGGCGGGGAAGCGCGTATCGAGGTCCCGGCATTCGCGACCGTCGGCGGTGAGGATTTCGGCGCGCAGGCGCATCTCGCCATCCTCGATTTCAGCCAGTGCCGCGATCGGCGAGCGGCAGCTCCCGCCGAGGCCTTCGAGCAGGCGCCGCTCCGCCTCCACGCAGACGCGCGTCGCGGCATCGCCGATCGCCTCGATCAGAGGCCGCAGGCGCCTGTTGTTCTCCAGCATCTCGATGCCGATCGCGCCCTGGGCCGGAGCCGGGAGCAGGCTGTCGAGCGGGGTCCCGATCCCGGGATGGTCGAGCCGGTCGAGTCCGGCGGCGGCGAGCAGGGTGGCGTCGACCTCGCCGAGCTCGAGCTTCCGGAGCCGCGTCTGGACGTTGCCGCGGAAGGGCAGGATCCGGAGGTCCGGCCGCCGACGCAGCAATTGGGCGGTGCGGCGGGGCGAAGAGGTGCCGACCCGCGCGCCCTCCTTCAGGCTCTCGATGCTGTCCGCGCCGACCAGCCGGTCGCGGACGTCCGCGCGCGGCAGCATCGCCGCGATCCTGAGCTCGGCCGGCCGGATCGTCTCCACGTCCTTCATCGAATGGACCGAAATGTCCGTGCGGCCCTCGAGCAAAGCGCGGTCGAGCTCCTTGGTCCACAGGCCCTTGCCGCCGACCTCGGCGAGCGGGCGGTCGTGGATCGTGTCGCCGGTCGTGGTCATGGCGACGATCTCGATCCGCTCGGGCCCCCAGCCGTGCGCGTCGCGCAAGGCCTCGGCCACCAGCCGCGACTGGGCGAGAGCCAGCGGCGAGCCGCGGGTGCCGATGCGGAGGAGCTCGATCATGCGGCGCTTGTGCTAGCGGCTCCGGCAATGGCAGGGAAGGTGGGTGACCCTCATCCTCGGCATCGAATCCTCCTGCGACGAGACGGCGGCCGCGCTGGTGACGTCAGAGCGTCGCATCCTCGCCCATCGCCTTGCCGGGCAGGAGGAGGCGCACCGGCCGTTCGGCGGCGTCGTGCCCGAGATCGCGGCCCGCGCCCATGTCGAGATCCTGCCGCGCCTGATCGAGGAGGTGCTGGCAGAGGCCGGCATCGAACTGGACGAAGTGGACGCGATCGCGGCCACGGCGGGTCCGGGGCTGATCGGCGGCGTGATGGTCGGGCTGGTGACCGCCAAGGGGCTGGCGCTGGCGTCCGGCAAGCCGCTGGTCGCGGTCAATCATCTCGAAGGCCATGCGCTGTCGCCGATGTTGACCGAGCCGGACCTCGACTTTCCCTATCTGCTGCTGCTCGTCTCCGGCGGCCACTGCCAGTTGCTCTTCGTCGAGGGCGTCGGCCGCTACCGTCGGCTCGCCACCACCATCGACGACGCGGCGGGCGAGGCGTTCGACAAATCGGCGAAGCTGCTCGGCCTCGGCTATCCCGGCGGACCGGCGATCGAGCTGGCGGCCGAGCGAGGCGATGCAAGAGCGGTGCCGCTGCCCCGGCCGCTGATCGGCTCGGACGAGCCGCATTTCTCGTTCGCCGGCCTCAAGAGCGCGGTGCTGCGCGCCCGCGACGGCGGCCGCTACCGCGCCGAGGACATCGCCGCCTCCTTCCAGCAGGCGGTGGTCGATTGCCTGGTCGATCGGACGCAGCGTGCAATCGCCCGCGCACCGGCGGCGACGGCGCTCGTGGTCGCGGGCGGGGTCGCGGCGAACGGCGCGATCCGCCGCGCGCTGACCGCCCTTGCCGCCTCCCACGATCTGCCGTTCGTCGCGCCGCCGCTCTGGCTGTGCACGGACAATGCGGCGATGATCGCCTGGGCCGGCGCGCTGCGCCTCGAGGCGGGACTGACGGATGGGCTCGACGCCCCGGCGCGGGCGAGGTGGCCCCTTGATCCCGATGCGGAGAAAGCGCGGGGCGCTGGAGTGAAGGCATGACCCAACAACCGCTAGCCCTGAGCCTGTCGAAGGGCGGGATGCAGAGCGCGGCATATCGGGCTTCGACAGGCTCAGCCCTAGCGGGGGTGCTATGAAGATCGGCGTCGTCGGGGGCGGGGCCTGGGGCACGGCGCTGGCGCAAGTGGCGGCCTGCGCCGGCGAGGACGTGCTGCTGTGGGCGCTCGAGCCGGAAGTGTCCGAGACCATCAACGCCGCGCATGAGAACGCTTTGTTCCTGCCTGGCGTCGCGCTCGCCGAGTCGTTGCGCGCCACGGCCGATCTCGGCGACCTCCGTTCGTGCGACGCCCTGCTCGTCGTCACCCCCGCCCAGCACAGCCGCGCGGTGCTCGCGCGGCTCGACGCCGCGGGCAAGCCGCTGGTGCTCTGCTCGAAGGGGATCGAGGATTCGACCGGGCAATTGATGCACGAGGTCGCGCACGAGGCGCAGCCGGGGTGCAGCCTCGCCGTCCTCTCAGGACCCACCTTCGCCCATGAGGTCGCCGCCGGGCTCCCCGCCGCGGTGACGCTGGCGGCGGAAGACCGCGCAGTCGGCGAGGCGCTCGTCGGCCGACTCGCCCGGCCCTTTTTCCGGCCTTATCTTTCGGACGACGTCGCCGGCGCCGAGGTCGGCGGCGCGGTCAAGAATGTGCTCGCCATCGCCTGCGGGGTGGTCGACGGGCGCGGCCTCGGCCTCAACGCCCGCGCCGCCCTGATCTCGCGCGGCTTCGCCGAGATGACCCGCTTCGGTCTCGCCAAGGGCGCGCGCGCCGAGACGCTCGCCGGCCTCGCCGGCCTCGGCGATCTCGTCCTCACCTGCTCCTCGACCGCCTCGCGCAACTTCAGCCTCGGCAAGGGCATCGGCGAGGGTCGCGCCGCCGCCGAGCTGCTCGCCGACCGCCGCACGGTCGCCGAGGGCGCCTTCACCGCCCCCGTGCTTAAACGGGCCGCGGACGCGCTCGGCGTCGACATGCCGATCGTCGCAGCCGTCTGCGCCTTGCTCGCCGGCGAGAGGTCCGTGGACGAAGTGATGGAGGGCTTGCTCGCACGTCCGCTGCGGCCCGAAGGCGTTTGAGCGCGACCGTCGTCCCGGCGAAGGCCGGGACCTCAGCGAGGATAAGGGCGGCGTTTGTGCAGCGCTGCATGGACGTGAGTGTATATTCGTCCTGAGATCCCGGCCTTCGCCGGGATGACGTGTCTTGCTCTCTCCGATTGACTGGGAATGCGCGCCGCCACATGTCGCGCGTCCATGGCAGTGAGGCAAGACCAGCCCGAGCGCGGCGACGCGGCCGGCACCGCCTCGCGGCGCGCGGCCCTGCGCCTGCTCGACGCGGTGCTGCGCAAGGGCCTGCCGCTCGAGGCGGCACTCGACACGGCCGCGCGCGACCTCGAGCGCGCCGACGACCGCGGCTTCGCCCACGCCATCGCCGCCGAGGCGCTGCGCCGCCTCCCCGACCTCGACGCTTTGATCGACAGCGCGACTAAGAGTCGGCTCCCCGACGATGCCAAGGCGCGGTTCGCGCTGCGCATCGCTTTGGTCCAGGCGCTGGCCCTCGGGACGCCGGCCCATGCCGCGATCTCGACCGTGCTGCCGCTCGTCGAGGGCGGACCGCGGCGGCTGGTCCACGGCGTGTTCGGAACTTTGATGCGGGGCGGCGCGACGCTGCCGTCCCCGCCGACGCTGCCGCCGGACGTCGAGCAGCGCTGGCGGAGTGCCTGGGGCGCACCGGCGGTGGAGGCCGCCGCGCGGCTGATCGCACAGCCGCCGCCTCTCGACCTGGTCGGCGATCCGCCGGCCGGCGAGGAGGGCGTCAGCCTGATGCCCGGGCATTTGCGGCTCGCGCGCGGGACCGCGGTCGCGGGCATGACCGGCTTCGGCGAGGGCAAATGGTGGGTGCAGGACATTTCCGCCGCGATCCCCGCACGCCTGCTTGGGGCGGGCGAGGGGCGGACCGCGCTCGATCTGTGCGCCGCGCCCGGCGGCAAGACGATGCAGCTCGCTGCGGCCGGCTTTCGGACGATCGCGGTCGACGTCTCTGCTGACCGCCTCGGGCGCCTGCGCGAGAATCTGTCGCGGACCGGCCTCGACGCCGAGATCGTCGCCGCGGACGTGATGCAATGGCAGCCGCGCGAGCCCGCCGACGCGGTCCTGCTCGACGCGCCCTGCACCGCGACCGGCATCTACCGCCGCCACCCCGACGTGCTTCACCGCGTCCGCCCGCGCGCGATCGCCGAGCTCGCCGAGGCGCAGGCGGCGATGCTCGCGCGCGCCGCCGAGTGGGTGAAGAGGGACGGCGGCACCCTGGTCTACTCGGTCTGCTCGCTCGAGCCCGAGGAGGGCGAGGCGGTGGCCGAGGCCTTTCTCGCGTCGCGGGTCGACTTTGAGACGGCGCCGATCGAGCTTGCCGAGCTCCCGGCCGGCCTCGCACCCGGTCCTCGGGGCTGGCTGCGCATCCTCCCCGGCGCGTTCGAGGCCGAGGGCGGGGCGGACAGCTTCTTCGTCGCCCGCTTCCGCCGCAGGTGACATCGCCCGGGCGCACGGTTAATCCTCGTCCTGTGCCCGTGCGTATCGCCCCCTCCATCCTCTCGGCCGACTTTTCGAAGCTCGGCGAGGAGGTGCGCGCGATCGACGCGGCCGGCGCCGACTGGATCCATGTCGACGTCATGGACGGCCATTTCGTGCCGAACCTCACCATCGGACCCGCCGTCGTGAAGGCGCTGAGGCCGCACACGGCCAAGCCGTTCGACGTCCATCTGATGATCTCGCCGGCCGACCCCTTCCTCGCCGCCTTCGCCGAGGCGGGCGCGGACGTCATCACCGTCCACCCCGAAGCCGGGCCCCACCTCCACCGCACGATCCAGGCGATCAAGGCGCTCGGCAAGCGCGCCGGAGTCTCGCTCAATCCGGCGACGCCGGCCAAGGCGCTCGATTATGTGTTCGACGACATCGACCTCGTCCTAGTCATGTCGGTCAATCCCGGCTTCGGCGGGCAGAGCTTCCTCAAGAGCCAGCTGAGGAAGATCGAGGCGATCCGCAAGCGCATCGACGAATCGGGACGGGCGATCGACCTCGAGGTCGACGGCGGCATCGACCCGGAGACGGCGCGCCTCGCGGTCGCGGCCGGAGCGGACGTGCTGGTCGCGGGCACCGCCACCTTCCGCGGCGGGCCGGAGCGTTATGCGGACAATATCGCGGCCCTGCGCGGATGAGCGCGGTGGGACGGGTCGAGCCGACTGGCGCCGAGGAGGAGATCGAACCCGGCAAGCGCCTGATCCGCGTCGGCGGCGGGCGCGGCATGTCGCTTGCCGAGCGGGTCGCTTATCACGTCCACCGCTTCGCCTGGCGCACGCCCTTCCACGCGCTGCGCCTGCGCGGCCGCGCGCCGCTCCGGCTGCTCGCGGTGCCCAAGGACCCGGTGGCGGGCGACAAGGCGGCGGGCGAGGCTTTGCTCCACGGCCTCTTTGTGCGCCGCCACGTCCAGATCCCGGTCGAGCAGATCGACTTTGCCGACGCCTCGCTGCCGCGCGACGTGTCCGACCATCTCCAGAGCTTCGCCTGGCTGCGCGACCTCGCCGCCGCCGCCACCCGCGAGCGCGGCGCGCGGCTCGCCGAGACGCTCACCGCTTTGTGGCTCGAGGCGCATGCCGGCCAGATCGGCGAGCGCGCCTGGCGCGCCGATCTGTGGGGTCGCCGGATTCTCTTCTGGACCGCCTATGCGCCCTACATCCTCTCCAGCCGCGACGCGGCCTATCGCGCCGCCTTGCTCAACACGCTGGCCCGCGGCGCCCGCCATATCGAGCGCAGCGCCGGCAAGGCGCCCCACGGCCTCGCCCGGATCACCGCCTGGGCCGGCGTGATCTGCGCCGGCCTCGTCGTCCAGGGGGGCGCTGCGCGGCTCAGACTGGGCGAGACCGGGATCGCCCGTGCGATCGCCGCCGCGCTGCACGACGACGGCGGCCTTCACAGCCGCTCGCCGGCCGAGCAATTGGCGCTGGTCGAGACGTTGTCGCAGCTTCGCACCGCTTATATCGCCGCCGGCCGCGAAATGCCCGAGGCGGTCGCCGAAGCGCTGGCGGGCTCGGTCGCGGCCTTGCTGAGCGCGACGCTCGGCGACGGCGCCTTGTCGAGCTGGCAGGGCGCGAACATGCTCGACGCGCGCCGGATCGCGGCCGCGGTCGAGGGCTCGGGCATCGAGGCGCCGCGGCCGCTGCGGCTCGCCCAGGGGTGGGGCTATCAGCGCGCGCAGGCCAAGAGCAGCGTCCTCGTCTTCGACGCCGCGCCCCCCCCTCCGACCCGCGCCCTCTCCGGCGGCTGCGCCTCGACACTGGCCTTCGAATTGAGCGACGGCGCCGACCGGCTGATCGTCAATTGCGGCGGAGTCGCCGACGCCGGCGACGCGCTTCCCGCCGAGCTCGTCCAGGCGCTGCGCACCACCGCCGCTTTCTCGACGCTGACATTGGGCGACCGCAACTCGACCGCGATCCACGAGGACGGCTCGCTCGGGAAAGGCGTCGCCCAGGTCGAGATGGCGCGCGACGAGACCGCCGGCATCATCCGCGTCGAAGCGAGCCATGACGGCTATGTCCGCCGTTTCGGCTTCGTCCACGAGCGCCAGCTGATCCTCCAGCCCGACGGGCGGGAGCTGCGCGGGGAGGACAAATTGCTCGCGGAGGGCAAGAAGCGCCGCCCGGCGAGCACGTCCTTCGCCGTGCGCTTCCATCTGTCGCCCTCGGTCGAGGTGACGACGACGGCGGACGGCCAGGGCGCTTTGCTGAGGGTGCGCGGCAAGATCGCCTGGCAATTCCGCTGCCGCGGCGGCGCGCTGTCGGTGGAGGACAGTCTGTGGATCGACGGCGCCGCGCGGGCGCATTCGACGCTGCAGCTGGTCGTCCATGGCGAAAGTCCGCCCGACGGCATCACCATCTCCTGGCAACTCAAACGCGCCTCCTGACCGGCGGAAAGCAGAGATGACCGACGTCAAGATCGCCCGCGCCTTGCTGTCCGTGTCGGACAAGACCGGGCTGGCCGAGCTCGGCCGCGCGCTCGCCCGCCACGGGGTCGAACTGGTCTCGACCGGCGGAACCGCGACGGCGCTGCGCGACGCCGGGCTGGACGTACGCGACATCAGCGACCTGACCGGCTTTCCGGAGATGATGGACGGGCGCGTCAAGACGCTGCACCCGATCGTGCACGGTGGCCTGCTCGCGGTGCGCGATAATGCGGAGCATGTCGCCGCGATGGAAGCGCACGATATCGGCGCGATCGACCTCGTCGTCGTCAATCTCTATCCCTTCGCCGCGACCGTCGCGAAGGGCGCGGACCGGCCCGAGATCATCGAGAATATCGATATCGGCGGCCCGTCGATGGTCCGCTCAGCGGCCAAGAACCATGCTCATGTCGCGATCGTCACCGATCCGGCC
>DASQKE010000046.1:0-2106 GCA_035630675.1 Allosphingosinicella sp.
CAGCCGCAAGATCACGTCGGCGCAGGATCGCTCGCGCCTGAAGGAAGTGGTGCAGGATCTCGACGTGCCCGAGGGCATGGGCATCATCCTGCGCACCGCGGGCGCCTCGCGCACCAAGCCGGAGATCAAGCGCGACTTCGAGTACCTGATCCGGATGTGGGAAACCGTCCGCGACATGACGCTGAAGTCGCAGGCCCCGACCCTCGTCTACGAGGAGGGATCGCTGATCAAGCGTTCGCTGCGCGACCTCTACAACAAGGAAATCGACGAAATCCAGGTCGCCGGCACGGCCGGCTATGACGAAGCCCGCGACTTCATGAAGATGCTGATGCCCTCGAATGTGCGGGCTGTGAAACAGTATCGCGACGGCCAGCCGCTGTTCTCGCGGATGGGGGTGGAGAGCCAGCTCGACGCGATGTTCTCCCCGACCGTGCAGTTGCGTTCCGGCGGCTACATCGTGATCAACCAGACCGAAGCCCTGGTGTCGATCGACGTCAATTCCGGCCGCTCCACGCGCGAGCATCACATCGAGGATACCGCGCTCAAGACCAACCTCGAAGCGGCGGAGGAAGTCGCGCGGCAACTGCGCTTGCGCGACCTCGCCGGCCTGATCGTGATCGACTTCATCGACATGGACGAGAAGCGCAACAACCGGTCGGTCGAACGCAAGCTGAGCGATTGCCTGCGCCAGGACCGCGCCCGGATCCAGGTCGGACGGATCTCGCATTTCGGCCTGCTGGAGATGTCGCGCCAGCGCATCCGCGCCAGCGTGCTCGAAAGCTCGACCGAGCCCTGCCCGCAATGCGGCGGCAGCGGCCATGTCCGCTCCGTCTCGTCGGTGGCCCTGCAGCTGCTGCGTGGGCTCGAGGAAATCCTGATGAAGGGCGCCACCCACAATCTGGTGGTGCGGACCCGGACCGACGTCGCGCTCTATGTGCTCAATCACAAGCGCGGCCATCTGCGCGACCTCGAAAACTCCTTCAAGGTGACGCTGGCGGTGATCGCCGACGCCACCGTCAGCGCCCAGCAGTCGTTCGTCATCGACCGCGGCGAGCAGGTGCATACGTTGGAAGCGGCCAAGGCGCTGTTGGCGGCGCAGGTTGCCGCCTTCCCGTCCCAGGTCGAGGAAGCCTATGACGAGGAAGAGGCGTTCGACGTCGAAGTCGAATCGGAAGTGGAAACCGACGAGACCGAAGGGCTGACCGAGGAATCCGCCGGCGCCGAAGAAGCCGGCGGCGAAACCGATGGCGAGGGTCACAAGCGCAAGCGGCGGCGGCGGCGGCGTGGCCGTCCCGGCGAGCCGCGCGAAGGCGGCCCCGCACGCGACAGCAATGACGCGCCGCGGCTTGCGCCGGATCAGGTTGCCGTCGCCGCCATTGCCGATGAGGGCGATGGCGACGAGGACGAATCCGAGGAACAGCCCGGCGTGGCCCGCGCCGACCAGGGACCCAATGGCGAGCGGCGTCCCCGCCGCCGCGGACGACGCGGCGGGCGCCGCCGGCGCGGCGGTCCGGAAGATGGGCTGGTCGGATCGATCGCCGACGAACTGGGGCCGCGGTCGGCGCCCGAAGTAACCAGCGCGGTGGCCGATTTCGACGGCTATTCCGCCGAGCCGTTGCCGGCGGTGGCGTACCAATCGGCGCCGGAGCACCAGCCCGCGCCCGAGCACCAGGTGGTGCCGGAGCATCAAGCCGAGCCGGAGCATAAACCCGAGCCGACAGCATACCAGCCCGAGCCGGTGGCAGGGGCCGAACCGCAATATGCGGAGCGTCATCCGCCCGAGCCGACGCCGAATTCGGCTCCCGAGGAGACCGCCCAGGAATCCGAACGCGCCGCCGCGCGCCGGCGTTCGACCGTGCGCGAGAAGGTCAGTTTCCTGGTCAATACGCAGCCCGCCGCACCGGCGCCCGTCGTTCACAGCCCGCCTGAGCCGCCGGTATCTGCCCCGGCCCAGACCGCCGCCGAGACGACGACGGACACGACCACCGACACCCAGCCGCGCAAGGCCGGCTGGTGGTCGCGGCGTTTCGGCAGCGGCGAGTAGGCGATAGCGATTTTGAGACGGAGAAACCGCCCGGCAAAACCGGGCGGTTTTTTATTCTCGCA
>DASQKE010000047.1:0-8120 GCA_035630675.1 Allosphingosinicella sp.
AATGGCTGCTGTCGAGTCGCGGCTCGGCACGGCTCTTTGACATCGTGAAATTGACATGAAGGCGGCCCGGGCGCCTCTCCCCATGCGGCCGCGTGGGGAGGGGGAACAGGCGCAGCCTGACGGGGGCCAAAGGGCTCCGGACTCCGGGGGTCCGGCGCCGCTTCCCCGGCTCGGAGCCTTCCGCCCTCCGGTTCACAGCCGCTCAGCCCAGGTAGAAGTCGATCGTGGTGACGACGCGGACCTTCTGGAAGGGCGAGTCGCGGCCCGAGCCTTCATTGTCGTCGCCGTCGCGCGCGCTGACCGAGAAATAGCCTTGGGTCGCCGAGCGGATGCCGCGCACCGCCGAGCCTGAATCGCGGGCGAACTGCTCGGCGCCGCGGCGGGCGTCGCGAGTCGCGGCGGCGATCATCTCGGGCTTGATGTCGTTCAGCCGGGTGAAGCTGTAGACCATCGACGAGGCCTCATCGATCGCGACGCCGTCGCGGATCAGCTCGAACTGGCGCCCGAAGGCATTGCGCGCTCTCCCGACGTCGGTGGTCCGAAGCTGCATCTGGCGGCGGACCGTGACGCTGTTCTGGCCGCGATTGCTGTCGTAGAACTGGCTCACCGTCGCGCCGGCATCGCTGAGGTCCTGCGGCCGGAAGCCCATCCGCCCGAAAAAGGCGGCGACGGTGCGGGTGTCGCGATCGACGCCGGTCTGCGCTTCGGCAAGCTCGGTCGCCTGGCGGGAGATGACGATGGTCCAGCTGGCGAGATCGGCGGTGACGTTGCGCTCGGCCAGCCCGCGCACGGTGACCGCGCGGTCGGCCATGCGCGCGCGGCGGATGCCGTCGCCGAGCAGATAGCCGCCGACGATCACGCCGATGGCGAGGATGAAAGCGGCGATCAGAATGCGGTTGCGAGTGGTTGCGGGGCCGACGGTCATGATAATGCTCCCTGCTCCTGCCGACTCGGCAGAGGCCGAGCGCCGCGCAAGAAATCGGCTTCTGTCGATGAACCGTGCATTTACGACGACGAGTTGAGGACAAGACGTTGAAATATCTCCACACGATGATCCGGGTTTCCGACCCCGCCGCGACGATCCGCTTCTTCGAGCTGCTCGGGCTTCGGGAGGTGCGGCGCAGGGACGATGAGCAGGGCCGGTTCAGCCTGATCTTCCTCGCCGCCCCGGGCGACGAGGGGGCGCAGATCGAGCTCACCCACAATTGGGACGAAGAGGGCTATGGCGAGGGCCGCAATTTCGGCCACGTCGCCTACCGCGTCGAGGACATCTATGCGACGTGCCGGCGGCTGGCGGACGGCGGCGTAACCATCAATCGTCCCCCGCGTGACGGCCGCATGGCCTTCGTCCGCACGCCCGACGCCATCTCGATCGAGCTTCTCCAAGAGGGACCCGCTCTGCCGCCCGAGGAGCCCTGGGCCTCGATGCCGAACACGGGGCATTGGTGATGCTCGAGATCGTTCCCGTTCCCGTTCTTTCGGACAATTATGTCTGGCTGGTCCACGAGCCCGTGTCGGGCGAGACGGTGGCGGTCGATCCGTCGGTCGCGGATCCGGTGCTGGCGGCCGCGGCGGCGCGCGGCTGGCGCATCAGCCAGGTCTGGAACACCCACTGGCATCCGGACCATACCGGCGGCAACGACGCGATCCGCGCCGCGACGGGCTGCGCCATCACCGGCCCGGCCGAGGCCGAGAAGGTGTCGAGGATGGATCGCATCGTCGCCGGCGGCGACCGCGCGCGGATCGGCGCTATCGAGGCGGAGCTGATCGACATCCCCGCCCACACCGCGGGTCACGTCGCCTTCCATCTGCCCGCCGAGCAGGCCGCCTTCGTCGGCGACACCTTGTTCGCGATGGGCTGCGGCCGCCTGTTCGAGGGCGACGCCGCGCAGATGCACGCCAGCCTGCAGCGCCTCGCCGCTCTGCCGCCGGAGACGCGCATCTATTGCGGGCACGAATATACGCTCGCCAACGGCCGGTTCGCGCTCGCGGCCGAGCCGGACAATGCGGCCGTGGCGGCGCGGCTGGGCGAGGTCGAGGCGGCGCGCGGGCGGGGCGAGGTCACGCTGCCGACGACCATCGCGCTCGAGCTCGCCACCAACCCGTTCATGCGCGCGCGCTCGGCCGCCGAGCTCGGCGAGCGGCGGGCCTGGAAGGATAGCTTCCGCGGCTGAAGCGTTCAGCCGGCCAGAGGAGAGAGACATGAGATTCGCGATCCTGCTCGCCGCCGCCGGCCTTTCGGCCTGCGCGGTCGCCGCGGACCGGCCGGCGGAGGTCGGCGCCGCCGAGGATTCCGTTCTCTCCGAAGCGCTCGCCGGACGGGTCGCCGGCGCTCCGGTGAGCTGCGTGCGGCGCCAGGACGTCCGCAACACCCGCGGCGCGGGGCCGGACACGATCCTGTTCGACGGCCCAGGCAACGTCCTTTACGTGAACCGGACGCGGAGCGCCTGCCCGCGCATCCTCGCCTGGCACGCGATCCGCAACCGCTCGATCGGCACCAGCCTGTGCTCGGGCGAGCTCATCCGCATCTTCGATCCGCAGAACGGCATCGAATTCGGCGGCTGCACCTTGGGCGCGTTTACGCCCTGGCGGCGCGCGGGGTGACAGCATCCCGTTCGTCCTGAGTAGCCGTCGAGCGAAGTCGAGACGGCGTATCGAAGGATCTGCACGGACGGTCCTTCGATACGGGCCCTCGTTACGGCTTCGCCTACTCGGTCCCTACTCTGGACGAACGGAGTGGGCCTCACTTCCGGTAGAGCGCGTCCAGCCGTTCGCCATAGGCCTCCCGGATGACGTGGCGCCTGATCTTGATCGAGGGGGTGAGCTGCTCGTTCTCGACCGAGAACGGAGCGTCGGCGATGATGAAGCGTCGCACCTTCTCGGTCACCGACAGGCCGGCATTGACCCGGTCCACGGCGGCGCCGATCGCCTTCACATAGTCCGCATCGTCGCGCAGGGCATCGGGCGCCGCGCCGGGCTTGAAGTTCGCGGCCGCCCATTCCCTGGTCCAGTCCGGATCGGGGACGATCAGGCCGACGATGTAGGGCCGCCTGTCGCCGGTCACCATCGCCTGCAGGATCTCGCTCTGCAGCGTCAGCATGCCCTCGACCCGCTGCGGCGCGACATTGTCGCCCTTGTCGAGCACGATGATATCCTTCTTGCGGTCGGTGATGACGATCCGCCCGCCCTCGTCGAGATGGCCGATGTCGCCGGTGTGGAGCCAGCCGTCGATCACCGTCTTCTCGCTCAGCGACGGATTGCGCCAGTAACCGTGCATGACGTTCTCGCCGCGGGCGAGGATCTCGCCGTCCTCGGCGATCCTGACCTCGGTATTCTTGAGCGGCGGCCCGACCGTGTCCATCCTGACGCCCGCGCTCGGCCGGTTGCAGCTGATCACCGGCGCCGATTCGGTCTGTCCGTAGCCCTGGAGGATGGTGAGGCGCAGCGAATGGAAGAAGATGCCGACCTCCGGGTTGAGCGGCGCGCCGCCCGACACCATCGCCTTCAGCCGGCCGCCGAAGCGCGCGGCGACCTTGGGCCTGAGGGTGCGGTCGAGGATCAGGTCCATCGGCCTGTCCCAGAGCGGCGTGCGCCCCTCATATTGGCGGGCGCCGATCTCGAGCGCGCGCTTCATCAGATAGCGGCCGACCTTGCTCTGCTTCTCGACATTCTTGAGGATGCGCTGGCGCAGCACGTCGAACAGGCGCGGCACCACCGTCATGATCGTCGGCTTCACCTCCTCGATGTTGGCGGCGAGCTTCTCCAGGCCTTCCGAATAATAGATTTGCGCGCCGAGGCCGACCGGGAACATCTGGCCGCCGCTATGCTCGAAGGCGTGGCTCGCGGGGAGGAAGGACAGGAACGACTCGTCCCCCCAGCCATAATCCTCGGAGACGATGGTTACGCAGCCCTCGACATTGTGGAGGATGGCGCCGTGATGCTGCATCACGCCGCGCGGCGCGCCGCCGGTGCCCGACGTGTAGATGATGCAGGCGAGGTCGTCGCGTTTGAAGGTGGCCGCCGCGGCGCAGGCCTCGACCTCGGCCGTCTCGGCGTCGATCAGGGGGCGCCAGTCATGGACCTGGACGGCGCTTCCCTGGCCGGCGCGGATCGGCTCGATCGCGACGACATGCTCGCAGGCGGAGCTGCGGTGCGCGGCCGGCAGAAGCGCGCGCGCCAGCTTCTGGGTCGAGACGATGACGGCGCGGGCGCCGCTGTCGTCGAGGATATGCTGGTGGTCGCGCTCGGTGTTGGTGACGTAGGCGGGCACGGTGACGCAGCCGGCGGCCATGATCGCGAAGTCCGCGATCAGCCATTCGGGCCGGTTCTCGGAGACCAGCATCACCCGGTCGCCGCGCTCGAGGCCGAGGCGCCGGAGCGCCGCCGCCAGCCGCGCCACGTCCCCGGCCGCCTCGCGCCAGCTGGTCGCGCGCCATTCGCCGCCGCTCTTCGTCCACAGGAAGGGCGCGTCGCCCTTCTCGCGGGCGCGGACGAAGAACATGGTGACGAGATTCGGGAAATGTTCGAGTTGCCGCATCATCCTCCCCAGGCCACCCCACGATCCGGCGCCTTCTGGTGCTCGGAGACAGGCTTCTTAGCGGATTGGAACGGCCGCGCCACGCTCGATCGGGCCGTGGACGGCCGGAGGAGCGTTGGCTAGGGCAGCCCGGGGACCAACAGCGAAGGCGGTGCATGTGATCGGGCGAATCCTTGGGCTGATGGTCGCAGCCTCGCTCGCCGGCTGCGCGACCGCGCCGCGCGCAGCGGCGCCGGCGGCGCCGAACCGGATCTTCGTCACCGCCGCGAACCCGCTTGCCGCCGAGGCCGGCATGAACGTGTTGCGGCGCGGCGGCAGCGCGATCGACGCGGCGATCGCGGTCGAGGCGATGCTGTCCCTGGTCGAGCCGCAAAGCTCCGGCGTCGGCGGCGGCGCCTTCATGACCCATTACGACGCGCGGACGCGCAGCGTCTCCGTCTATGACGGCCGCGAGACGGCGCCGGCCGGTGCGACCCCCGACATGTTCCTCGGCGACAATGGCGAGCCGATCCCCTTCGGCCAGGCGGTGCTGAGCGGCCGCGCCACCGGCGTGCCCGGCGTCCTGCGCATGCTGGAGCTCGCCCATCGCGAGCATGGCCGCCTCGCCTGGGCCGACCTGTTCGGCGACGCCGAGCGCACCGCGCGCGAAGGCTTCATCGTCAGCCCCCGCCTGGGACGCTTCCTCGGCGCCCCCTACCCGCAATTGTCGGCGCCCGACGTGCGCGCTTATTTCGCCGAGGCCGACGGCACTTTGCTCGACGCCGGCGACCGGCTGCGCAATCCCGCTTATGCCGAGTTCCTGCGCCGCCTCGCCGCCGAAGGCCCCGACGCGCTCCACCGCGGCGCGACCGCCGCGCGGATCGTCGCCCGTGTCGGCGCCGGCCCGCGCCCCGGCGCGATGAGTCTCGAGGATCTCGCCGGCTACCGGCCGGTCAAGCGCGAGCCGGTCTGCCGGACCTACCGCGTCACCTTGATCTGCGTCCCGCCGCCGCCGTCGAGCGGCGTCGGTCTCCTCCAGCTGATGGCGATCCTCGAGCGGACCGATATCGCGGCGCGCGGGCCGGGCGACGCCCAGGCCTGGTTCCTGTTCGCCGAGGCGAGCCGGCTGATGTACGCCGATCGCGACCGTTATGTCGGCGACGTCGCAGTGCCGGTCGCCGGGCTGCTCGACCCCTCTTATGTCGCTGGACGCGCGCGGCTGATCGGCGAACGTGCCGCGTCGCCGCCTTTGCCCGGCACGCCGCCCGGCGCTCCCTCGGCGGCGCGCGACGCGACGCTGGAGCCGGCCGGGACCACGCATTTCGTCGTCGGCGACGCTTTGGGCAATGTCGTTTCGATGACGGCGACCGTCGAATCGATCTTCGGCTCGGGCCGGATGGTCGACGGCTTCTTCCTCAACAACGAGATGACCGATTTCTCCTTCCAGCCGCGCGATGCCCAGGGGCGGCCGGCGGCGAACGCGGTCGCTCCGGGCAAGAGGCCGCGCTCGTCGATGACGCCGGTGATCCTGCTGGGGCCGGACCGCGCCTTCGCCGGGGCGATCGGCTCGCCCGGCGGCAATGCGATCCTCGCTTATATCGCCAAGGCCCTGGTCGGGCTGATCGATTGGGGCCTGCCGATGCAGGAGGCGATCGCGCTTCCCAACCTCGTCGCGCGCGGCGCCAGTTTCACCGGCGAAGTCGATCGCTTCCCGGCCGGTCTGGTCGCCGCTTTGCGAGCGCGCGGAGTCGCCGTCCAGGCCGGCGCGGGCGAGGATTCGGGGCTGCACGGAGTCTATGTCGCCCGCAGCCGCTTCGAGGGCGGCGCCGACGCGCGCCGCGAAGGCGTGGTGAGGGTGGAAGCGGCGCGCTAGGCCGTGCCGACGCGGCGGCCCCAGCCGAACAGCCGCAGCCGGCCGTTCCAGGCCTTTTCGTGGAAGAAGAAGGCGACCGCGTTGAGGCAGGGCTCGATCAAGGCGAAGCCGCCGGCGATGGTCATCGAGCCGGTCAGCGCATAGCCGACCGAGAAGGCGACGGTGAGGTGGATGGCGAGATAGGTGAAGGTCTTGATCAGGTCTCTCGGCATCGTGCGTCTCCCGAGGGAAGACAAAGACCGCCCTTGCGATTGGTTCCGCCTCAGGGCCCGGCGCCGATCGCTGCCGAGACGCTCGCGAAGCCCTCGATCGCTGCCAGCCGCTTCAGCTCGGCGTTGATCCGGCGGGCGAGGCCGGGGCCTTCATAGACCAGAGCCGTATAGAGCTGGACCAGGCTCGCACCCGCGCGGATCCGGTCCCAGGCGTCGACGCCGTTTTCGATCCCGCCGGCCGCGATCAGCGGCAGCGCCCCGCCGCTGGC
This sequence comes from Allosphingosinicella sp., assembly GCA_035630675.1. GTDB lineage: Bacteria > Pseudomonadota > Alphaproteobacteria > Sphingomonadales > Sphingomonadaceae > Allosphingosinicella. The sequence continues at coordinate 6,871 of DASQKE010000047.1, forward strand.
GCGGCGGAAGTCGCGCAGGCGCTCCAGCGCCAGCGCCTTGAGCGGCGCCCCGGAGAGCCCGCCCGCCTCGCCGCGGTGGCGGCCGGCCAAGACCGGGCGGCTCAAAGTGGTGTTGGCGACGATCAGCGCAGCGACGCCCCGGTCGAGCGCGACCCGGGCGATTGCGTCCACTTCGTCCGGTTCGAGGTCCGGCGCCACCTTGAGGAAGAGCGGCGGGCCGCCTCGCGGCAGGGCGGCGAGCAGCGCGTCGAGCGCGCCGCGATCCTGGAGACCGCGCAGGCCCGGCGTGTTGGGCGACGAGACGTTGAGCGTCAGATAGTCGGCGAGAGGCCCCATCGCCTCCACCCCCGCCACATAGTCGGCGATCCGGTCCTCGCTGTCCTTGTTGGCGCCGATATTGACGCCGACGAGGCCGCCGCGCCGGCGCCGCGACAGCCGCGTGCGGGCGGCGTCCAGGCCTTCATTGTTGAAGCCCATCCGGTTGATCACGGCGCGGTCTTGCGCGAGCCGGAACAGGCGCGGACGCGGGTTCCCGGCCTGGGGACGCGGCGTCAGCGTACCGACCTCGACGAAGCCGAAACCGAAGCCGAGCATCTGCGCGAACGCCTCGGCGTCCTTGTCGAACCCGGCGGCGAGGCCGACAGGGTTCGGGAAATCCAGGCCGGCGACGCGGACGGCGAGCGCCGGATCGGGCGCGGCGGGAAGGCCCGGCGGGAGCAGCTTCAGCGCTCGGATCGTCAGCCGGTGCGCCCGCTCCGCGCTGAGCGCGAAGACAATTGGGCGGACGAGCGGATAGAGCGCCATGGCGAGGCGCTATGACAGCCAAAGTTGCGCCAGCCAACTTTGGGGGTGCGCCATAAACCGCCCCCCTCGACGCCGCCTGCGGCGTCGCTCGGGACAGGCTTCGACAGGCTCAGGGCTAGCGGTGGAGAGCACTCCCGCTAGGCCTGAGCCTGTCGAAGCCCGGTTAGCCGCCCTCGCTGCGACCGCTAAGCAGCTGTTAACTTCGATTGCTGCTTCTTGTGGCCATGATCCCGTCGCCCTATCGCTAGCCCCCGATGGCCACCGTCCCTCCGTCGCGCGCGCGCCGCATCCTCGTCAACAGCCTCAAGGTCGCCCTTTATTCGCTCGTGGTCGCGACCGTGGCACTGGTGGTCGCGGTGGCCGTCGCGATCAGCCAATTGCCCTCCTATCAGGAGCTGATCCGCCGCGACGACCTCGGCCAGATGATCCGGGTCCGCGCCGCCGAC
>DASQKE010000048.1:0-2822 GCA_035630675.1 Allosphingosinicella sp.
GCCATGCAGCGACCGTGAGGTCGCTTCCGTCGGAGGCTCCGGTCACGCCGCGATCAGCTCGTGCCCGTCATGGCCGGCAATGGTCGCCTCGAGGATGTCGCCGGGGCGCACCGGAAGCGCGAAGCGCACGAGCGTAAATCCCTCGGTGCGGCCGAGGCTGTCCGTTTCCGTCAGCACGCGCCGGACGGCGCCGACCTCGGCCGCGAGATGGGCGCGGAGTGCCGCCGCGCCCTTGCCGCGGAGGCGCCGCGCGCGCTCCTTCACCACCTCGCGCGCCACCGGCGGCATGCGCGCGGCCGGGGTGCCCGGGCGCGGCGAAAACGGGAACACGTGGAGATGCGTCAGCCTGCATTCCTCGACGAGGTCGAGGGAGCGCGCGAACATCTCCTCCGTCTCCGTCGGGAAGCCGGCGATGATGTCGGCGCCGAAGACGACGTCGGGACGCAGGCGCCGCAGCTCTTCGCAAAAGCGGATGGCGTCGGCGCGCAGGTGCCGGCGCTTCATGCGCTTCAGCACGAGGTCGTCGCCGGCCTGCAACGAAAGATGCAGATGCGGCATGAGCCGCGCCTCCTCGGCGAACGCATCGACGAGATCCCGATCGGCCTCGACCGAGTCGATCGACGAGATGCGCAGGCGCTCCAGCTCCGGCACGTGCCGGAGGATGCTCTTGACCAAGGTGCCGAGCTTCGGCGCGCCGGGCAGGTCCCGGCCGTAGCTCGTGATGTCGACGCCGGTCAGCACCGCCTCGCGGACGCCGTGCTCGACGAGCGCGCGCATCTGCTCGACCACGGCGCCCATCGGCACCGAGCGCGCGTTGCCGCGCCCGAACGGGATGATGCAGAACGTGCAGCGGTGGTCGCAGCCGTTCTGCACCTGCACGAAGGCGCGCGTGCGGCCGCGCAGCCCGTCGATCAGGTGAAGGGCGGTCTCGCGCACGGTCATGATGTCGTTGACGCGGATCTTCTCGCCGGATCCGAGACCGAAAGCGTCGAGCCCGGTCCAGGTCTCGGCCTTGGTCTTCTCGTCATTGCCGACGACGAGCGCCACCTCCGGCATGGCCGCGAAACGCTGCGGCTCTATCTGCGCCGCGCAGCCGGTGACGACGATACGGGCATCCGGCCTGTCGCAGGCGATCCTGCGGATCGCCTGCCGAGCCTGCCGCGTCGCCTCGGCCGTCACCGCGCAGGTGTTGACGACAACGAGGCCGCGGTGGCCGGCGGCCTCGGCGTGGCGCTGCATGGTCTCCGATTCATAAGCGTTGAGCCGGCAGCCGAAGGTGACAACCTCGACACCCGCGGGCGTCAAGGTTGTCATCTCCGGCGAGCCGGAGCCATCGGGTCCGGCCTTTGGCCGGTCCGACGATAAACTCCGCGGAGGCGAGGGAAGGGCATCCAGAAGCGCCGGCAGCTCCTGAATCCCCTTCCCCTCCGCGGCTTCGCCGCTTCGGCCGGGGATGACAGATAGGCGCTCCGTCGCGGCGCTCCGGTCAGGCATGACAGGCGGGCGCGCCATCAGGCGGCTCCGGCGAACAGCTCGGGGCGGAGCGTGCCTTCGTGCTCGAGCTCGACCGGACCGGTCATGAGCACATGATCATCGCTCTCGCGCCAGGCGATGACGAGGTCGCCGCCGGGAAGCGTCACGGTCGCAGTCCGCCCGGTCAGCTTCTTGCGCGCCGCTGCGACGAGGGCGGCGCAGGCCGCCGACCCGCAGGCCCGCGTCAACCCGGCGCCCCGCTCCCAGACGCGCAGGACGATGTGCTCCCGGCTCTTCACCTGCGCGAGCGAGATGTTGGCGCGCTCGGGGAAGATCGGGTGGTTCTCGAGCAGCGGTCCGATGCGGGCGAGGTCGTAGGCATCGACATCGTCCACCCAGAACACCGCATGCGGGTTGCCCATGCTGACCGCCGAGGGCGAGTGCAGGATCGGCGCATCGATCGGACCGATCTGCAATTCGATGTAGCGGGTATCCGCGAAGGGTTCGCGCAAGGGGATCTCGTCCCAGCGCAAGCGCGGTGCGCCCATGTCGACGGTAAAGGCGCGCTCCGACACGCGGGTCACCGCCAGGAGACCGGCCTTCGTCTCGAGCAGGAGGCTTTCGCCGACCGGGCGCGCCATGAGCGGATCGTCCGAAAGAGCCCATGCGACGCAGCGCGTGCCGTTGCCGCAGGCGCCGGATTCGGAGCCGTCCGTGTTGTAGATGCGCAGAGACGCGTCGGCGCCGGGCGCGCGCGGCTCGTGGATGGTCATGAGCTGGTCGAAGCGCGAGCGCCGGTCGGCGGCGACGGCGCGCACGTCCTCGGCGGAGACGCGGCCCGCCGCGCCGCGCAGATCAACGACAACGATCTCGTTGCCGAGGCCGTTCATCTTCAGGAAGCGGCGGTTGGCGAGGGCGCTCACGGGCATTCTCTTCGGCAGCGGGCGCTATATGGGCGAAAACGGTTGAAAGCGCGAGTCGGGGCGCGTTGCCGCCTCGCTGCCGTTTTCGGCGGAGCTTATGGTCCGACTGAGCGTTGAATCGCGATGGGCCCCATGATTTGCCGCGCCACCTTCCTCATCGGCCTTGCTCTCGTGCTCGGGTCCGGCCTGGCGTCGGCGGGAGGCTCGGGGGTGCCGCGCCCCGCGCCGGTTGAAACGGCGCCGCTGACCGCACCGGGGGAACCGTCGCAGGCGAAGCCCGCCTTTCCCGACAGCCGCGGCGGCGGGGTCACGCTGTCGCAGGAGCCTGTCCCCGGCGCCGCCCCGGGGCCCGGCTCCGCCGGAGCTGCCGGGAGCGCCCCGTCGTCTCGTGGGCGGCCGTCGCTTGTCCCGGCGCCCGCCGATCCG
>DASQKE010000049.1:0-3711 GCA_035630675.1 Allosphingosinicella sp.
CGTCGTCGCCTGATAGTCGAGGTAGAAGAGCGCGCTCACGCGGCGCGGCGCTTGCCCGCGAGCGTCCGCCACTCGGCGAGCAAGGCGTCGATCGCGGCCGCGTCGGTCTCGGGGCCGAAGCTCACCCGGATCACGTCGCGGGCCCGCTCCTCGCTCCAGCCCATCGCGGCCAGCACATGGCTGGTCTTCTGGCTGCCCGACGAGCAGGCGCTGCCCGCGGAGACGGCGATGCCGGCGAGATCGAGCCGCATCATCTGCGCGGCGCCGGTGACGCCCGGCATGCGATAGGCGGCGATGGTCGCGATCCGCGGCGAGGCGTCGGCGACGACTTCGCCGCCGGCCGCGCGAATCCCCTCGTCGAGCCGACCCCGCAGGCGCTCGGTTTCTTGGTACCAGCCATGGTCCGCCTCGGCGGCGGCAGCGAAGCCGGCGATCAGCGGCACCGGCGGCGTCCCGGGGCGGTAGCCGCCCTCCTGCCCGCCGACCGCCTCGAGGCTCGCCGGGTCACGGATCAGCAGAGCGCCGACACCCGGCGGGCCGCCGAATTTATGCGCCGCGACAACGATGAAATCGGCATCCGGAAGCGGCAGCTTGGCCGCGCTTTGCGCACAGTCGCAGAGCAGCAGGCCGCCGGCCGCGCGGACCCGCTCCGCCGCGTCGGCCACCGGCTGGAGAACGCCCGTCTCGTTGTTGACCGACTGGACCGCGACCAGCGGCAGATCCGCGCCCGCCAGCGCCGCATCGAGGTCCGCGAGGTCGACCGCCCCGTCCGGCCCCGCGGACACCTGTCGCGCGTCGGGCGCGCTTCTCAGCACCGCCGGATGCTCGATCGCGGAGACCAGGCGATCGCCCGCCTTGGCCCGGCGCATCACGATCTCGATCGCCTCGGTCGCGCCCGAGGTGAAGACGAGGGTGCCGCTCCAGCCCAATGCGGCCGCGATCCGGCGCCGTGCCCCCTCGAGCTGCGTTCGCACCGCCCTCCCCTCGGCGTGCGGCGAGGAGGGGTTGGCCCAGCTTGCGCAGGCGGCCGCCATCGCGTCCCGGGCTAGCGACAGGATCGGCGTCGTCGAGGCATGGTCAAGATAGATGCGGGCCAAGGCGCGGCATTCCCTTATAAATTGCGCTCGGCGGCGCGGGGCCTATATAGACCGCGCCGGCCGAGGGTCATCCCTCGCCCGCCCCTTTGATGCCAACATCCCCCAAGGTGCAATGCCCGAAGTCATCTTCCCAGGACCCGAAGGCCGTCTCGAAGGCCGTTTCAGTCCCGGCCAGCGCCCGCGCGCGCCGGTCGCCCTGATCCTCCACCCGCATCCGCAGGGCGGGGGCACGATGAACAATGCGATCGTCCAGGCGCTCTACAAGACCTTCCTGCGCCGCGGCTTCGCGACCCTGCGCTTCAACTTCCGCGGCGTCGGCAAGAGCCAGGGCGTGTTCGACAACGGCATCGGCGAGCTTTCCGACGCCGCTTCCGCGCTCGATTGGGTGCAGTCGATCCACCCCGAGGCCGAATCGACCTGGATCGGCGGCTTCAGCTTCGGCGCCTGGATCGGCATGCAGCTGCTGATGCGCCGGCCCGAGGTGCGCGGCTTCATCTCGATCGCGCCGCCGGCCAACATGTACGATTTCAGCTTCCTCGCCCCCTGCCCCTCCTCGGGCATCATCATTCAGGGCGAGGGCGACGAGGTGGTCAATCCGCCCGCCGTCCAGAAGCTCGTCGACAAGCTTCGCACCCAGCGCCACATCACCATCGACCACAAGACGATCCCGGGCGCGAACCACTTCTTCGTCCAGGAGATGCCGCTCCTGATGAAGGCGGTCGACGACTATCTCGATTACCGTCTCAGCCCCGGCTGCCCGATCCGCTAGGGTCGGCTAGATCGTTTCCTCGTCGCTCGGTATCCGCTGGCACGGGCCCTCCACGGCCGCGCGTTCCGGATTGGCCAGATAGTCGTCGCGATGCCTCAGCAGCTCCGCTCTCGCGCGAATGAATTCCGCCTCGACCTGTGCCCGACCCGGGACACGCACCGTCTTCGAGCCGAGCTCGCGCCCCGAAGAATCGACGAGCACGGCGCGCCACTCCAGGGCCCCGGCGAGATTTGCGACGACGGTCGATTGGTGCAGCTGCGACACATGCACCGAGACCGCGCGGGCACCGAGCCGGTGCTGCCTGCGGGTCCGGCGGGCGGTCTGTGCGAGGAAGGTGCCGGCATAAGCGCCGTCGCCGTACATCCGCACCCAGATCGGGCCGTCGCGCACCTCGCCATGCTCGACCATCCCGAAGCTCACCGAGTCCGGGCCCTGCCGGAACACCACGGCCTCGGGGCGTCCGACTTGGTAGCCGTAGACGCGGGGCCGCGCCGGCGGCCGGTCGTCGATCTGCCAGGTCGCGAACGGCCCGCTGCCCGGCACCTGGGGGTTTTGAAGCTGGATAAGATAGAAGTCGTCGGGCTGACCGGGATAGAAGTGGCGCAACAGGCCTCCGCTGAGACCGTCGATTTCCAGGGCCACGCCGCACGTGTGGGGCTCGACCCTCTCTCCGGACGCCGGCCCCGGCTGCACCAGGGCAGTTGCGAGCAGGAGCTGGGCTGCGGTCGGCATGAGCCGATATTAGTGCGCCGCGGCCTACAAGGTCCAGACCAGCACGTTGCCGATCATGACCGCCGCGGCGATCAGCATCAGCACGCCCCTGGTCGCATCGCGGCGCTTCGCGATCATCCAGACGCCGCCCGCCGCGAGCAGGACGGCGACGATCATCAGGATCGAAAGGAAGGTCGCGCCGGGGCCGCTCATCGCCCGGCCGAGCGCGCGATTATGTCCGCGTAGAGCGCCGGGTCGACGTTCCCGCCGGAGACGACGACCACCGTCCGCTCGCTGAGCAGCCCCGCTTTGCCCGCGAGCGCCGCCGCCAGCGCCACCGCGCCACCCGGCTCGGCGACGATCCGGAGCTGCCGCATCGCGAACGCCATCGCCTGCTCGACCTCCCCCTCGCTCACCGCGACGGCCCCGGCGCCGCGCGCGCTGAGCACACCGAAGGTGAGCGGCGAGACGCGCAGGGTCTGGAGCGCGTCGCACCGGGTCGGCGGCGCATCGGGCCCGACCGGCACGATCTCGCCTCCTCTCAAGGAGCGCCCCATATCGTCCCACCCTTCCGGCTCGACCAATACCAGCTCCGCCTCCGGCAGCGCCAGCGCGATGCCCGAGGCGAGCCCGCCGCCCCCGCAGGGAATGATCACCTTGTCCGTCGCGGCGCCGAGCTGCTCACGGATCTCGACCCCCACGCTTCCCTGCCCTTCGATCACGTCGACATCGTCGAACGACGGGACCAGGATCGCGCCGCGCTCCGCCGCGAGCCGGGCGCCGATCTCCTCGCGGCTTTCCCGGGCGCGGTCGTAGAGGACGATCGTTGCGCCGGCAGCCTCGGTGGCGGCGAGCTTCACCCGCGGGGCGTCGGCCGGCATCACGATCACCGCCTCGATGCCGAGCCGCCTGGCCGCCAGAGCGACGCCCTGCGCATGGTTGCCGGACGAGAAGGCGACGACGCCGCGCCGGCGCTCCCCTTCCGAGAGCTGCAGGAGCCGGTTGGTGGCGCCGCGCAGCTTGAAGCTGCCCCCTTGCTGCAGGCATTCGGCCTTGACCAGGAAGGGCGCGCCCCCATGCTCGGCCCGGAGCAGAGGAGTCCGCGTCACATGGCCGACGACACGCTTCGCCGCG
>DASQKE010000050.1:0-2078 GCA_035630675.1 Allosphingosinicella sp.
TGACCGGCAGCCCGATGCCGGCATACAGCGCCGCCGTCGCGGGAGCCACGCGCACGACCGCTCCGCGTCCCCAGACGGCGGCGGCCAGCGCGAGGCAGACGAGGAGCGCGAGCGATGCACCGGCCAGGGCCGACAGGCGCGACGCGCGCGCGCTGCCGGCCAGCTCCCGAGGGGCCGGCGGCGCCGGCGTCCAGGCGTCCTGCCCGTCCGGCTCCGTCTCGACGCTCGGCTCGCCCGGAGATTCCGGCTGGTCCGCAAGGCGTGCGGCGTTTTCGGCGGCATCGGCGTCGGACGCGTCCGGCGCAATCTCGCCGGCCTCAGCGTCGGCCGCCTCCGGTTCCTCCCCCGCTGCCGTCACGAACCAGGTTGACTTGCAACCGGCGCAGCGGACAGTGCGGCCTTCGCCTCCGAGCCGCCCCGGATCGATCATGTACTCGCTTGCGCAGGACGGACAGACGATGAGCATGGCGAATCAGCCGGGCGGGCAGCATGCGGCCCGCCAAAGCGTATTCCTCGATGCACTTGGTTAAGGGGTCGTGAAGGTCGTCAACCGCACCAGGGCGTGGCCCGATGCCTCAGTCGTGCGCTTCGAGAACGTCGGCATCCGCTATGGCATGGACGCCGAGGTTCTCCGCGACCTGACCTTCGCTATCGCGCCGGGCTCGTTCCAGTTCCTGACCGGCCCCTCGGGCGCCGGCAAGACAACCCTTCTGCGCCTCATCCTGATGTCGGTGCGGCCGAGCCGCGGCCTCGTGTCCGTGTTCGGCGAGGAGGCGAGCCGCATCTCGCGCAAGACCTTGACCAAGCTGCGCCGGCGGATGGGCGTCGTCTTCCAGGATTTTCGGCTTCTCGACCACCTGACCACCTTCGAGAACGTGGCCCTGCCCTTACGCGCGCAGGGGCGCGAGGAGGCGAGCTATCGCGGCGAGGTGATCGAAATCCTGCGCTGGGTCGGCCTCGGCGAGCGCATGCACGTGCTGCCGCCGGTGCTGTCCGGCGGCGAGAAGCAGCGCGCCGCCCTCGCCAGAGCCTTGATCGTGCGTCCGGACCTGCTTCTGGCCGACGAGCCGACCGGCAATGTCGACCCCTCCTTGGCGCGGCGGCTGCTGCGCTTGTTCATCGAGTTGAACCGGCTCGGCACCTCGGTGGTGCTGGCGACCCACGACCTCGCCCTCATGGACCAGCTCGACGCCCGCCGCCTCGTGCTCGGCGAGGGCCGGCTGCACATCGATGAGTAGACGGGCGAGCGCGTCCCGGGCGGCGCCCCGGGCCCAGCGCGAGCCGCCCGCAGCGGCGCCGCCGGCGGCGGCGAGCGCGGCCCTGCTCAAGGGGCACGCACCCCTGGTCCCGGTGCAATCCGCGGCCAGCCGTGCTCTGGTCGGCGTGATCGCCATCCTGACCTTCCTCGCGGCCTTGTGCGCCGGCGGCGCCGAGCTCGTCGCGTCCCATTCCGCGCAGTGGCGGTCGGCGGTCGGCCGCGAAGCCACGGTCCAGGTGCGGCAGAGGCCGCAACGGGACATCGAAGCGGACCTCTTGCGCGTGGCCGATCTGTCCCGGCGCACGCCCGGCATCAGGGCGGCCGAGATCCCGAGCCGCGCCGAGGCCGAGCGCACGCTCGAGCCCTGGCTCGGCAAGGGCCTCGATCTCGGCGATCTCCCCGTCCCGCGGCTCGTCGTCCTGAAGCTCGACGATGCGGCGCGGCCGGATTTATCCGAGCTGAGGCGGCGTCTCGCCGCCGAGGTGCCGGGCGCGACGCTGGACGACCACGGCGCCTGGCTCGCCCGCCTGTCGCGCATGGCCGACGCCGTCGTGATCGCCGGTCTGGCGCTGACGCTTCTGGTCTTGATCGCCGCGGCGCTCGCGGTCGCCTTCGCGACGCAAGGGGCGATGGCGGGCAACCGCGCGGTGGTCGACATCCTGCATTATGTTGGCGCCGACGATGCCTTCATCGCCCGCGAGTTCCAGCGCCGTTTCTTTCGGCTCGGGCTGCAAGGCAGCGTGGTCGGCAGCACGGTGGCCCTCGCCGTCATCGCGGCGCTCGGCCTCGCCTCCGCTTCCTGGCGGGCCGGCCCGGCCGG
>DASQKE010000051.1:0-4761 GCA_035630675.1 Allosphingosinicella sp.
GTCATCGCTGGCGGTGAAGATTGCGGCCCGGCGTCCCGGCGCGACGCCGAAGCGGTTGATGTAGGCCCGCACCGCTCCCGCAAGCATGACGCCCGGCCTGTCGTTGCCGCTGAAGACGATCAGCCGCTCGGTCGAGCCGGCGGCGAGAACCGCGCGCCTGGCCACGATGCGCCAGGCGCGCTGCCGCGGCTCGTGCTGCGGCGGAACGGGCCTGTGATCGTTGACGCGTTCGAGCGCGCCGTAGGTGCCGTGATCGTAGACGCCGAACACGGTCGTCCGGCGCATGACGCGGACCTCGGGCAGGCTTTCCAGCTCGGCGATCGTCGCGTGCAGCCACTCCTCGGCGCCGTGGCCGTCGATCGCGCGCCGCTCGGCCAGAAGGCGCCCGCCGAGGCAAAAATCCTCATCGCACAGGATGACGCGCGCGCCGGTGCGTCCGGCGCTGAGCGCGGCCGAGAGGCCGGCCGGCCCGCCCCCGACGACGAGCACGTCACAGAAGGCGATCGCCTTCTCGTAATGGTCGGGATCCTCGTCGGATGCGGCTCTGCCGAGCCCCGCGGCGCGCCGGATGAGGGGCTCGTAGAGCCTTTCCCAAAAGCTCGCCGGCCACATGAAGGTCTTGTAATAGAACCCGGCTCGCAGCAGCGGCGACAGCGGCGCGCTGACTGAGAGCAGATCGAAGGCCAGCGAGGGCCAGCGATTCTGGCTCGCGGCTTCGAGGCCTTCGTAGAGCTCGGCGATGGTCGCCCGCGTGTTGGGCTCGCGGCGGGCTCCCGTTCGCAGCTCGACGAGCGCATTCGGCTCTTCGCAACCGGCGGAGAGAACCCCGCGCGGCCGATGATACTTGAACGACCGCGCCACGAAGCGCACGCCGTTGGCGAGCAGCGCGGAGGCGAGCGTGTCCCCTGCAAAGCCGAGGTGATCCTTGCCGTCGAAACGAAAGCGCAAGGGCTGCGAGCGGTCGATCGCGCCGCCGGCGGCCAGCCGGAGCGGCTGCACGGCGCGGCGCGCATCCTTGATGGAGACGAAGGGCGTCACGCGACCTCGCCTTCCCGCCGGCGCGGCGCGACGTCGCGCGCCGGCTCGGCCTCCCCGATCGCGTGAGTGCGCGTGTCGCGCACCACCACGAGCCAGGCATGACAGCCGGCAGAATGATACCAGAACTCGCGATGCGGTCCTGCGGGGTTGTCGCGCACGTAGACGTAATCGATCATCGCAGCCGCGTTCGCATCCGATCCTTCGGGACGAACCTTGCTGGCATCGCCGAGATAGGTGAATTCCTGCACGTCGCGCTCACCGCAATAGGGGCATCGGATGCGCATGGGCTGTTCTCAGTGCAGGTTCGGTTGTGCGCCCACGCCCTTCTCGTCGATGAGATGGCCGGTGGCGAAGCGGTCGAGGCGGTAGGCGGCGCTGAACGGATGCGGCTCTCCCCGCGCGATGGTGTGGGCGAAGCACCAGCCCGAGGCCGGCGTCGCCTTGAAGCCGCCGTAGCACCAGCCGGCGTTGAGATAGAGCCCCTCGATCGGCGTTCGGTCGATGATAGGCGAGCCGTCCATCGACATGTCCATGATGCCGCCCCAGTGCCGCAGCACGCGCAGGCGGCCGAGGCCCGGCCAGATCGCCATGGCGGATTCCATGACATCCTCGATGACGGGCAGGTTGCCGCGCTGGGCGTAGGAGTTGTAGCCGTCGATATCGCCGCCGAAGACGAGCCCGCCTTTGTCCGACTGGCTCACGTAGAAGTGGCCGGCGCCGAAGGTCACGACCGTGTCGATCAGCGGCTTCACCCCCTCTGTCACGAAGGCCTGCAGCACGTGGCTTTCGATCGGCAGCCGCAAGCCTGCCATAGCGGCAAGCCGCGACGTGTTGCCCGCGACGGCGAGGCCGACCTTGTTGGCGCGAATGAAGCCGCGCGCGGTCTCGACGCCTCTCACGCGCCCCTGCTCGGTGCGGATGCCGGTGACCTCGCAGTTCTGCAGGAGATCGACGCCGCGCGCGTCGGCCGCCCGTGCGTAGCCCCAGGCCACCGCATCGTGGCGCACGGTGCCGCCGCGTCGCTGCAGGAGGCCGCCCTGAACGGGGAAGCGCCCATTCGCGAAATCGAGGAACGGCGCCATCGCCCGCACTTGCTCACGGTCGAGGAGCTCGGCATCGACGCCGTGAAGGCGCATGGCGTTGCCGCGGCGGGCGAAGGCGTCGCGCTGCGCGTCCGAGTGATAAAGGTTGAGGACGCCGCGCTGGCTGACCATGGCGTTGTAGTTGATGTCCTGCTCCAGCCCCTCCCAGAGCTTCATCGACCATTCGTAGAAGGGGATGTTGCCGGGCAGGAGGTAGTTGGAGCGCACGATGGTGGTGTTGCGGCCGACATTGCCGGAGCCGAGATAGCCCTTCTCCACCACGGCGACGTTCGTCAGCCCGTGCTCCTTCGCCAAATAATAAGCGGTGGCGAGGCCGTGGCCGCCGCCGCCGACGATGACGACGTCGTAGGCGGCCTTCGGCTCGGCTTCGCGCCAGACGGGCATCCAATGCTTGTTGCCGCGCAGGGCGTGAGCGACGAGCCCGAAGACTGAGTAGTTCATCATGCGGGGCCTCGATCGCGCATGCTTGTCGCACCTATGAAGGACGGAGACGGGCGCTGGAAGACATCGCTCAGGCATTAGCTGCTCTCACGCAAAGAAGCGACAGGCCCCTGTTGGAAAACGACATCGCTTCCGATCGGAGCCGCGCTTCTTCGTGTCGCAATCAGAGCCGCCTGTGTCGGATTTCCGCCGATCATCGCCGATGCTTTCATCGAATGATCCCCTTCTCGAGATAGATACCGCGCGGCGATGCTCCTCCGCGTCCCTACAAGGAACCAGCGACGATGGCGAAGAAAGGCTTGCTCGAGCGGCTTGCGGCGGGGCCCGTCATCTGCGCCGAAGGCTACCTGTTCGAGCTGGAGCGCCGCGGCTACCTGCAGGCGGGCGCCTATGTGCCCGAGGTCGTGCTCGATTTCCCCGAGCAGGTCGAGAACCTGCATCGCGATTTTATGAGAGCCGGCTCCGACGTCATCGAGGCGTTCACCTATTATGCGCATCGCGAAAAGCTCCGTCTCATCGGGCGCGAGAACGATCTCGAGCCCATGAACCGCCAGGCGCTCGCCATCGCCAAGAAGGTCGCGGCGGAAGGCGGCGCGCTCGTCGCCGGCAACATCTGCAATACCAACGTGTTCAAGGCGGGCGACGCCGACGCGGCGCGGCAGGTGCGGGCGATGTATGAGGAGCAGGTCGGCTGGGCTACCGACGCCGGCGTCGATTTCATCATCGCCGAGACGATCTCCTGGCTGGGCGAGGCGGAGATCGCTCTCGACGTCATCAGGCAGACGAAGCTGCCGGCGGTCGTCACCTTCGCTCTGCACAAGGAAGGCAAGCTGCGCGACGGCTTCAGGCCGGGCGAGGCGGCGAAGCGGATCGAGGACCTCGGCGCCGACGTGGTCGGGCTCAATTGCATCCGCGGCGCGCGCACCATGATGCCGTTCGTGGAGGAGATCCGCGCCGCGGTCTCGATCCACGTCGCCGCGCTGCCCGTACCTTACCGGACGACGACGGCCGAGCCGACTTTCGAATCCCTGACCGACAAGGACCCGGAATGCGCGCACTGCATTCCCGACGGGCGCTCTTTCCCGGTCGCCCTCGATCCGTTCCAGGTCACCCGCTACGAGATCGCCGAATTCGCCCGCCAGGCGCATGACATGGGCGTGCGCTATCTCGGCGTTTGCTGCGGAGCCGGCCCGCACCACATACGCGCCCTCGCCGAAGCGCTCGGGCGCCGGCCGCCGGCGAGCCGCTTCTCGCCGGACATGTCGAAGCATTACGCCTACGGCACCGACCCGCGGCTGAAGCAGGAAAACCGCGAATACGCCAAGAATCTGTGAGAGTTCCTCGGAGCCTTTACTCCGCGGCGGCGAGCCGCTCGGCCGGCTGCGCCGCGAAGGCCGCCATCTTGTCGGCATACCAATCCGTGAAGTGGTTGAGCATGAACTCGGACGGGGCATAGGGTCCGGGCTCGTAGGCTCGGGACGAGACGCCGAGATGATTGTTCTCGGCGAGACGCTTGTCCTGCGCGTTGGTCGCCATCCAGACTTCCGTCAGGCGCTTCAGGTCGTAATCGACGCCCTCGACGGCGTCCTCATGCACGAGCCAGGTGGTGCGCACTGCCGTCCTGTTGGCGGCGAGCGGCAGGACCCGGAAGTGGATGATGTGGTCGGACAAGACGTGATGCCAATTGTTGGGCGCCCGAAAGAGGCGCACCGAGCCGAGATCCGGGTCGGCGAGATCGCCGAGAAGCTTGTCGCAGGCCGGACGGCCGTCGAGCGTGAAGGATTGGGTGCCCTCGTTGAACGGCAGGCGAATGCAGCGGAACTCGTGGCCGCCCTCCGTCGCCTTGTGGGGAAGCCCATGGCGGTCCCATTTCGCGGCGCTGCGCTCGAGCAACGCCGCGAGCCGCGGACTTCCGCCGCGCGGGTCGCCTGGAGCTGCAAACTCGGCAAAGGTGACGAGCAGTTCCGGATGGTTCGCCGCGCAATGGTAGCACTCGCGGTTGTTCTCGATGACGAGCTTCCAGTTCGCGTCTTCGACGACGGTCGAGACAAAGGCGACCTTGGTCCGCGCCGGCTGGTGCGGCGCAAGATACGGCGTCACCGCCGCGCGGAATCTCTCGAGCGAAGGCGGATTGCTCGCCAGCGAGACATAGATCAAGCCGCAGACCACCTCGACCCTC
>DASQKE010000052.1:0-8242 GCA_035630675.1 Allosphingosinicella sp.
TCCCAGGGCATCAGCGTCCGAAGGTCGATCACGTCCGCGGAAACATCCCCGGCCGCCTCCTCGCAGCGCGGCACCATCGCCCCCCAGGTGACGATGGTGATCGCGTCGCCCTCGCGGGTCTTCCTCGCCCGGCCGAAGGGCAGGACGTAATCGTCGCCGGGATAAGGCCGCCGCGCCCAGGGATCGTCGAGCATGGCGCGATGCTCGAAGAAGATGACCGGGTCGTTCCCACGCAGAGCCGAACGCAGGAGCCCGACCGCATCCTCGGCGTTGGACGGCACAGCCACCAGCCAGCCCGGATTGTGGACGAACTGCACCTCGTTGGTCTGGCTGTGCCAGGGATCGCCGCACTTGAAGAAGCCGCCGGGGATGCGCAGCACCATCGGCGCGGCGAAGCGGTTGTTGGTGCGCCAGCGCATCGTCCCGCAATCGTTGATCTGCTCGGTGGCGGGCTCGGCATATTTGCGGAACTGGATTTCGGGCACCGGCATCAGTCCGGCCAAAGCCATGCCGACCGCGCGGCCGATGATCCCCTCCTCGTTGAGGCTGGTGTCGAACACGCGGCCCACGCCATATTTGTCCTGCAGGCCGAGCGTCACCGCGTGGACGCCGCCCTTCGGCCCGACATCCTCGCCGAACAGGACGATTCTTTTGTCGATCTCGAGCTCGCGGTCGAGCGTGCGGCGGATCGCGGTCACCATGTTGAGGCGCTGCCCCTCCGGCCGCGGCTCCTCGTGGCTGCGCGGCGCGCAATAGCCGCGGGTCCACTGGCCGCCGAGCTGCTGCATCTCGCCTTCGTAGAAGAGGTGGTCGAGAACCTGTTCGGGCTGCGAGACGCCGCGCGCCTCCGCTTCGGCCCGCGCCGCCTCGACCGCGGCCTGCGCCTCGGCGGCGATCCCGTCCCAGTCCGCCTCGCTCATCGCCGCGGGGACGAGATGGGCCTTGAGCTTAGGCAGCGGATCGCGGCTCCATTCCTCGCGGATCGTCTCCTCGGACTTGTAGGTCTGGGTATCCTGAAAGCTGTGGCCCTGCAGCCGCGGCACGGTGAGCCGGAGCAAAGCCGGCCCATTGCCCGCGCGGACCTGACCGGTCGCCTGCGCAATCAGCCGCGCCGCCTCGGCCGGCTCGGTGCCGTCGCCCGAGAAGATGGCGAGATCCCTGAAGCTCGCCAGATTCTCCGCGATGTTCCCTCCGGGCGTCTGGAAGGTCGAGGGGACCGAGATGCCGAAGCCGTTGTCCTCGATGAAGAACAGCATCGGCAGCTTCTGCGTGGTCGCGATCGTCAGCGAAGCCCAAAAGCCGCCGGTCGCGCAGGAGGCGTCGCCGCCGAGCGCGACCGCGATCGCGCCTTCGTAGGAGCGGTCCTCGAGCACGTTGCAATGATATTCGATCGCCTGCGCCCAGCCGGTCGTCGGCGTATATTGCGCGCCCACCCCGCCCGACATCGGCAGCGCCGGGCAGCCGTTCGGGTTCGGGTAATTGAACACGACGCCGATATCGCGACCGTTCGAATAGCCGCCTTCCCGCCCCATGCCCGAGGCGAGCGCGTCGACCGGCGGCACGCCGAGCGCGAGCAGCAGCGGGCGCGAGCGATAATAGCCGCAGGCCGCGTCTCGGCGGTGGGTGAGCAGCGACCCGAGCAGCGCCTGCGCCATGTCGTGGCCGCGCGCCGAAAATTGGTAGAGCACCTTGCGCTCGGGAACGAGGCGCTCCTCTTCGAGCTTGTCCATTGCCCGGCTGAGCTGGACGATCGAGGCGATCCGCCGCCAGTCGAACGCGGGATCGGGGGCCGCCGCCTGCGCCGCGGGCGCCCGGAGGCCTGCCTCAGCCATTCATCTTCTCCACCACCGCCTGGGCGAAGCGGCCGAGATTGTCGTCGGAGAGGCCGACGACGTTGAAACGGCCGCTGTTCGCCAGGTAGATGCCGCGCTCCGCGCGCAGCTCCAGCACCGCAGCTTCGCTGAGCGGCAGCATCGAGAACATGCCGTTCTGCTCCTCGATAAAGGCGAGCCGGGGGTCGAACGCCGCGAGGCGGGCGCGGAGCGAACGGATGCGCGCGCACATCCCGTCGAGCTCCGCATTCCAGCTTGCGCGAAGCTCGGGATCGTCGAGGATGGTGCGGGCGATCGCGGCGCCGTGATCGGGCGGCATCGACCACATGGTGCGGGCGAGCTGGACCAGATTGCCGAGCACGATCCCGGTATCGGGGCGGTTCGAGGCCTTGACGAAGAGATTGCCGGTGCGTTCGCGATAGACGCCGAAATTCTTGTCGCAGCTCTGCGCGACCAGGGCCTGGTCGGCCGCCTCGACGACCAGCCTCGTCCCCGCCGCATCGGCTTCGAGGCCGTTGCCGAGACCCTGATAAGCGAGGTCGACGAACGGGATCAGGCCGCGGCGCGAGACCAGCTCGGCCACCGCCTGCCACTGGTCCGCCGACATGTCCGCGCCGGACGGATTGTGGCAGCAGCCGTGGAGCAGAATCAGGTCGCCCGCTCCGGCGCCCTCGAGCGCGTCCATCATCTCGTCGAAGCGGATGCGGCGGCTGTCGCGGTCGTAATAGGGGTGGCGGACCATCTCGACGCCGGCGATCTCGATCAGCGGCCCGTGATTGGGCCAGGTCGGCTGGCCAACGAAGATCCGCGCCTTCGGGTTGGCGAGAGTGATGAGGTCGGCTCCGAGCCTGAGCGCGCCGCAGCCGCCGGGCGTCTGGACGCCGACGATGCGCTCGTCGGCCGCGCCCCGCTCGCCGAACACGATCGGCTTGACGAGCTCGGTGAAGCGCTTGTCACCGCGCGAGCCGAGATAGGCCTTGGTCTCCTGCGTCTCGATCAGGATGCGCTCGGCCGCCTTGACGGCGCGCAGGATCGGAGTGGCGCCAGCCGCGTCGCGATAGACGCCGACGCCGACGTCGATCTTGTCCTCGCGCGGATCGGCGTCGCACAGCGCGATCAGGTTGAGCAGCGAATCGGCCTTCTGCTCCTCGAGCCGCTCGAACAATCCGGGCCGCTCCCGCGTCATCACCTGATCCATTCGGCGCCTCCAACTGCCCGGCCCATATTCCTAAGCCGGTCCGCGTGCAAAGGCTGGTCAATGCGGACGCCGTAACGAATGTCACCGTTCATGATATGCCCGAGCAGGGATCGAACCTCTCACCTAGACGAGATCGACCGGCGAATCATGCGTGACCTGCACCGCGACGCCGGCCTGAGCCACGCCGCCGCCCCGCTCGCCTTCGGCGAGTCGACCCTCTCCCGAAATGGGAGAGGGGACAGGCACCGAACCCGAACGCGTTCGGGGCCGGCCCCCGAAGGAGCCGGCCCCGCCCTCGATACGCGACTCGAGGGGCAGCCCGGTTGCCGGCGAGCCGGTCCGGCCTGCCTCTTCCCCTTGCCGGCCAAGAGTTTGACGAGCGCTTGACGGGATTGGTTAACGCGCCGCACCAGCCCGCGCCGTCCACGGGCGGATCGCCTCGCTGCAAGGAAAAGAGGCGGGAACGATCGACTCGTTCCCGCCCCCCCGGTCGCGTACCGCCGACGACGTTAAGGCCGCCCGGTTAGGGAATCCTTACCGGCCGGCGCTCAGCCGATGTCGCCCGCCCCGGCATTGCCCTCGTCGCCACGTTTCTCGAGCTCGCGGACGGCGTCGCGCGACGCCTCGTCGATGCCCTCGCCTTCGCCGGGCGTCATATCGGCCGGATCTCTCTTGTCGCCGCCCATCGGGCTTCTCCCGCTATTGGAGAGGCGCCTCGGGATAGGGCATGTTGCGATATTCGACCATCGTGCTGCCGTTCTCGCTCTCATAGGCCCTCAGATAGACGTCGCTGGTCGCATTGTTGCTCCAGCTCGCCTCGCCCACGCAGCGCGCCTCACGCTCGGATCGAGATTCCTCGCGGACGTTGCGCACTTCGCTGAGCCGGATCGCCTGGCCCTCGCCGGCAGCCTTGGCCTGGTCGGCAATCTCGGAGCAATCGAGGCTGGCGACGCTCGCGCTGCATCCGCCGGCGAGCACGATCGCCACAATCGCGCCGCCTGCGCGCAGTCCGTTCGAAATATTCATTGTCCCTGTTCCTTTTCGTTGGGGTCTTAGATTTTGTCCCGCGCGCCCCCGCGCAGGGTGAGGCCCGGCAGCTTGCTGCCGAACAGGCGCGCGACGAGGCCGCCGAGCGTCATCAGCCCGGCGAGCAGGGTCGGGAAGAGGACGCCCATGACGATCGCCGCGAGGAGGCCGCCCGGGCCGTGGACGTAGCGTCCGTTGACCGTGACGGTATCGGATCCGCCGAGCGCGAGCAGGCCGGCAAGGATGAACAAAGGCAGCAGGATGCCGAGCAGGCAGAAGAAGCCGATCTTGAAGATCGAGCCGGCGCTCAGCTGGCTCAGCTGGATTCTCTCCACGCGCAATCCCCCCTGTTCAGTCGAGCATATGAGCAACGCCGCCGCAATGAAAGCGCCGCTATTCGGGCAGCCGGCAGAGGTCGACCCAGCCCGACGAGACCAGCTCCGCCAGCCGCCCGGGCGAGACCTCGACCGAGCTGGTCAGCGATCCGGCCGCCGGATAGACGATGTCGAACGGCTCCAGCGACACGTCGCAATAGACCGGGAGCGGCGTCGAGAGGCCGAACGGGCAGACGCCGCCGACCGGATGGCCGGTCAGCGCCAGCGTCTCTTCGGGCCCAAGCATGCGCGGGCGCGCGCCGAAGCGTTGCTTGGTCTTCAGATTGTCGAGTCGCGCGTCGCCCCGCGTCACCAGCAAAAAGGTCTCCGCGCCCACCCGCACGGCCAGGGTCTTGGCGATGCGTGCCGGCTCGACGCCGAGCGCCGCCGCCGCCTCGGCGACGGTCGCCGTCGACTGCGCGACCTCGATGATCGGCAGGTCCGGCGCGCGGGCCGCGAGGTCGGCGCGGACGCTTTCGAGGCTCATTCGCCGGCCAGATGGAGCGCGACTGTGCGCCGGTGCGGCGCGCGGCGATGCTCGAACAGGTAGATGCCCTGCCAGGTGCCGAGCGCGAGCCGCCCGTCCGCAAGGGGAATCGAGAGCTGCACCTGCGTCAGCGCCGCACGGATATGCGCCGGCATGTCGTCCGGCCCCTCGTCATTATGCGTATAAAGGCTCGCGCTCTCCGGCGCGATCCGGGCGAAGAAGCGCTCCAGGTCCGCCCGCGCGGCCGGCGCCGCATTCTCCTGCACGAGCAGCGACGCGGAGGTATGCCGGCAGAACAGGGTCAGCAGGCCCTCGCTCATTCCCTGAGCGCCGGCCCAGTCCGCGACCGCGCGCGTGATCTCGACGAGCCCCTGCCCCGTGGTGCCGATCTCGATCGTCCCGCTCGCCTGCCGCATGAGGGTCGCTTAGCCGGACCGAGCTTCCCGTCACAAGAACCATACCGCTAGTCCTGAGCTTGTCGAAGGACGGCCTGCAGCGCGCTGAACCGGGCTTCGACAGGCTCAGCCCCCGCGGGGTCAGGGCTGGATAAATGCTCCGCTTCCCGCCAGCATGGCCGGCGATGAAGCATATCGGCATCCTCGCGCACAGCGCCGAAGGCGCGACGCTCTGCTACCGGACCTGCTGGATGGAAGGGGTTGAGCGGCTCGGCCCGCACAACCATCCCCAGATCAGCATGACCGGCATCGCCATGCACCATGCGCTGGACGCGTGGGAGCGCGGCGACCTCGCCTTCCTCCGCACCCTCTTCGCCGCCGACGCCGCCCGCCTCGCCGCCGCCGGCGCCGACTTCTTCATCCTCCCCGACAATACCGCCCACATCGCGCTCGAGGTCCCGGGCGAGCCGTTCGATCTGCCCTGCCTCCACATCGGCGAAGCGGTGGCGGCCCAAGCCCAGCGTTGCGGCTTCCGCCGGATCGGCATCCTCGGCACCGAGTGGACGATGACCGGTCCCGTCTATACCGGCGCCCTCGGCCGCCGCGGCCTCGGCTTCGAGATCCCGGATCCGGACGACCGCGCGACGATTCACCGCATCATCTTCGAAGAGCTTTGCCTCGGCATGTTCACCGACGCGTCCCGCGCCTGCTACGTGGCCATCATCGAAAAGCTCGCCGCCCGCGGCTGCGACGCCGTCGCTCTGGTCTGCACCGAGATTCCGCTCCTGATCACCCCTGAAGGGTCACCCCTCCCGATCCTCGACTCCACCCGACTGCTCGCGACTGCGGCCGTCGAGGTGGCGATCGGCGAGCGCACGATGCCGGATTGGCGCGGCGGCCCTGTGGAGGGCTAGCGCGGCGCCATCCGGATCGCCCCGTCGAGGCGCACATATTCGCCGTTGAGATAGCCGCTCTCGGCCATGAACAATGCCAGCCGCGCAAATTCTTCCGGCTGGCCGAGCCGCTTCGGGAACGGAACCTGCGCCGCCAGCGCGTCCTTCACGTTCTGCGGCATCATCGCCACCATCGGCGTCTCGAACACGCCCGGCAGGATCGTGTTGACCCTGATCCCCTCGCTCATCAGATCGCGCGCGACCGGCAGGGTCATGCCGAGCACGCCGGCCTTGGACGCGGCATAGGCGGCCTGGCCGATCTGCCCGTCCTGCGCGGCCACGCTCGCGGTGTTGATGATGACGCCCCGCTCGCCGTCCTCGAGCGGATCGAGCGACGCCATGCCCAGCGCGGACCTGGCGAGGCAGCGGAAGCTGCCGATCAGATTGATCTGCACGACCAGCTCGAACTGGTGGATCGGATAGCCCTTGAGCTCGCCGGTGGCCTTGTCGCGCCCGACGGTCTTGGCGGCGTTGGCGACGCCCGCGCAATTGACCAGGATGCGTTCCTGCCCGTGCGCCTCGCGCGCTTTCGCGAAGCCGGCTTCGACCGTTTCGTCGGAAGTCACATCGACCGCAGCGAACACCCCGCCGATCTCGGCCGCGACCCGCTCGCCCTTGTCCGCGTCGCGGTCGAACAAGGCGACGCGCACGCCGCGCCCGGCCAGCGCCCGCGCCGTCGCCTCGCCGAGCCCGGAGGCGCCGCCGGTCACCACCGCGGCGACATCGCTGTCGAGTTTCATGATCCGGGCCTCCCTGTCGCTCCGGCCGCGCTCCTAGGGTCCGAACTCGATACCTGCAATGGCCGGGATCGTCCGGAGCGGTCCGCCGGCAAGGAGCGCAGCGCAGACGCGTAGCGGGGCTACGCGCAAGCAAGCGACGCGGCCGGCGGGCCTCTCCGGGCGACCGCCCTTCGGGCGGCGGGCGTCACGGCCGTTGCGGGTATCGAGTTCGGACCCTAGAGGCAGAGTGACCGCTTCGACAAGTCGCCAACGCGCGGCAGCTCAGTCCATCAGAGGTAGCCGAGCGCCCTGAGGCTGGCGCAGCCGGAGCGGGCGATCACCAGATGGTCGTGAATCTCGACGTCGAGGATGCTTCCGACCTCGCGCAGCCGCCTCGTGGCGGCGACGTCGCCGGCGCTCGGCTGCGGATCGCCCGAGGGATGGTTATGGGCGAGGATCAAGGCGGTCGCGCCAAGCTCGAGCGCGCGGCGGATCACCTCGCGCGGATAGATCGGGGTCTCGCGCGCCGTGCCGAGGCTGACCGTCTCGTCGGCGAGCAGCCGGTTCTGCGCGTTGAGGAAGAGGACGCGCAGATGCTCGCTCGGCAGATAGGCCATTTCGGCCGAGAGATAGTCGAGCAGCTCGCGCGAGTTGGACAGGACCGGGCCGGTCAGCGCGAGCGGGCGCAGCACCTGCAGCATGGCTTCTCGCACCACAGCGAGATGGCGCGCCGCCGGCACATCGCCGCCGAGCACGCGCGCGCGCGTCGACTGCGGCGCGGCCAGCACTGCCGCTAGGCTGCCGAACTCGTCGATGAGGCTGTCGGCCGCGCGTTCGGCCTCGTCTCCGAACGGGCGAAGGAGCTCGACCAGGAGATGTCGGCACCGTACCGCTTCAGCCGCCTCCGGTGGCACCAGGTCCCTGCGACAATGAGGGCCAGCATCGGATAGCTCCAGATCGCCAGGGCGAAGGCGTAGCCCCAGCGCAGCACGTCCGGCTCCACCAGCTTCACCACGTGGCCCGCGGTCGCGACCGCTTGCATGACAGTCAGCCATAACGGCCAGAACCGTTCGGCGCGAAGCGCGAGCAAGGCGAAGGCGACGAGCCCCGCGACATCGACGGCGAAGATGCCGACCTCCACCGAGCTCCAGCGGACCGCGGAGCCTGCGAGGTAGGTGAGGACCGAGCCGACCAGGAAGATCGCCGCGCCGATCCGCTCAGGAGGGCCGCCGCTCCAGAAGGCATAGCCGCTGGTGAG
>DASQKE010000053.1:0-4153 GCA_035630675.1 Allosphingosinicella sp.
AGGCTGCCCGCGAAGGCGTCGATCAGGGCGATCGCCGGATCGTCGGAATCGCGCGTGCTCAGACGGTCGAGCGGCCGAACGCCGTCAATCTCGACGCTTCCGATCCGGCCCAGCATCCGCGCCTTGATCGCGCGGTGCGAATAGATGAGCGGGTCGGCGACCGTCGGGCGGGCGGCGGCACCCGAACATTGGGCGCAGGTGCCACAGGCGCAGGCCGGCTGGGTCGCGCTCATCGGCCGCCTCCCATCACCAGCGACAGCTTGCCATTCTCCGGAAAGCTCGGATCGTCGCTGAGCTGCAGCACCTCGATGTCGACCGGCCGGATCAGCCCCAGAGCGATCTCGCCCTGCGCCACCCGGCCCAGCCGCTGGAAGCGCAGCAGGCGCGCGCTCTGCACCCCTTCGACCGCCATCACCGCCGCGATCAGCTTCGAGGCATAGAGCCGGGTGCCGAAGCTGAAATTGTCCGGATGGAAGAAGCCGGGCGCGCCGCCGGGCGCGCCGCTCGGGCGCAGCACCTCGCGGACCCGCGCGGCGACATTGCTGCGAATGGCGCCCGCCTTCGCGCAAATCAGCAGCTCGATGTCCATCGGCGCCGGCTTGGCCGCGCGCAACGCGACGTCGAAACCCATCAGCCGGTGAAATTCGAGATGTTCGGCGAGGCCGGCGAGGAACGCCGCATCGACGGCCCGGCCCTCCTTGCGGTCGATATAGACGAGGATCGTCTGCCACGCGCCCGTCCAGCGGGCGATCGCGATCGCATAAGCGACGTCGGGATAGCGCATCGCGGCGGCGGCATAATCCGCCTCGGTAACCGCGCGCTCCTGGGTCCGGAAGGCTTGCGGCGCGGCGATTCGGATCGCGCTCACCGCCTCCGGCGCCGCGCCGCCTCGGCCCGGCAGCGGATTGGTGACCGCGATCCTCGCATTTTCCTGCAGCGGCGGAAGGACGACGTGGCCGAGCGCGCCCGTGCCGATATTGCCGGCAATGCCGCTGCCGAACCGGCCGCGCGGAGTGAGAACGCTTTCCGGCGCCGGGGCGAGGCCGTTGACTCCGTCCCCGAACCGGATCGAGGGCCGGCCGTCTATGCCGGCCTCGATGACGAAGTCGCGGTCGTAGCGCCCGCTCCTGAGCAGGTCGGGCCGCGCCGTCCACGGCCCGAAATCGTCCTCGAGAACGAGCGCCGCCCGCATAGCCCCTGGATCCACGGCGACCAGGGATCGCGCCGATCCGGCCGGCACCACCTTGAAGTCGACCGGGGCGACTCGCGCCACGTCGGCGCGGTCGAGGACCGGGCGCCAAGCCTCGTCCTCGGCGGGGATAGGCGGCGACAGGCGCGGGGTCAGTCGCTCGACGTCGGCGGGCAAGAGGCCGAGGCCGGCGATCGGCGGATAGGAGGCGCCGTGGTCGGCAAGGACGACGTTGCCGCGCGCTTCCGCGCAGACCTGGGTGGTGGTGCCGGCGATCACGCCCGGCTTGGGCGCCTGGATGACGAGATCGAACGGCAGCGCGTCGTCGGCGCTCCATTCCACGTCGACGAGCTTGAGCGCGGCCGGGGCGAGCTTGTCGGTAACGCTGGCGACGCGGGTCAGGCGCACGACGTGCCGGCGGTCCGGCCGGGCGTCGTCCGCCTCGCCGGTCTCCGGCGACACCGTCTCGACCAATAGCAGGAGCTCGCCGGCCGCGAGCGCGCTGAGCGGGCCGCTGCCATCGACCAGGGTGGCCGCGGTGGCGCCGCGCGGCAGCATGCATTCGTCGTCCGACCAAGTATGGAAGGCGATACTGTTGCGCCACGCCCATAAGGGAAGCTCTGCCGCGGTCTCGAATACGGTCGGCGACGCCGCCAGCAGGTCGCGGTAGCGCGCGGCGGCGACCACCGCCTTCTCCCCCTCGATGCGGGCGAGGAGCGGGGTGCCCTGGGCGAGCGGCATGCCGTCCGTGATCGGCGCCACCGGCTGGAAGTCGAACTGGGCGTAGAGCCGGGCGCTTGCGCCTTCGCCGATGTCGTAGTCCAGCAATCGCGCATGCCGGGCGATCGACGCGCGGCTGCGCGCCGTCTGCAGGAAGGCCTCCGTGCCGACCCAGTCGAGGCGGTAGCTCTTCTGATCGGCGAGATAGGCGGCCGCCTCGACCAGGGTGGTTGTGAAATCAACCGGGTCGTCCTCGCGGAAGCCGGGCACCAAAGCGGTCAGGCGGTCGAGCAGCTGGCGGCGGAAGCCGGGATAGTCGCGCACCCGATAATCGAACAGCGGATCCGCGGCGGACGCCTCGCCGCCGTCGTCGCACGGCGCGCAGTCGAAGTCGCTCGGGCAGCCGATCTTGAACGAGAAGTCGACCGCGGCGAGGCGCGGGTCGATAAATGTCGGCGGCGTCGGATCGGTCGGGCCGGTGACGAGCGCGATCCGGTAGGTCGAATAGTCGGTCTGCTGCCCGCCCGCTACGGTCACCCGATAGCGGTCGACCGGACCACCTGGCGGGCTGGTCATGGCGCCCAGCATCTCGACGATATTGGCGTCGACTCTCGGCGCGGCGAAGCGGACGCCGCCGGTGATCGCGATGTTGGCGCCGGCAAGGGCCGCCGCGGGGAGCGAGAGCGGCTTGACCAGGACGATGTCGATCAGCGTCGGATCGGCCGTGGTCGCGCCCGCCGTGACTTCGATATAATCGATGCCACTGAGCCCTGCCGGCGCGGTCGGATTCGCGAGCGCGGCCCTCCTGTGCTCGTCGCAGCAGAGGTAGCGGGCGCTCATTCGATTCCGGCCCGGAGCTGCAGCCGGTCTTGGCTCAAGGTCGCCAGCACTTCGTAGCCGACGACGATGTTCAGCGCCGCCGCGCCCTCGTCATAGTCGACGTCGAGCTCGTGGAGGGCGAGGACGTGGCCGAGATACTGGGTGATCGTCGCCTGCAGCGTCGCCGCCAGGGCGATCGCCACCGGCCCCTCGCCGGCCCCGAACAGCATCTGCCGCACCGGGCTTCCGAGATCGGGCCGCATCACCCGCTCGCCGACCAAAGTCAGGATCAGCAGCTCGAGCATCTGACGGACATGAGCATCGCTGCCATAATCGACGGCGGAACTTCGCCCGTTCGCAGCGGCGGCGAAGGGGAAGGCGAGGCGGGTCATGTCGCGATCACCCGGGTCTGGGACGCGGTGATGATCGGCGGTCCGGCCGGGATCTGTTCGACAGACTGGCAGATTGCGGTCAACGGGTTGATCAGCACCGGCTGGCCGTTTGCCAGCACCCGCGTCGCGGCGGCGATCCAGCGGGTGGTGACGCAGGGCTGCGGCTTGGGGCCCGGCACGCTGAAGGCGCAGCCGGCGACCAGCCCCTGATCGGTCAGCACCGCCACCGGCATGCCGCCGACCGTGACCCTCGGGCTCGCCGCGATGATGTTGAGCGTCCCGCCATGGGGGCAGGTCGCGCTCGTCCCTGTATGCAGCACCGGTCCCGGCATTATTCCCCCTAGGTGATGGTCAGAGCCCCGTTGTTGATGATGACCGACGGCCCGGTCATCGCGATCGACGCGCCCTGGCCGTTGCTGATGGTGATTCCCGCCGCTCCGATCATGACCATCGCTCCGGTCGTCGTCTTGATCAGCACGTTCTGGGCGGGATTGTCGGACAAGGTTACGCTCGTCCCCGTCGACGTCTGCAAATGGATGTTCGGCGTCGCCGGCGTGGCGGCGGCGAGCGCCAGCGGCGGGAAGCCGCCCGCGTCCGGCCAGAAGGCCCCGGTCCAGATCGGATAGTCCATGTCGCCGGCCTCAAACTCGATCCACACCATCGAGGCGATTTGGGGCAAGGCGACGACGGCGCAGCCCTTGCCGGCCATCGGAAAGGCGGGGAGGGCCCAGGTCGAGGGAAACAGCCCGTAACGGTCAGCGAGCTGGACCTGGATTCGGCCCTGGAACATCGGGTCGGTGTTGTTGAGCACCGTCGCGCGATATTTCCCGAAATAGAGCGGGCCGGAGCTCATAGCGGCACCGCCGGAGTATTCGAGACCATGCCCTCCCGTGAGAGCTGGAAATTCTGCTTCCAGCTTCCCCGCCCGAGCGTGCTCGTGACCGAACGGACGAACCAGAGGCCGTCATGGGCGAGCCCGGCTCCGCGCACCCCGACCAGCGAGCGCGCGGCCATCGGCCGGCCGTAGCGGGTG
>DASQKE010000054.1:0-2803 GCA_035630675.1 Allosphingosinicella sp.
GCCGGAAGGTGATGGCGATCTGCGGCGACGGCGGCTTCATGATGAACAGCCAGGAGATGGAGACCGCGGTCCGGCTCAAACTCGACATCACGATCCTGATCCTGCGCGACGACAGCTATGGCATGATCCGCTGGAAGCAGGCGAACATGGGCTTCAAGGATTGGGGCCTCACCTACGGCAATCCCGATTTCGTCAAATATGCCGAGAGCTACGGCGCCCACGGCCACCGCGTAGAGAGCGCCGGGGGCATCCCCGCCTTGCTCGACCATTGCCTCTCGACGCCCGGCGTCCACCTGATCGACTGCCCGGTCGACTATGCCGACAACGACCGCATATTGAACAAGGAGATCAGGGAGCTGAGCGCGGCGTTGTAGGGGACAGTCACTTTTCCGATCGCCCTGACCAATTAGGCTCCGCCGTGCGCAAAAGTGACTGTCCCCGTGCGAGGCAACGATAATGAAGCTCAAATCCACCTACCCGCTCTACCTCGCCAATGAGGCGAAGCAGCCGAACGCGGATCTCGAGGTCACCGACAAATATAGCGGTAAGGTCGCGTTCCGGGTCGCGCTGGCGGATGCGGCGACGATCGACGCCGGCATCGCCGCCGCCGCCGCCGCCGCGGAGCCGATGGCGCGGATGGCGAGCTTCGAGCGGCAGGCGGTGCTCCAGCATTGCGTGGACCGCTTCAAGGAGCGGTTCGACGAGCTCGCCTTCGCGCTCTGCGTCGAGGCGGGCAAGCCGATCCGGGACGCCGAGGGCGAGGTCACCCGACTGATCGACACGTTCCGGATCGCCGCCGAGGAATCGGTGCGGATGACCGGCGAAGTCCAGCCGCTCGACATCAGCCCGCGCGCCAAAGGCTATCAGGGCATCTGGAAGCGGGTGCCGATCGGCCCGTGCAGCTTCATCGCCCCGTTCAACTTCCCGCTCAATCTCGCCGCGCACAAGATCGCGCCCGCATTGGCCGTCGGCTGCCCGTTCGTGATCAAGCCGGCCAGTCGCACGCCATTGGGCACCATCCTGATCGGCGAGATCCTCGCCGAGACCGACCTCCCCGAGGGCGCCTTCTCGGTGCTCCCGGCGAGCCGCGACGGCGCCGATCTGTTCACCACCGACGAACGGCTGAAGCTGCTCAGCTTCACCGGCTCTCCCGGCGTCGGCTGGGACCTCAAGCAGAAGGCCGGCAAGAAGAAAGTCGTCCTTGAGCTCGGCGGCAATGCGGCGGTGATCGTCGATCGCGACGCCGACCTCGAGGACGCGGTCGAGCGGATCATCTTCGGCGCCTTCTACCAGTCCGGCCAGTCCTGCATCGGCGTCCAGCGCATCGTCGTCCACGCCGACATTTACGAGGAGGTCCGCAAGCGCCTGGTGGCGAAGACAAAGGCGCTCGTCGCCGGCGACCCGCACGACCGCAAGACCTTCATCGGCCCGATGATCGACGTCAGGGAAGCGCAACGGCTGGACAATTGGATCCGCGAGGCGGTCGAAGCCGGCGCCACTTTGTTGTGCGGCGGCAAGCGCGATGGCGCGATGCTCCAGGCGACTCTGCTCGAGGGCGTCGACCGCGGCTCGGCCGTCTACACCGAGGAGGCGTTCGGCCCGGTCGCCATCCTCTCGAAATTCACCAGCTTCGACGCTGCTCTCGACGAGGTCAACGACAGCAAGTTCGGCCTCCAGGCCGGCATCTTCACCCGCGATCTGTTCAAGGCGCTCGACGCCTGGGACCGGCTCGACGTCGGCGGCGTCGTGATCAACGACGTGCCGAGCTACCGCGTCGACAACATGCCCTATGGCGGGGTCAAGGATTCGGGCCTCGGCCGAGAGGGCGTCCGCTTCGCGATGGATGACATGACCGAGATCCGCAACCTCGTCATCCGCCGCGGGGCGGGGGCAGCGGTGCGAGGGGCGGGAGACTGAGATGAGGAGGGTTGCGATCGCCGCCTTCCTGTTGCTCGCTGCTTGCGGTTCTGCCGGCGGTGGCGCGGGCACGCCGGCGGACGAGCAGGCGCTGCGCGAGGCGAATGCCCGCTACGACCGCGCCATCGTTGCCGGCGATCGCGGCGCGCTCGAGGAGATCCTCGCCGCCGACTATGTCTATGTGACCGCCGAGGGCGAGGTTCGCGACCGCGCCGCGACGATCGCCCAGCTCACCTCCGGCCGGGTGCGGATCGCGTCGCAGGGGAGCGAGGAGGTGACATTGCGCTGGCTCGGCGACCACGCCTTGCTGGTCGGCCGCTTCCGGGCGCGGGTTACGATCGGCGGCGCCGAAGTGCCGCTCGAGGAACGCTATTCGTCGATCTGGGGCCGCGACGGGACGCGCTGGCGCCTCCGTCACGAGCATGCCAGCGCGGCACCTCAAGTGCCGCAGTGAGCCAAAGAAAAGGCCGCCGGCCCGATTGAGCGCGGCGGCCTTTCTTTGGCTGAGAAGCAGGGCGCTCAGGCGCTCGTGGCTTCGTCCTCGTCGGCGGCGTCCGGGGCGTCGCTCGCGGCGGCGCTTTCGTCCGCGCTCGCTTCTTCCGGCTCTGCGGCTTCGGCAGTTTCGTCGGCCGCAGGAGCTTCGTCCGTCTCGCCGGCATCGTCGCCCGCCGGAGCCTCGGCCGTCGCGCCGGGCTCGGCGTTCGGGTCGAAATCCTCGGTGAAGCCGGCGCTGTCTTTTTCAAACATGTCGGCCATTACGTCGACTCCCTTCGCCTGCAACTCGGCCTCTTCGGGCGAGCGGGCGACGTTGACGCGGATTGTGACCGACACTTCCGGGTGAAGCGCGACGCGGACCTCCTGGACACCGATCGCCTTGATCGGCTTG
>DASQKE010000055.1:0-2169 GCA_035630675.1 Allosphingosinicella sp.
CGTCATCCCCGGCGTGATCGGCGGCGTGCTCGGTGCCTATGTCCTGACCCAGATCCATGCCGAGGTCGCCCGGCCGATCGTCCTCACCTATCTGAGCCTGATCGGCCTCTATCTGATCTGGCGCAGCTTCCACTATCCGCCGCACGAGAAGGACCCGAAGGTGGTTGCGCCGCTGGGCCTCGCCGGCGGCTTCCTCGATGCGGCCGGCGGCGGCGGCTGGGGACCGGTGGTGACCAGCAATCTGCTCATCCAGGGCGCCAATCCGCGCCAGGTGGTCGGCACCGTCAACACCGCCGAATTCTTCCTGACCGTCACCATCTCGGCGACCTTCATCGCTACCCTCGGTCTCGCCGCCTTCACGACCGCGACGGCCGGCCTTCTGATCGGCGGTGTGATCGCGGCGCCCATCGGCGCCTTTGCCGCCAAGCGGGTGCCGGCCAGGAGGTTGCTGATGCTGGTCGGAATCGTCCTTTCCGTGACCAGCCTCTACGGAGTCTATCGCGCCCTGAGCTGATTTCCCTTCCCCCCACTTCGATGCCGACCGGACCACTGGAGGTGTCGCGCTCAACAGGAGTTGAACGTGATCCCACGCCATGTGTTACTGAGCGGCACCGCCGCCGTCCTGGTTTCGGCCGCTACTCCGGCCCTTGCCCAGCCCGGCCAGACCGCCGGCGCACCGCCCGCTGATTCCGGCGCGGCGCCGACCGCCGCTCCCGCGACCGCCGCGCCCACGGCCGCCGCGCCCACGGCCGACGGCGAGAACATCGTCATCACCGCCCGCCGGCGCACGGAGAATCTCCAGGAGGTACCGCTCGCCGTCTCGGTCATCGGCAGCGCGCAGCTCGACGCCAGCGGCAGCGTCAACGTGCTCCGGCTGACCCAGATCCAGCCGAGCCTGCAATATTATTCGAGCAACCCGCGCAACTCGGCCGCCAACATCCGTGGGCTCGGGGCCCCGTTCGGCCTCACCAACGACGGCATCGAGCAGGGCGTCGGCATCTATATCGACCAGGTCTATTACAGCCGGATCGCCGTCACGACGTTCGACTTCCTCGACGTCGAGCAGATCGAGGTGCTGCGCGGACCCCAGGGCACGCTCTACGGCAAGAACACCACGGCCGGCGCGATCAACATCACGACCCGCGCGCCGAGCTTCGATTTCGAGGGGCGCGGCCAGGTCACCATCGGCAATCTCGACTATGTGAATGCGGGCGTGTCGCTGTCCGGGCCGATCGTCGCCGACACCCTGGCCTTCCGGGTGGCGGCGTCGCGCTCGCACCGGCGCGGCACGATCTTCAACGTCACCTCCGATCGCTGGGTCAACGAGCAGGACAATCTCGGCCTGCGCGGCTCCTTGCTGTGGCGGGCGGCGGACAATTTCGACCTGACCCTGTCCGCCGACTACAACCGGCAGGATCCCGAATGCTGCGCGCAGATCTATGTCCGCACCGGCGCGACCCAGCGGCCGCTGAACCGCCAGTTCGCCGGGCTCGCCGCCGCCTTCGGCTATGCGCCGCCCAGCACCGACGCCTTCGACCGGCTCACCGATCTCGACACGCCGCTCGATGCCTTCCAGGAGATTGGCGGCGTGTCGTTGCGCGCGCACTGGGACCTCGGGCCGGGGACGCTGACCTCGATCAGTGCATGGCGCTTCTGGAACTGGGGCCCGTCGAACGACCGCGACTTCACCGGCCTGCCGATCACCATCGTCTCCGCCAACCCGTCCGGGCAGGATCAATATTCGCAGGAGCTGCGCTACGCCGCTTCGGGTGACCGCCTCGACTATGTCGTCGGGCTGTTCGCCTACAAGCAGCGGCAGCATACGACCGGCGCCCAGGAACAGGGATCGGCGGCGAGCCGCTGGCTGCTCAATCCCGGCAATGTCCCGGTTGGCTCGAGCGGCTGCAATCCGCCGACCGCCAATGCCTGCAACCCGGCGGTTCTGGAGGGGCTGAGGTCGGAAAACGACATCGTTCTCGAGACGACGAGCGTGGCGGCGTTCGGCCAGCTCAGCTGGAAGCTCACCGACCGGTTGACGCTCCAGCCCGGCCTTCGCGTCAATTACGACCGCAAGTCCGGCAGCTACGACGCGGTCGTGACCGACGGCGCCGGTAATCTCGTCGTCTGCAATCCGCCGCCGACGTCGAGCGTGGTGCGCGACCAGTGCGC
>DASQKE010000056.1:0-9153 GCA_035630675.1 Allosphingosinicella sp.
GCCGCGGTCGACATAGGTCGAGGCGCGGCGCGAGCCGAGCAGGCTCTGCAGGGCTTGGCTGACGTCGGCGACCGAGACTCCGAGATCGCCGGCGCGGGCGGTGTCGACCTCGATCCTGAGCTGCGGCTTCGATTCCTTATAGTCGCTGTCGAGGTTGACGATGCCGGGATTGCCGGCGGCGGCGGCGATGATCCGGTCGCGGGCGGCGGCGAGCTCGGGATAGGTGGCGCCGGCGATGACGAGCTGGAGCGGCTGTCCTCGTCCCCGGCCGCCGCCGAGGCTCGAGCGGACCTGGGCATTGCCGCGCACCGCGGCCACCTGGCCGATCGAGCGGTTCACCTCGCGGACGAGATCGGCGGTGGTCTGCTCGCGTTCGTCCCAGGGCCTCATGAACAGGCTGAACGAGCCGTTGTTGAAGTCGTCGGACGGACCGAAGCCACCGGGCGTGCGGGTGATGATCGCGCGCACCGCGCCTTCCTCGATCAGCGGCAGCAGCCGCGCCTGCGCTTCGGTCATGTAGCGGTCCATCTCGGCGAAGCCGGTGCCCTCCGGCGCCGAGAGCTGGGCCTGGACGATGCCGACATCCTCGGGCGGGGCGAGCTCGGAGTTGATCCGGGTGAACAGGAAGCCGGATGCGAGCAGCAAGGCGAGGACCGCGAGGCCGGGCAAAAGCGGCTTTTTCAGCACGCCGTCGAGGCGGCGCGAGTACCAGCCCTCGAGCCGGCGGAACTGGCGTTCGACGAAGGAGGAGAAGCGCCCGCGCTGCTGGAAGCGCAGCAGCTTGGAGCAGAGCATCGGCGCGAGGGTGAGCGCGAGGAAGCCCGAGAATGCGACCGCCCCGATCATCGCCGCCGCGAGCTCGCGGAAGAGGAGGCCGGTCTGGCCGGAGATGAACATCACCGGCACGAACACCGCGCAGACGACGATGGTCGTCGAGACGATCGCGAATGCGACCTGGCGGCTGCCGTTGAACGCGGCGGAAAGCGGCGGCTCCCCCTCTTCGATCCGGTGATAGACGTTCTCGAGCACGACGATCGCGTCGTCGACGACGATGCCGATCGAGAGCACCAAAGCGAGGAGGGTGAGCAGGTTGATCGAGAAGCCGAGCATCCAGAGGACGGCAAAGCTCGCCAGCAGGCAGAGCGGCACCGTCACGGCCGGGATCAAGGTTGCGCGCCAGCTGCCGAGGAAGAGGAAGATGACGAAGATGACGAGCAAAGCCGCTTCGGCGAGGGTGCGGTAGACGTTGTCGATGGCGGCGCCGATGAACAGGCTCTCGTCGAGGGCGACGGCGTAGGTCATGCCTTCCGGGAAGGTCGGCCGGACCTGCTCCGCCATCGCCTTGGCCGCCTCGGCGACGGCTAGCGTGTTGGCGCCCGACTGGCGGATGACCGCGAGGCCCAGAGCCGGCTCGCCGTTGAGGCGGAAGGCGGTGTAGGGATTCTCGGGGCCCTGCTCGACGCGGGCGACGTCGCCCAGCCGGACCTGGTAACCGTTGGCGCCGCGCGCGATCACCAGCTGGCCGAAGTCCGCGACGGTCCTGAATGGCCGGTCGACGCGCAGGGTGACGTTCTGCGTGTTCGCCTCCAGCCGGCCGGCCGGGAGCTCGACATTCTGGCTCCTGAGCCCCTGCTCGACGTCCGCCGGGGTCAGGCTGAAGGCGGCGAGGCGCTCCGGCTGCAGCCACACCCGCATCGCCGGCCGTGCCTCGCCGGCGATGAAGATGCGGGCGACGCCGGGGATGTTGGCGAAGCGGTCGGCGAGGTTGCGGTCGACATAATCGGAGAGTTCGAGCCGCGACCAGCCGGGCTTGGAGAAGACCAGGAACAGGATCGGCGAGGCGTCGGCATCGACCTTGCGCACGGTCGGCGGGTCGATGTCCTGGGGCAGCGCGCGGCCGGCCGAGCCGACGCGGTCGCGGACATCGTTGGCGGCTTCGTCGACCGAGCGGCCGGGCGCGAACTCCAGCGTGATGGAGGATTGGCCGTCGCGCGAGCGCGAGCTGATGGTCTGCAGGCCCTCGAGGCCCGACAATTGCTCTTCGAGCACCTGCGTGACGCGCGTCTCGATGACGCTGGCGGCGGCGCCGGTGTAGGTTGTCTCGACCGAGACGATCGGCGGATCGACCGCCGGATATTCGCGCACCGGCAGGCTGAGGAATCCGACGATGCCGACGATCGCGATCAGCATCGCCATGACGGCCGCGAAGACCGGACGGCGGATCGAGACGTCCGAGAGAATCACGGCCCGCCCGGGCTCTGCCGCCGGGGTTGTGCGCCCTCGCCACCGCCCCCGGGCCCGCGATCGGCGCGGCCCTGCGCATTGCCGGCGCCGCCGACGCGCACTGTCATGCCGTCGGTGACCTTGACGACGCCCTCGGAGATCACGCGCTGCCCGGGGCGCAGCCCTTCGAGCACCTCGACGCGGCCGCCGCTCCTGATGCCGGTGCGCACCTCGGTGCGGCGGGCGCGGTTGCCCTCGCCGAGCACGAAGACGTAGCGCCGCTCGCCTTCGCCGACCACGGCGAGCTCGGGCACCGACAGCGACAGGCGCGGCGCGGTCTCGATGCCGACGGTCAGCATCATTCCGGGCCGCAGGCGCCGGTCGGGATTGGGGATGCGGGCGCGGACGGTGACCGCGCGCGTCGCCGGGTCGACCACCGGATCGATGGTGTGGATGACGCCGCGGAACGGCTGGTCCGGCCAGGCGGCTGAGACGCCGATTATGCCCTGGCCCGGGCGGATCACCGACAGCATCGTCTCGGGCACCGGAAAGTCGAGCTTGATCGTCGAGACGTCGGAGATGGTCGCGATGGCGGAGCCCTGGCTGACGATCGCGCCGGCCGAGATGTTCCTCAATGACACCCAGCCCGAAAAGGGCGCGGTGATCACCCGCTCGCCGATCTGGGCGCGGACCTGCTGGCCCTGTGCCCGCGCCGCCGCCGCCGCCGCGACCTGGGCGTCATAATCGGCGCGCGTCGCGAAGCCCCGGTTCTTGAGCTGGGTGATGCGGCCCAGCTGCTGGTCAGCCTGCCGCGCGCGCGCCTGCACCTCGGCGAGCTGGGCTTCCTCCTGGGCCTGCTGGAGGATCGCGACGACCTGCCCCCGGCGCACGAAGCTGCCGTCGTCGAAGTTCAGCCGCACGATCCGCTCGGTGACCGGCGCCGAGATCGTCACCTGCTCGTTGGCGACCGCATTGCCGACCGCCTCGATCCGGTCGACGAAGCGCATGGTCGTCGCCGGCTCGGCCTTGACCAAGGGCGGCGGGCGATCGCGTCCCTTCTCTTCGCCGCTCGCGCCGCAGGCGGCGACGAGAGCCGAGAAGGCCAATGCAATGAAGAGCCTAAGAGGTGCCACGAAGGCGCGCTAGTCCGCCATCGGTGGCATATCAAGACGTATCGCGGCGAGCAGGAATTCGACGTTTCCCTCCGGTCCGGTAATCGGGCTCGGCTCGATCCCCAGCACCTCCCAGCCGCGCGAGCGGACCCAGTCGGCGGCGGCGGCGCAGACGCGCTCGTGCACCGCCGGATCGCGCACCACGCCGCCCTTGCCGATCTCGTGCCGCTCCGCCTCGAACTGCGGCTTGACCAAAGCCACCAGGCGTCCGCCGGGCCTGGCGAAATCGAGCGCGGCCGCGAGCACCTTGGCGAGGCCGATGAAGCTCGCGTCGCACACGATGATATCGACCGGCTCGGTGACGATTTCGTCGCCGAGATAGCGCGCATTGGTCTGCTCGTGGACGGCGACGCGCGGATCCTGGCGCAGCTTCCAGGCGAGCTGGTTGGTGCCGACGTCGATCGCGAATATCTTCGCGGCCCCGCGCTGGAGCAGGACGTCGGTGAACCCGCCGGTCGAGGAGCCGACGTCGAGCGCGATCGCGCCCGCCACGTCCCAGCCGAACGCGTCCAAGGCGTGCGCCAGCTTGATCCCGCCGCGCGATACCCAGGGATGCTCCTTCCCCCGCACCTCGAGCGGCGCATCCGGCGCGAGCGGTTGGCCGGCCTTCTCGACCTTGCGCTCGCCGGTGAAGACCAGCCCGGCGAGGATCAAAGCCTGCGCCTTCGCCCGGCTCTCCGCGAGCTCGCGCTCGACGAGCAATTGATCGGCGCGGGATTTCATGAGTGCAGGATATGCATTCGTATTGTCTACTTGCGCAGTTGAGAACGCAGCCGGAGGGCCTATCTCTTTTGCGGGGTCAACAAGTCCCCAGTCAACAAAAGGTAGAAGACATGCGTATCATGGAAGCCACGGCCTTCGGGTTCGTCGCCCTGGTCGCCCAGATGCTGGTGGTCGCGACCGTCACCATCTGACGGCCGCCCCCGGAACGGGACATTGCAAGCCGCCGGTCTTCCGGCGGCTTTTGCATGTCCGGACGAATTCTTCCGCTCTCGGCCTCACGGAAGTTCGATCCGTTTTGGATGAGGTAGCGGCCCGCTCCATCCGTTTCGGATGCGTCTCGAATCCCGTGCCGGCCCCTTCGAGCGCAGCCTCCCCGAGAGGGGAGACTCGCCATGCCAAGGCCTTTGCTTCGCTGCCTGCCGGCGCTCGTCGTTGCATTGTTCTCATTCCTATGGAGCGCGCCCGCGGCCGCCTGGGGAGACAGCGGCCACCGGACCGTGTGCGAGATCGCGCTCAGGAACCTGACGCCGGCGGCGTCGTCCGAGGTCGCGCGGCTGCTGCGCGCCAACCCGACGATCCTCGGCGCCAATGCGCGCAATGCCGATTATGGCTGGGCCTGCACCTATCCCGACCATCCGGCGGAAGGCGCCCCGGCCCCGCTTGCCCGCCGCGGCGCCGAGCATTTCGTCAATTATCCGCGCAATACCCTCGCCGTCACCGCCGCGACCGGCTGCGGCGGCGCGCCGCAATGCGTGATCTCGGCGATCATGGCCGATTATGACGTGCTGCGTTCCGCCGCCGCCAGTGACGCGCAGCGCGCAGCGGCTCTGGTCTATCTCGGCCACTGGTTCGGCGACATCCACCAGCCGCTGCACAGCTCGTTCCGGGACGACCAGGGCGGGAACGAGATGAACGTCTCGGGCCTGTGCACCAGCAACCTGCATTCCACCTGGGACACCTGTATCCTGCAGGCCCGCACGACCGGCAGCAACCCGTCGATCGGCAGCCTCCGGACGCTCGCGGCGACCTGGAGCGGTTCGGCGACCGACGTCGAGCGCGCCCAGTGGCTATCCTCCGTGCCGTGGCAATGGTCGGCCGAATCCTATGCCGTGACGCTGGCGGCGGAGACCGGCTATTGCGTGATGGTCCAGTCGGACTGCCGCTATTCCGCCACCCAGGCGGTCTGGGCGCAGGGGCAGCCGCGGCGCAGCGTCCCGATCGACGCCGCCTACATGGACCGGTCGATGCCGATCATCCGCCGCCGCATCACCCAGGCCGGCGTCCGCCTCGCCCACCGGCTGAACCTGGCGCTCGATCCGGCCTATCGCGGCTGAGTACGGACCCTAGAGGCCGCGGTCAGTCGCCGCCGCAGCCGCCACCGCAGCCGGAGCCGCAACCCGAAACGCAGCCGCCGCTGGCATCGCCGCCCCCGGCGCACCCGCCACTGCCGTTCCTATTGGTGCGGCGGGGGAAGAGCGCGGCGAGGCCGAGACCGACGGCGACACAGACAAGCGCGACGCCGTACACGGGAGGTGCTCCGGCCGCGGCGATCACGGCGGCGACCGCCAACCCGGCCAGCCCGACGGTCACGGAAGCTGAGCGGCCCGGCGCGTGCTCCAGCTCCGGCTCGGGTTCGGAATTCAGTCGCGGCCAGATCGAAGGCGGTGCCGGATCGAGGAACACCGCCTCGTAGCGGCGCAGCGTCGCCTCATATTGGGCGCGATGGCGCGCGTCCTCGTCCAGGCCGCCCGCGCTCGGCTCGTGATGGAGCGGGCGGCCGAGTATCTCGCCGCAAAGCACGGTCCAATAGTGACGGCTGTAGGTCAAATGGAGGTGCCAGGCCGCGTCGACGGCGATCGAAGGCGTCGCCGGACCGTCCGACGTGGCGGCGAGGTAAAGGAAGCGGCGATATTCGCCGGCGACGGCGCGCGCATGATCCTCGGGCCAGCCCCGATCCTCGGCGAGCGCCTGCTCGAAGCTGCGGGCGGCGCCGGGATCCTCGATCCGCATGTTCGAAAGGAGCGTCCAGAGGGCGCCTGAATTGCGGACTTGGGAGTCGCGCGTCATGTCTACTGATTTAGTAGACAGTCATGACACTTTTGTGACAGCGGCGGCCGACCGCGGCGGTCAGCCGCCCTCGAAAGCCCGCCGCAGCGTCGGGAGATCGAGCTTGACCATCTCGAGCATCGCCTGCATCGCCCGCTCGGCCGCGGCGCGATCCTCGCTCGAGATCATTTCGAGCAGCTCGCGCGGGGTGATCTGCCAGGAGAGGCCCCAGCGGTCGCTGATCCAGCCGCAGGCGCTCGGCTTGCCGCCATTGCCCTCGATCGCGTCCCACAGCCGGTCGACCTCGGCCTGGTCGTCGCAATGGACCTGGAACGAGACCGCTTCGGTAAACGGGAATTGGGGCCCGCCGTTCAGGCCGGTATATTTCTGGCCGTCGAGCGTGAAGTCGACGACGAGAACGCCGCCTTTCTTCATGCTCGGATTGTCGGCCGGCGAGCGGACGACCCTGTCGATCCGGCTGTCCGGGAAGAGAGTGGCGTAGAAAGCGGCGGCCTCCTCGGCGTCGCCGTCATACCACAGGCAAGGGACGATCTTCTGCATCATATGCTCCTCAGCGCGTCTCGGAAACAAGCGCGAACATCGCGCCCTGGGGATCCACGCCCTGGACGATCCAGCTCCCGTCCGGGACCGCCATCGGCCCGTTGGTCACGCTCCCGCCGGCCTCGGCGATGCGGGCGGGGGCGGCGTCGACGCTGTCGACGACGAAGTAAAACAGCCAGAGCGGTCGCTCCATCCGCGCCATCTTGGTCATCATTCCGCCGACCGACCCGCCCTCGCCGGCGGACCAGATCCGGTATGTCCCCATCGGACCCATGTCCATGGTCGAGGTTTCGCTCCACCCGAACTGCTCCGAATAGAAGCGAAACGCCGAGTCGCCGTCGCCGGCATGGAGCTCGTGCCAGCCGCAATTGCCGGGGCTCATGCGCGGCAGCGGCGGCGGCACGTCCGGGCGCGGGAGCGGCGACAGCAGGTAGAAAGCCGTGCCGGTCGGGTCGGCGACCATGGCGAAGCGGCCGACGGTGGGAATGTCGTCGGGAGGCATGTGGACCTTGCCCCCCGCCGCGGCGATCGCGCTTGCCGCGGCGTCGGTGTCGGCGACCTGGACATAGCCGAACCAGCCCGGGCCGGTCAGGTCCCTGCATTCCTCGGGAAGGATAGCGAGGCCGGCGACGCCGCGATCGCCGGCGTTGAGGATGGTGTAGCGATAATCGCCCATCTCCGGGATCGCCATGTCCTCGGCCTTCCAGCCGACGACCTTCTCGTAGAAGGCGATCGCAGCGTCCTGGTCGCTGGTCATCAGCTCGTACCAGATGAAGCCGTTCGCCATCTCGATCACTCCCCGCCGTTCGCGGTGTCGAGCAGGATCTCGAAGCCGCCCCAGAACATGCGCTTGCCGTCGAACGGCATCTCGCCTTGGGGCTTCATGCGCTCGTCGGCCATGATCTTCTCCCAGCCGGCGACGCGCGCCTCCCTGGAAGGCCATTCGATCCACGAAAAGACCACATTCTCACCCTGTTCAGCCATCACCGCCCGGCGATAATCCGTGACCTTCCCCTCCATCAGATCGTCGCCCAGCGCCTCGACGACGCGGGTGGCGCCATGCTCCTCGAAGATCGGGGCGACCCGCGCCGCCATGGCGCGATAATCCTCCGTCTTGGTCTCGTGCACGGGCAGGATGAAGCCGTCGACATAGCCCATGCCGCCGCCCGCGCCCTGCTCGACGATGGTCGAGAAGCCGGACATGATCATGCGCTGGCCGTCGAACGGCATCGAGGCGCCCATCTCCTTCATCCTGGGATCGCTCATCATTCGCTGATTGGCGGCGTCGCGCACTTCCTTCGAAGGATATTCGAACCAGGAGAAGACGACGCTTTCGTCGGGCTTGGCCTGGACCGCGCCCTTGAAGTCGGTGACCTTGCCGTCGGGCACGTCGTCGCCCCAGGCCTCGACCATCCGGGTCACGCCGAACTCGCGGAAAAGAGGTTCGGCTCCGGCGGCATGGCGCAGATATTCGTCCTTGTTGGCGGTCGGCACCGCGACCACGAAGCCTTCGACATAGCTCATCGTCTCTCTCCTCATTTTTTGTCTCGATCAGGCTGCGGCGGGTTCGCCCGCCATCGCCTGCGTCGCCGCGGCGACGTCCATCCACATCACTTCCCAATGGTGGCCGTCGGGATCCTCGAAGTCGCGGCCGTAGCACCAGCCATAATCCTGCGTCGGTGACGGATCCGCGACTCCGCCGGCGGAAGCCGCCTTGCCGATCGTCGCGTCGACCTCGTCGCGCCCTTCGGCGGA
This sequence comes from Allosphingosinicella sp., assembly GCA_035630675.1. Classification (GTDB taxonomy): domain Bacteria; phylum Pseudomonadota; class Alphaproteobacteria; order Sphingomonadales; family Sphingomonadaceae; genus Allosphingosinicella. The sequence goes on from DASQKE010000056.1 coordinate 8,481, forward strand.
GAGGCAGAGGAGGACCTGGCTGGAGGCGTGGGCGTCGGCGATCGGCTTGGACGTGAACTGGCGATATTTGTCGTGGGTGAGCAGCATGACGTTGATCTCGGTCGAGAAGCTCATCATCGCAGCGGTCGCGTCGCTGAACTGCATGTTCTGGTCGGCGCCGAGCGCCCGGTAGAAGGCGATCGACCGGTCGAGGTCCGCCACCGGCAGGTTCACGAAGATCATCCTCGGCATCTTTTCCTCCTCGTCGCGAATCGCTGTTTGACGCTGATGCGCGTTTCAGTTATAAAAAGCAACTATGAAGTTACAAAGAACAACCGACTCGGGCCCGAAGCGCCGCTACGACGATGCCTGCGGTGCCGCGCACGCCCTCGATCTGGCCGGCGAGCGCTGGGCGCTTCTGGTCATGCGCGAGCTGATGCTCGGGCCCAAGCGCTTCACCGATCTTCGCGCCGACCTGCCCGGAATCAGCGCCAATGTGCTGACCCAGCGGCTGGAAGGGCTGGAGTCGGCGGGGGTGCTGGCGCGGCGCCGACTGCCGCCGCCTGCCCCGGCGCAGGTCTACGAGCTCACGCCCTGGGGCTATGAGGCGGAGCCGATCTTCCAGGTGCTCGGCCGCTGGGCCGCGCGCTCGCCCAGCCACGATCCGAGCCTGCCCTTGAGCGCGGCCTCGCTG
>DASQKE010000057.1:0-6908 GCA_035630675.1 Allosphingosinicella sp.
CAAAGCAAGGTGAACCGCGGTTCCGATGCGAATGTCCGCATCGCCTCATTGACCGCAGCGATCGTGGGCGCGCCGACCGATTGGCCGTCATACGCGAGGGATATCAGTGTTCGCCGGCGGCTGTGCAGGCGCCCGTTCACAGGTCGGGCAAAGCCGAACACCGCCGTCAAACCGACGATGCCGGGGCACGCATAACGTTCTGCAACTTCATTCACGAACGCCGCGCGCCAGTGCGGGCCACTCCGGAAGGCGATCCGCTCAGTGGAGGAAGGGGCTTGCGCCACCTCGTCGGTTGCTGAAGCCGCGCAGCCAGAGGTTGCAGAACCGATCGCGAAAAGTGAGGCTGTCAGACGAGGAAGAAGCGATGCGCGCATCCCTGATTTCCTTCCACGGCATTTGTCCTCACTGGCATGCTTCCGGCGTCATCGGATCAGGAACGGGAGGAGGAGTACCGTCTATCCCCAACAACTGATCTTCAGGAACATCATAGATCGCCTTATCTGAATAATTATATTCGCGCGCCGCTCCATTCATGTCGACCACGTAAAAACTCAGCGTGGAGGGATCGGCGCCTCCGGCGACCATCGCGTCCATCTGGTCCCAATCAAATGGGCTGGGATAGACGTCGGCTGCGTCGAAAATCGCATCGTCTACCGGGTCGTCGCTCCTCGGCGCGGTCGGGTGGCTATGGATGAAACCGATCACCTGCGACATGTTGACTCCTGGCGGCAGAGGAACCGAGACTGTCCCCGGGGCGCCAACGGCGATCGTTGTCGATACGATCCGCCCTTGATCGTCCTTGTAGATCAAGGCGGCGCGTTCGTTGCCGTCTTGCGGCGCGTTGTTGATCTCGCCTTTGACCGCATTTGCGACATTGTCCTTGATGCAGTCCTGACTGGCCGGCGGCGCTTCGCCTCCCCCGCCCGGCTCGGGCGAGAGAGTCGGGTGCGGTTCCATCCCTGAGCCTGACTCCTCGTATCCGACGAAGAAGACTTTGACGCTGTCGCCCAAATAAGTGCGGTATCCCTTAACAACGATTACACCGCCACTGACTTGGTCAATTTCTGCCAATGTCAATTCGCGCAACGCTGGCTCTTTGGAGTCATTTAAATGGTGCATGACAATCTCCCGCGCCAATCATAGAGCTGCGGTAACCTCTTGCAAGAAATGAATGGACCATTTTGGATTTTCATTTTGTTGAGTTTTTCGCATACAGATTGCGCGTGGCTCGCTGAGTACATGAGACCAAGGCGCACTCACCTGCACATTGCTCGTTGATGACGAGGCCGAACCAGCGGGCTGGGCGGCGAGCCAGACCCGGACACGGTTTCTGCTATAGTTGGGATGAGTCCTATCCACCCATACGGCGATCGCGGCCGACGACGCCAGTGGACACACCTTCGAATGGAGCGGCCCGAGCTGATCGAGGACCGCGTCGAGAGCCAGCCGATCGGCGAGATTCGCCGGATCTCACCGCCGATCCCACCGGCCAGGCGCCGGGAAGATAAGAGCGTCGATCGCCCAGCGGCCGCCGCCTCGGCAGGCGAAGTGGAGGCCGAGGAAGACGAGCACGATCGCCGGCCACCACAGGCGGAAGTCCTGGGTCCAGTGGACCATCCAGACCGCGACGACGAAGTTGAACGCGACCACCAGGCCCGCCCAGCGGGTCAGCAGGCCGAGCACGAGCAGGATGCCGCAGACGAACTGCGCATAAGCGGAGAGCGGCGCGAGCAGCTCCGGGCTGGCGAAATTGCTTGCCTCGAGGAAATGGACGAACTCCTCCATGCGCTCGGCGCTGCGGACATTGTCCTCGGTGCCGTAGACCAGGAAGCCGCCGGTCAGAACGCGCAGGGCCGCCAGGCTGAGGTCGGAATAGCGGCCGAGAAAGGCCGGATCGAAGATGCTCGCCATGGATTCCTCCCGCATTGCAGCGGAGTGCAGGCTAATGCGGCGCGGGCGGCGGCGCCATGACCGCGCGTGCGCCTTTTCTGCGAAGCGTCGCGAGGATTCGTCTAACGGCGTCCCGCCCGTTGCGGAGGGTTCAGCGGCGCCGCTATAGGACGCGCCGATCCGGCGCTCGCCCCCGCCCGCGCCGCCGTCACGATATTTCGGGAGAGATGAGTTGAAAGCATTCCTTTTGTCGGGCGTCGCCGCCTTCGCACTGGCCGCCTGCGCCTCGACCAACGTCGACACCGTCGCCGCCCCGGCGATCGAAGCCCAGGCGCCGCCCGCCGCCGCCGCGCCCGCCGTCCCGAACAATATCCTCCTCGCCGACTGGACCGGCTCCTATGCCGGCGTGCCGCCCTTCGATCGGGCAACGCCGGAGATTTTCCCCGAGGCGATCCAGTTCGGGATCGACGAGCTGCAGCGCGAGGTCCGCGCCGTCGCCGACAGCAGCGCCGCGCCGACCTTCGCCAACACGGTGGTGCCGCTCGAGCGCGCCGGCCAGAGGCTCGACCGAGTCCTTTCGGTCTTCGGGGTGATGACCAGCAACATGGCGACGCCGGCCTATCAGGCGCTCGACCGCGAATGGTCGCCGCGCCTCGCCGCCGCGTCGGACGAGATCATCCTCAATCCGGCGCTCTTCCAGCGCGTCCGCACCATCTACGAGGCCCGCGAGAGCGCCGGCCTCGACGCCCAGCAGCAGCGCGTCATCACGCGTCTCTACAACCAGTTCGTGCGCAGCGGCGCCAATCTCAACGCGGAGCAGAAGCAGCAACTGACCGCCTACAACCAGCGCCTCGCCGGCCTCTTCACCGAGTTCAGCGAGAAGGTGCTGGCCGACGAATCGACCCATATCGTCGCCACCCAGGCCGAGCTCGCCGGCGTCCCCGAGGACGTGCGCAACGCCGCCGCCGCCGCTGCCCGCGAGCGCAACCTGCCGGCCGGCCAGTTCGCCATCGTCAACACCCGCTCGGCGGTCGATCCGATACTGACCTTCGCCGACAATCGGGCCTTGCGCGAGCGAGTCTGGCGCGCCTTCGTCAATCGCGGCGACAATGGCGGCGCCAACGATACCAACCGGATCATCGCCGACATCGTCAAGGCGCGCGCCGACCGCGCCCGGCTGCTCGGCTTCCCGAGCCACGCCCACTGGCGGATGCAGGACACGATGGCTGGGACGCCCGATCGCGCCATGGGCCTGATGATGCGGGTCTGGCCGGCCGCCGTCGCCCGCGTCCGCGAGGAGGTCGGCGAGCAGCAGGCGGTCGCCCGCCGCCTCGGCCACGACATCACCATCGAGCCCTGGGACTATCGTTATTATATGGAGAAGGTCCGCCAGCAGCGGTTCAATCTCTCGCAGGACGAGATCAAGCCCTATTTCCAGCTCTCGAACATGATCGAGGGCATGTTCCACATGGCCGGCCAGCTCTACGGCCTCCAGTTCCGCGAGATCACCGGCCAGGTGCCGGTCTGGCATCCGGACATCCGCTCGTGGCACGTCACCAACCGCGCCGGCGAGGATGTCGGCGTCTTCTACGGCGACATGTTCGCGCGCACCGGCAAGCGCTCGGGCGCCTGGGCGACCACCTATCGCAGCCGCTCGCGCCTGCTCGGCGACCGGATCGTGCTGGGTTCGAACAACAACAATTTCACCAAGCCGGGGCCGAACGAGCCGGTGCTGATCAGCCTCGACGATGCCGAGACCCTGTTTCACGAGTTCGGCCACGCCATCCATTATTACCTCGCCGACGTGAATTATCCGAGCCTTGGCGGCACCCCGCGCGACTTCGTCGAATATCCGAGCCAGGTGCACGAGAATTGGGTGCTGACGCCGGAAATCCTCAACCGCTTCGCCCGGCATTACCGCACCAACCAGCCGATGCCCCAGGAGCTGGTTCGCCGCATCCAGTCGGCCAGCACGTTCAACCAGGGCTTCGCCACGGTCGAATATCTGTCCTCGGCGCTGGTCGACATGCAGCTGCATCTGCGGCCCGACGGGGTGGTCGATCCCGACGCGTTCGAGCGCGAGACCCTGACCGGGCTCGGCATGCCGCGCGAGATCGTGATGCGGCACCGGCTGCCGCAGTTCAATCACCTGTTCTCGTCCGACGCTTATTCGGCCGGCTATTATTCCTACCTCTGGTCGGAGACGATGGACGCCGACACCTGGGCGGCGTTCGAGGAATCGGGCAACGTCTGGGATCCGGCGACGGCGGGGCGCTTCGCCCGATATCTGCTGTCGACCGGCAACGAGACCGACCGCGCCGAAGCCTATCGCCAGTTCCGCGGCCGCGACCCAGACGTCAACGCGCTGCTGAGGAAGCGCGGCTTCCCGACCGGCGGCGGGCAGTAAAGCAAAGCGAGGGGACAGCCTATCTGGCTGTCCCCAACGGAGTCCGCGGAATGGGGACAGCCAGATAGGCTGTCCCCCCTGTCCCCGCTCAGGCCGGGAGCTGGACGGTCTCGATCAGGACGTCGAGCTGGGTTTGGCAGCCGTTCTGGATGAAGGCGGCGGCCTGCGCCTCGAGGCCGCTCGGCGCGGCCGGGAGGATGCGGAACCTGAGCCGGGTCGGGATGGCGACGCCCTCGACGCTCAGCCGATAGTCGGAATCGTTGGCGATGCGCAGGGCGTTCGGCCAGGCGATCGTCGACTGGCCCGCGGACCAGGTGACGATGTGCGGCGTCCCGCCCATCATTGCGGGGGCGATGGTGAGCTGCACGGTCTGCGTCGCGCTCGGCCGCCACAGCATCACGTTCGAAGCGTTGGCGACGCAGACGGTGGCGCTCTGCGACACGTCGACATGCCAGATGGACGGGCTGCGCGGCCGTTCGGAGACGGTCCGCGAGGCGCCGACGCGGCCGACCCGGCCATTGTTGTTGACGGTGAGCGCGCTGCGCGTCGTCACCCGGGCGGCGGCGCCGGCGGCATAGTTTCCGGGCCCGCGCAGGGTGCGCGTGCCGCGGCCGTCGAGCAGCACGACCATGTCGCCATGGCGAAGCGTGACGCGGGCGTTCGGCGCGAGCGCGCGGCCCGGCGGATAGGCCTTGGCCGACGGGCCGGCTGATCGCACGACGAGGATGTTCGCGGCGGCCGCGGTCGCGCTCAGGGCGACGAGAGCGGCAAGCGCGATGCGGGGCACGCGAAGATCATTTGGACGCCAGAACAAAGCTACCTCCCGGTCCGACTTCACGGAGTCGATACACGAATAAGCGGAGCGCTTCATCCTCCTTGTGCGCGGCGGCGACCGCGTCGAGCGCCTCGAGCGCCCCGGTCTCGCCCGCGTCGAAGCGGCGCCAGAGATGGGCGAGCGTCGCGCGCTCGCCGGAATCGAGCTGCAAAGCCGGCTCCCAGACCTCGATCGGCGTGGTGCGGCCGCTGAGCACGACGCGGCCCATCGGCCGGAACCAGTCGAGCCCCGTCTCCGCCACCGCCTCGGCGCTGACCAGGACGATCGTCTTCAGCGCCTTGTTCGCCGATTCGAGTCGCGCCGCCGTGTTCATGCCGTCACCCAATGCGGTGTACTGGATCCGGCCCTCGCCGCCGAAATTGCCGACCACCGCCTCGCCGCGGTGGAGGCCGACGCGGGTGCAGCCGATCGGCGGCACGCCGTCGCGCGCCTCGCGCCGGAATGTCTCGCCGGCTTCGTACATCGCGACCGCCGCCCTCGCCGCGCGCTCGGCATCGTCGGGGCGCGCGATCGGAGCGCCCCAGAATGCGACGACGGCGTCGCCGACGAACTTGTCGATGGTTCCGCCGTGGCTGAGCACGACTTCGCTCATCACGTCGAGATAATGGTTGAGGAGAGACGAGAGCTGCTCCGGCGTGATCGCGTGGCTCAATTTGGTGAAGCCTTCGAGATCGGTGAACAGAGCGTAGATTTCGCGTTTCTCGCCGCGCAAGGCGAGCAGCTCGGGCTGGCGCAATATCTCGTTGGCGATGTCGCGGGGGAGATATTTGCCGAGCGCCGACTGGGCGAAGCGGCGCTGCTCGGAACCAACCGCGCGCGCCGCCAGGCCGACGCCGACGAAGGCGAGCAGCCAGCCCGCTCCCCAACCGAAGGCGGGAAGGTCGAGCGTGTCGACGTCGGCCATTTGCAGCCAGAAGGGAAGAGCGGCGATCAGGGCGATCTGGACGGCGACGGCGAGGGCGAGCTTCCATCCGCGCACGTCGACCAGGCTCGAAACGGCCCCCGCGGCCACCGCCAGGATCGCGCCGGCCCACAAGGCCCAGGGCGGCACGGGCGCGGGCATGCGGCCGTCGAGCTGCTGGGCGAGCATCTGGGCGTGGACCTCGATCCCCTTGGTCCAGCGCCCGCCGGTGAAGCGCGTCATCGGCGTCTCATAATCGTCGGAATCCTTGATATTGCCGCCGATCAGCACGTAGCGCCCCTCGATCATCGTCCGCGCGGCATCGGGATAGTCGGCGACGAACTGGATCGGCAGATTGACGAACACCGGATCGTCGCGGTTGCGCGGCAGCAGCATGTCGATGCTGCGCGTGTAGCTGCGGAACTCCGGGTGGACCGGCGTCATCGCATTGGCGAGGAACGGCGGCAGGCCTTGGCGCAGCTGGGGCCAGCGGCGCACGACATTGTCGTGGAGGTCGGTCTCCATCCGGATGCTCGCCGGCCGCACCCTCGTGCCGGCAAGCCGGGTGAGGAAGGCGCGCAGGAACTGCTCCTGCTCATAGTCGATCTGGGCCTCGTTGGCCGTGCTCGAGGCGAAGCCGAGAAAGGTCGGCGTGCGCAGGGCGCGGAAAGTCTCGATGAGCTCGGCGTCTTCGCGCTGTGGCTGATCGATCAATATGTCGATGCCGATCGCGCGCGGGCTCATGCCGTCGATGACGCGCAGCGCGCGGGCGAGCATCGCGCGGTCGAGCGGGGAGCGTTTCTCGAGCAGGCGCAACGTGTCCTCGTCATAGGTCACGAGGACGATGCGCGAATCCTGCTCCCCGGCGATCTCGG
>DASQKE010000058.1:0-4339 GCA_035630675.1 Allosphingosinicella sp.
AGCGTCGATGTCGCGCTGGCACGCGCCGACTACAGGAACTCGGCCGAGGGCCGCCGCGCCCAGGCCGAATATTGCACCGACCGCGCCTTTCTCGCCGCGCTCGACCGCTTCTCGGCCGAAGAGGGGCGCGGCGGCGGCTACATGACCGAGCAGCGCGTCCGCTACATCCTCACCACCGGCGGCAATTGGCGCGCGCCGATCGGCGACTTCCGGCTGGTGGTCGACAAGGGGCGGCCCGAGAATCTGGTCAGCTTCTGCGGCAGCGGCCTGCGCCGCATCTCGCCGACGCAGTTCGAGATGCGCCGCCGCAACTGGCGGCCGGACCGCGACCTCGCGGTCCTGATCGTCCAGCGCGGCGGCGGCGACTGAGCGCCCGCGTGCACCCTGCCTTTCGCCACATCGATTGCTGGATCTTCGATCTCGACAACAGCCTCTATCCGGCGTCGGCGGACCTGTTCGCCTTGATCGACGAGCGCATGGGCGCGTTCATCATGCGCCTGCTCGGCTGCGACGCGGCCGAGGCGCGGCGGGTCCAGAAGAGCTATTTCCACGAGCACGGCACCACGCTCGCCGGGCTGATGGCCGCGCACGGCACCGATCCGCGCGAGTTCCTCGATTTCGTCCACGATATCGATCTCGCCCGCATCTCCGCCGATCCGCGCGTGGTCGCCGCGCTCGATCGCCTGCCCGGCCGCAAGTTCGTCTTCACCAATGGCGACGAGGCCTATGCCAAGCGCGTGCTCGACCGGCTCGGCCTCGCCAACGCGTTCGACGGGCTCCACGACATCCACGCCATGGACTACGTCCCCAAGCCGCACCCCGACGCCTATGCGGCGATGTGCGCGCGCTACGGCATCGATCCGACACGCGCTCTGTTCGTCGAGGACATGGCGCGCAACCTCGTCCCGGCCAAGGCGCTCGGCATGACCACGGTTTGGGTCGACAACGGCTCCGAGCAGGCCGGGCGGGACGCCGATCCGGCCTTTATCGATCATTGCACAACGGATATCGGCGAGTGGCTGACCGCAATCACCGCGGACGAGGACGGGGCATGACCGAGACGCTGCAGCGGACGATCGACGAGGCCTGGGAGCGGCGCGAGACGGTCGGGGCCGGCGACGGCGACGTCCGCGAGGCGGTCGAGGCCGCGATCCGCCTCCTCGACTGCGGCGAGGCGCGGGTCGCGGAAAGAGGCGCGGACGGAGCCTGGACCGTCAACCAATGGCTCAAGAAGGCGGTCCTGCTCTCGTTTCGCCTGTCGCCGATGGAGGCGATTCCGGGCGGTCCCGGCGGCGCCCCCTGGTGGGACAAGGTGCCGTCCAAGTTCGCCGGCTGGGGCGCCGACGAATTCGGCGCCGCGGGCTTCCGGGCGGTCCCCGGCGCGATCGTCCGGCGCGGCGCCTTCATCGGCAGGGGCGCGGTGCTGATGCCGAGCTTCGTCAATATCGGCGCCTATGTCGGCGAGGGCACGATGGTCGATACCTGGGCGACGGTCGGAAGCTGCGCCCAGATCGGCCGCAACGTCCACATCTCCGGCGGCACCGGCATCGGCGGCGTGCTCGAGCCGCTCCAGGCCGGGCCGGTGATCGTCGAGGACGATTGCTTCATCGGCGCCCGCTCGGAGGTCGCGGAAGGGGTGATGGTCGAGCAGGGCGCGGTGCTGTCGATGGGCGTCTTCATCGGCGCCTCCACCAAGATCGTCGACCGCGCCTCGGGCGAAATCTTCATGGGCCGCGTCCCGGCCTATTCCGTCGTCGTCCCCGGCACCCTCCCCGCCAGGGACGGCGGCCCCGGCCTCGCCTGCGCCGTGATCGTCAAGCGCGTCGACGCCCGCACCCGCTCCAAGACCAGCATCAACGAGCTGCTGAGGGACTAACCCTCTCCGCTTCCGCGAGCAGCCGCCTCGCCCGCTCGCCGTCCCATTCGGCCATGCCCGTCATGCGCCAGACTTCGCGGCCCTCGGCGTCGTAGAGAATGGTGGTCGGCAGTGTGCCGATCCTGAGCGCGGTCATCAGCGCCATGTCGCCGTCGAGGAAGGGCTCGAGATTGGCGAGGCCGGTGCGGGCGAAGAAGCGGTCGACCGCCTCGCGCCCGTCGAGATCCTGGCTGATTGCGACCACCTGGACGCGCCCGTCCTCACGCCCCGCGAGACGGTCGAGCGAGGGCATCTCGACGACGCAGGGCGCGCACCAGGTCGCCCACAGGTTGAGCAGCAGCGGGCGCCCGCGAAACTCGGCCAAAGTCGTGCTCCGCCCCTCCCCATCCTCGAACGGTGCCGCCGGCACCGCCGTCCCCGCATGCGAGCGATCGAGCCGGCCGGTGGGGTAGCTCGCCGCCGGCGCGGCGGCCCTGGCCGGCGGAGCGGCGGGGCCCGCGCCTTGCGGCTCGGCGGCCTTTTGCCTATCGCAGCCCACTGAGAGCAGGGCCCCGAGACCGAGGAGAGAGGCGATTCCGGGCCGCAACTTCAACTCCAGCAGCATGTGGGGCGGGCGCTTCGCCGAAGGTCCCTCGGCACTGATGCGGGAGATAAATGCCTCGATCTCGTTCGACAAGCGGATGTGGCGCCAGGACATCGAGGCGAGCCGCGCCCATGTCGCGATGCTTTCGGCCGAAAAGATCGTCTCGCCCGAGGATGCCGACGCGATCTGCGAGGGGCTGGAGCGGGTCGAGGAGGAATATGAGGCGGGCGGCGTTCCCGAGGATCCGGCGCTCGAGGACATCCACATGCATGTCGAGCACCGGCTCGGCGAGCTGATCGGCCCCGCCGCGGGCCGTCTCCACACCGCCCGCTCGCGCAACGACCAGGTCGCGACCGACTTCCGCCTCTGGGTGCGCGACGCGATCGACCAGGCGCTGGACGGCATCGAGGCGCTGCAGCGGGCGCTGGTGACCCGCGCCGGGCAGCATGTCGCGACGATCATGCCCGGCTTCACCCATCTCCAGGTCGCCCAGCCGGTGACGCTCGGCCACCATCTCATGGCCTATTACGAGATGCTGCGCCGCGACCGCTCCCGCTTCGTCGACGCCCGCAAGCGCATGAACGAATGCCCGCTCGGCGCCGCCGCTCTGGCCGGCACCTCCTTCCCGCTCGACCGGGAGGCGACGGCGCTCGCTCTGGGCTTCGAGCGCGCGACCGCCAATTCGATCGACAGCGTCTCGGACCGCGACTTCGCGCTCGATTATCTGATGGCGGCCACGCAATGCGCGCTCCATCTGTCGCGCCTCGCCGAGGAGATCGTGATTTGGGCGAGCCAGCCTTTCTCGTTCGTCCAGCTGCCCGACGCCTTCTCGACCGGCTCCTCGATCATGCCGCAGAAGCGCAACCCGGACGCGGCCGAGCTGGTGCGCGGCCATTCGGGACGCATCGCGGGCGCGCTGACGGCTTTGGTGATGGTGATGAAGGGGCTGCCGCTCGCTTATTCGAAGGACATGCAGGACGACAAGCCGCCGGTCTTCGAGGCGTACGACCTTCTCATCCTGTCGCTGGCGGCGATGACCGGCATGGCCGAGACCCTGACCTTCGACGCGGAGCGGATGCGGGCCGCGACCGAGGCCGGCCACGCCACCGCGACCGACTTCGCCGACTGGCTGGTCCGCGAGGCCGGCGTGCCGTTCCGCGAGGCGCATCACGTCACCGGCCGCGCCGTCCGCCTCGCCGACGAGCGCGATGCCAAGCTGTGGGAGCTCCCGCTCGCCGACCTCCAGTCGGTCGATCCCCGCATCGACCGGCGCATTTTCGATGTCCTGACGGTCGAGGCTTCGGTAAGGAGCCGGACGAGCCATGGCGGCACTGCGCCGCAGCAGGTGCGACGCCGCGTCGAGGCGGCGAAGAAGGCGCTGGGAATGAACGAATGAAGCGCATCCTGCTCACCCTCGCGGCCGGGCTCGCGCTCGCCGCCTGCGGCGTGCGGGCGCCGCTCCAGCCCGAGCCGGGGCAGAGCCTGCCGGTCGCGCCCGCGACGGCGGCGCGCCAGCCGACTTCGGAGGAGCTGCTCGAGCGGCCGCCGATCGCCGCGCCCGCCCGGGTCGACGAGCTCCTCACCCGCTCCGAGGAGCGCGAGGAGGACCGCTTCGACCTGCCCCCGCAATAACGTCCACTTCCTCCACTTTAACGCGGCGTCCCAGGAGCCCGAATGAAACCCGTCCGCAAGGCAGTCTTCCCCGTCGCCGGCCTCGGCACCCGCTTTCTCCCGGCCACCAAGGCGATCCCGAAGGAGATGCTGACGGTCGTCGACCGTCCCGTCATCCAGCATGTCGTCGACGAGGCGCGGGCCGCCGGTATCGAGCATTTCGTATTCGTCACCGGACGCAACAAGGGCACCATCGAGGACCACTTCGA
>DASQKE010000059.1:0-2519 GCA_035630675.1 Allosphingosinicella sp.
CGCAGGCCTCAGTGGGCGTGGCCATGGGGTCGGGGACGGACGTGGCGCTGGAGACGGCGGACGCCGCGATCCTGCGGAACCGTGTCACGGACGTGGCGGCGATGGTGCGCCTCGCCCGCGCCGCCATGGGCAACATCCGCCAGAACGTGACCATCGCGCTGGGACTCAAGGCCGTGTTCCTCGTCACCACCGTGCTGGGCGTCACAGGGCTCTGGATCGCCATCCTGGCCGACACCGGCGCCACCGTGCTGGTGACGCTGAACGCGCTGCGGCTCCTGGCCTTCAACCCCGAGCGGGAGGGCTGAGGCCGTTACCGCCCTGGGCTTCGGCGCGGGTGAGCCTGACCCCTCTCCACCTTGTGACGCTGGCGCTCGGCTCAGGGCTCGCGGCGCGGTCCGCCGGCCTGCCGGTCCGGGGCTACTGGGGAGCTTGGCCAGCCGGTCGAGCGCGGCGGGATACCGGGCGGCGTTCGCGCTGGCCTTCTTGGGGCCGCTCCTGGAGACGACCGCGCCGTGCCATTCGGCCGACTGCCTTTGGCGCGAGACGGGCGGCCCGCTCGGGGGCGTGCCGGGCCTCCTCATCGCCGTCGCGGGCGCGCCTCGCGATCTCAGAGGTGTCCGCTGGGCGACCCCCTATCGGACACGAGTGGAGCCCGCATAGGCTGGTGGAGGCGCGTTCACTCGGGCACAGCCCGCCGTGAACCGCTTCTCAGGCAGCTTCCTTCTCTGCTTAGTGCTACACTTGCGATGGTAGCGCCGCCTCCCGGACCGTACCCCTCGGAGCCGGAGCCGGAGCCGAAGCCGGAGCCACCAGGATCGCGACGCCAGCGTCTCCGGGCGTCGCGGCCCGTTACCGCCGATCCTCGGCCCGGCTCACCAGCGTGACGAGCTATGGCTGAATCTGGGTGACGCGGCCTGATCAGGCGGCGCGGGTTTCGGCATCGTCGATTACGACACCGTCAGTGAACTTGATGCCGTCGATGACGAGAGGCAACTGGTTGGCGCCCATCAGCCGGCGCCATTTCCTCGACGCGGCGCGGACGAGGGTGAAGACCATCAGCTTCGCCGTCCTCTGCGAGAGCGCGCCCTTGGTCCGAACGGTCCGGTGCCGGACCGTGGCGAAGACGCTCTCGATCGGGTTGGCGGTGCGCAGGTGGTCCCAATGCTCGGCCGGGAAGTCGAAGAACGTCAGCAGCGCCTCGCGGTCCTTGATCAGGCAGGCGACGGCCTTGTCGTACTTGGGGCCGAATTTCTCGGCGAAGGTGTCGATGGCGGCCTGCGCGGCAGCTCGGGTCTCGGCCTGCCAGATGTCGCGCAGGTCGGACTTCACCGTTGGCGCCATGGACTTGGGAAACTTGTTCAGCACGTTGGCGACCTTGTGCACCCAGCATCTCTGGTGGCGTGCGCCAGGGAAGGCCTCGTCCAACGCCTTCCAGAAGCCGAGCGCCCCGTCGCCCACGGCGACCTCGGGCGCGACGGCGAGGCCGCGGGCCTTGAGGTCGACCAGGAGCTCTCGCCAGCTCTGCGCGCTCTCCCGCCTCCCCACATGGAAGCCGACGAGTTCTTTCTTCCCCTCCGGAGTGGCACCGATCACGACGAGGATGCACTCCGCGTCAGGCTCCATCCGGGCCTGGAGGTAGACTCCATCCGCCCAGATGTAGACGTACCGGCGGGCCGAGAGGTCGCGGTTCTGCCAGCGCTCGTATTCCGTCTCCCACTCGGCCGTGAGCCGCGAGATCACGCCGGGCGACAGGTTGGGCGCCTCAGCTCCGAGGATGGCCGAGAGCGCCTCCTGGAAATCGCCGGTGGAGATGCCGCGCAGGTAGAGAACGGGCAGCAAGGCGTCGAGGCTCCTCGAGCGGCGGGCCCACTTCGGCAGGATGTGCGACGTGAACCGGATCTTCTCGCCGGTCGCCACGTCCGCAGCGCGATCCCGGATCTTCGGGCGCCGGAGCTCGAGGGCGCCAATGCCGGTCTGGACGTTCCGTTCGGGTCCGTGCCCGTGCCGGACCACGCGCTGCCGACCATCCGCAAGCCGCTCCTCGGCGAACCCGTCGAGAAATGCCTGGATCTCGGCTTCCAGCGCGGTCGCGAGCATCCGGCGCGCACCTTCCCGGGCAATCTCGGTGAGCGGGTCCTCGACGGAACTCGGCTGGCGCAACGGGATGACGCTGATATTGTCCTTCATGGCGTATCGCTCCTTCTGGAGGTTCTGGCAGGCTCAACACCCGCCACGATACGCCGCCCTCTCAACTCGGATCACCCAAGTTCGGCCATAGCTCCCTCGTCTGCAACATGCGACGCATGGTCTGGCTCGCCGGACCCACACGGGCCTGACCTATCCTCCCCTCTTTCGGGGGCGTCAGACCGCCGGACATCCCCATCTGCAAGGGCAGGTCTTCCGGGCTTGGCCGTCTCAGAGCGCAGCGCCGTTCATTCTCGAAGCCAAGAATCGAGTCTTGGACGTATCCAATATTGCGGAGCATGCTAATCCCGCCTCCCTACAGGTCTCCTGTGCCC
>DASQKE010000060.1:0-3014 GCA_035630675.1 Allosphingosinicella sp.
GCCTGGGCGGCGCGGCCTTTGTCCGTCCGGATCGAGACGTTGCGGCGCTTCGCCAATGCGGCGCGGGCGAAGAAGGACGCGTTCGCCGATCTCATCGCGCGCGAGACGGGGAAGCCGCTCTGGGAAGCCGCGACCGAGGTCGATGCGGTGGTCGGCAAGGTCGACATCTCGGTCTCGGCTTATTCCGAGCGCACGTCGCAGCGGCGGCTCGAGGGCGCGCTCGGCGCGCGGGTGGCGGTCCGCCACAAGCCGCACGGCGTGCTGGCGGTGCTCGGGCCGTACAATTTTCCGGCCCACCTTCCCAACGGCCACATCGCGCCCGCTCTGATCGCGGGCAATGCATTGGTGTTCAAGCCGAGCGAGAAGACGCCGGCGGTCGGCGAATATCTGGTCTCGCTCTATCATGAGGCGGGCGTGCCGGAGGACGTTGTGCGCTGCGTCCAGGGCGGGCCGGACGTCGGCCGGGCACTGTCGGCCGACCCGGGCATCGACGGGCTCCTCTTTACGGGGTCGGCCCGGGCCGGCCTTTCGCTCCACCGCCAGTTCGCCGAGACGCCGCACAAGATCCTCGCGCTCGAAATGGGCGGCAACAACCCTCTGGTGGTCTGGGGCGCGACCGACGTCGCCGCCTCGGCCGCGATCGCGGTGCAGTCGGCCTTTCTTTCGGCCGGCCAACGCTGCACGGCGGCGCGGCGGCTGATCGTCGAGGACGGCAAGCATGAGGAGCTGATCGAGGCGATCGTGAAGCTCGCGGACCGGATCCTCGTCGATCATCCGCACGCCACCCCCGCGCCGTTCATGGGCCCGGTCATCGACAATGACGCGGCCGACGCGCTTCAGGAGGCTTTCCTGGAGCTGATGGGCCGCGGCGGCCGCGCAATCCGCCGGCTCGACCGCAAGAGCGACGACCGCCCGTTCCTGACGCCGGCGATCGTCGACGTGACCGACGTCCGCCAGCGCAGCGACGGCGAGCTGTTCGGGCCGATCCTGCAGGTCGTGCGGGTCCCCGATTTCGACGCCGCGATCGCCGAGGCCAATGCGACGCGCTACGGTCTCGCCGCCTCGCTCGTCGGCGGCACGCCCGAAATGTACGACCGCTTCTGGGCGAACGTCCGCGCCGGCGTGATCAACTGGAACAAGCCCACCAACGGCGCCCCGTCCGGCGCCCCGTTCGGCGGCGTCGGCCTCTCCGGCAACCACCGGCCGAGCGCCTATTACGCCGCCGATTATTGCGCTTACCCGGTGACCAGCTCCGAAGCCGAGCAGCCCCGGGCGACCATCGCCACGGGCCTGCGCGAACCCCAGGCCGCGAACGAGATCGAGGGCTAGGGTTCAGTAGGCGGCGGCGCGGAGCGGCAGGGTCAGAATTCGGCGATGGTGCTCGTCTTCGACCTCGATCGTGCCTGAATTGCAGAAGGTCTCGGCGTGGAGGCGCCTTTGAACGATGGAGCTGGCGGCGCTCAGGGCTTCCTGGAGGGCGGCGACGTCGTTCGGGCAGCTCCTGCCGACGAGATCGACCTCCTCGCATTCGTCGCTGCTGAAATTGAAGAAATAGCGCGGCATGAGGCTGAAACGCGCGAGGAGCGGCGGTTATCCGGGCGCCCGCCCTTATTTCGCCTCGAGCAAGTCGCGTGCGCGGGGCCGGTTGCAAAAGGCGACCTTTGCGCCCACATGGGCCTCGTCGGCGTTCCTCGCCGGCGATCATGCTCACTCAACATTCGAACAGGCCGATGAGAACCCTTCAGGCGCCCCCCGATTTCGCCGACCATGCCCCGGTCAAGACCAATCGCCAGCTCGCCGAGAAATACGGCGTCGGCGAAAAGACGATCACGCGCTGGCGCAAGGAGACCGGCTGTACCGCGACGATTCGTCCGTTCGCGACCGCGGCCTTGCCCAAGCAGCACGTGCCCTCGATCAGCCCCGGCCTCGCCAGCGAGGCGGCCCAGCACCTGCGCAAGACCCACCGCCCGGTCTACCACCGGATCATCGAGGGCAAGGAGTTTCGCGGCCAATATGTGGTGGGGACGCAGGTCCTGACCGAAGAGGCGCTGGTCGCGCTCGCCGAGGAAAAGGGCTTTTCGGCCTATAATCCCCTCTTCGACATGGCGAGCTGACGCAGGAGCGTTAATTCTCGCCGCCGGTTCGTCCCACCCTGAGACGGCGTTCTGACAGCTTGGACTCCGCACGCTCGCACGGGCGGCAGCGCTCGTCACCCACGCCTGGCCGACATGCCCCCCCGCGTGACTTGCAGCGGGGGACGCGATAGGCTGCCCTGATGGACGCGAACCGGGTGGCGCGGTTGACCGAGCAGCAGCGGGCGTGCCTGCGCTTCGTCGCGTCCGGCATGACCTCGAAGGAAATCGCCCCGCTCCTCGGCATCGAACCGGGCTCGGTCGACCAGCATCTCAAGGCCGCGATGCGGGTTTTGGGAGTCGGCGACCGCCGCAACGCCGCCCGCCTGCTCGCCCGCCACGAGGGCGAGCCTCCCCAAAAATTGGTATACCAACCGCGGCCGGTTGTGCCGCCCGCCGATCCGTCGATACTCGCGCTATCGACCGACACGAGCCAGCAGCGGCAAGGGGTGTCGGGGCGGTTTCTGCATGAGGCGCAGGCTCCTTTCGAGCCGATCTCCTCGGCAGTCGTCCGGGGTCCCGCTCTTCCGCTGCCGGTCTGGGGAACGAAGCCGCATCACCTCAATTGGGTGAAGCGGCTGGCGTGGATCGCCGCAGGGGCGATCGGCACCGCTCTGGCCTTCGGGGGCCTCGTGTCGGCGATCGAGACGCTGGTCAGGCTCAGGGCGGGCTAGGCCGGCACCGAAAGTGAGAAGCCAACAAGGGCCGCGCGGCGCATGCCGTCGCGGAGAGGGAGGACTTATGTTCAAGAATCGCCGCGATGCCGCGATCAAGGTCGCCGACAGCCTGTTCGCCGCCGAGGATGCGATCGATGCCGCACTCGCCCGCGCCGCCGAGTTCAACAGCACGCTGGTCCAGGCGCGGACCCAGGCCCAGGTCTCG
>DASQKE010000061.1:0-3586 GCA_035630675.1 Allosphingosinicella sp.
CACGGCGACGACCGGCTGCAATAGGATCATCAGCACCAGCCACAAAGCCGCGATCCCGTACCAGCGCGACCACCAGCGAACCGGCGCAGACCGCTCGGCGCTGCGCCGCCAGCTGAGCACCGCCGAAATCGCCAGCGCGCCGAGCACGGCGACGAACACTGTGCCGCTCGTGATGGCATAGCTCGTGAAATTCAGCTGCGGACCGGCCGCATACCAGAGGAAGGTCAGGGCCAAAGCGAGCCACGGCGCGGCCAGCAGGATGGCGGCGAGCCGGCCGTCGCCGGTGCGGAGCAGGCCGAGGCCCGGCATCGCGATGTTGAGCGCGGCGATGCCGAGGCGGGCTGCGGCGCCGCGCCTCTCATCGCTCATTCGAGCACGCCCTCGTGGAGGCGAAGGACCCGGTCCATGCGCGCCGCGATGCGCTCGTTATGGGTGGCGACGAGCGCCGCGCCGCCTTCGTCCCGTACCAGGCTCAGAAACTCGTCGAAGACGATATTGGCGGTGGTCTCGTCGAGATTGCCGGTCGGCTCGTCGGCGAGGACCAGTGCGGGCCGGTTGGCGAGGGCGCGGGCGACGGCGACGCGCTGCTGCTCGCCGCCCGACAGCTTGGCGGGGCGGTGGGTCAGTCGCTCGGCGAGGCCGAGGCGGCCGAGCAGCGCCCGCGCGCGCTCCCGCGCCGGCTCTGGCTCGGTGCCGCGGATGAGTTGCGGGATCAGCACATTCTCCTCGGCCGTAAAGTCCGGGAGCAGATGGTGGAACTGATAGACGAAGCCGATCGAATCGCGCCTCAGCCGCGTCATCGCGTCGGTGCCGAGCCCGGCCGCCTCATCGCCGCCGATCCGGATCGCGCCTTCGAACCCGCCTTCGAGCAGCCCGACCGCCTGGAGCAAAGTTGATTTGCCCGAGCCCGAGGGCCCGAGCAGAGCGACGATCTCGCCCTTGCGCACCTCGAGATCGACGCCCCGCAGCACCTCGATGCGCACGTCGCCCTGGACGAAGCTGCGCTTGAGGCCCTCGACCTCCAGCACCTCACTCATAGCGCAGTACCTGCACCGGATCCGTGCTCGCCGCCTTCCAGGCCGGATAGAGAGTCGCCAGGAAGCTGAAGACGAGCGCCATGAGGATGATCGCGGCAACTTCGACCGGATCGGTCTTGGAGGGAAGCTCGGTCAGGAAGCGGACCTCGGCATCCCAGGGATCGAAGCCGGTGACGGCCTGGATCGCATCGACGATGCCCTGGCGGAAGAACAGGAACAATGCGCCCAGGATCAGGCCGGCGACGATGCCGAGCGAGCCGATGGTGAGGCCGACGGTCATGAACACCTTCATCAGTCCGCTTCGGGTCGCGCCCATCGTTCGCAGGATCGCGATGTCGCGGGTCTTGGCGCGGACCAGCATGATCAGCGACGACAATATGTTGAACACGGCGACGAGGATGATGATCGAGAGAACGACGAACATCGCCACCCTCTCGACCTGCAAGGCCTCGAACAAGGCCGAGTTCATGCTGCGCCAGTCGTTCACTTCGGCGCGGCCGGCGACCGCCGAGCGGACCGGCGCGAGGATCTCGCCGACCCGGTCCGGGTCGGTCGTCTGGACCTCGACCATGCCGACCGCGTCGCCGAGCATCAGCAGGGTCTGCGCGTCCTCGAGCGGCATCACTACGAAGGCCTTGTCGAAATCGTAGAGGCCGATCTCGAAGATCGCCGCGACATTGTAGGACACGATGCGCGGCACCGTTCCGAACGGCGTCGTTCGTCCCTCCGGGCTGATCAGGCTGATCTGCCCGCCGACGCTGACGCCGAGCGCCGCCGCGAGGCGCGAGCCCAAGGCGACATTGTCGCTGCCCGGACGAAGCGCCTGCAGCGAGCCGGCGAGCACGTTGGCGTTCATCGTCGGGTTCGACAGAATGTCCTGCCGCTGGACGCCGCGCACCGCCACGCCTTCGACCCGCCCGTCCGAGGTCGCCATCAAGGGCTGCTCGATCAGCGGCCGCGCCGAAACGACTCCGGGCGTGCGGCGGGCGAGGTTGGCGATCTCCTGCCAGTTCTGAAGGCGGCCTCCATAGCCCTGGATCACGGCGTGGCCGTTCAGGCCCACCACCTTGTCGAACAGCTCCGCGCGAAAGCCGTTCATCACGCTCATCACGATGATCAGGGCGGCGACGCCGAGCATCACCGCGACCAGGCTGATCGCCGCGACGAGGAAGATGAAGCCCTCCCCTTTGCCCGGCAGCAGATAGCGCCGCGCGATCATCCGCTCGTAGCGCGAGAGGATCATGCCCTCACCCTCCCATTGCTGACGCAATGGGCCCCTCCCTCTCCCCAAATGGGAGAGGGAAGAAAGCGGCACGCCACCACCCCTCTCCCTTCAGGGGAGAGGGAGGGGCCCGCCCCTGCGTCAGCAGGGGTGGGAGGGTGAGGGCCTGTCACGCCGCCACCCTCGCCAGCGCGCTCTCGATCGACAGTTCCTCGCGCTCCCCGGTTGCGCGGCGCTTGAGCTCGACGATGCCGCGGTCGAGGCCCTTGGGACCGACGATCAGCTGCCAGGGCAGGCCGATCAGGTCCATCGTCGCGAACTTGGCGCCGCCGCGCTCGTCGCGATCGTCGTAGAGCGTCTCGACGCCGGCCTGACCCAAGCGGGCGTAGAGGTCCTCCGCGGCAGCCGCGCAGCGCGGATCGTCGGCGCGCATGTTGATCAGGCCGACCGGGTACGGGGCGACGCTCTCGGGCCAGACGATGCCGGCATCGTCGTGGCACGCCTCAATGATCGCGCCGACGAGGCGTGAGACGCCGATGCCGTAGCTGCCCATTTCAGGATGGACCTGGCCGCCGTCTTTGGTCTGGACATTCATCCCCATCGAGGCGCTGTATTTGGTGCCAAAATAGAAGATGTGGCCGACCTCGATGCCGCGCGAGGTCAGGAGGCGGTCGCCCAGTCCTGCCTCGCGATCGAGGTCGCGCTTCTCGTCCGTCGCCGCGTAGCTGGCGCTTTGCGAGGCCACGAAGGACTGGAGCGCGTCGGCGTCCTCGAAATCGGGATAGCCGCCCGCCCCCGCGCCCGCATCATCGCGCGGCTCGTAAAACACCTCGCTCTCGCCGGTCGGCGCGAGGACGATGAACTCGTGGCTGAGATTGCCGCCGATCGGCCCGGTGTCGGCGCGCATCGGGATGCCGCGGAGGCCCATCCGCTCGAAGGTCCTGAGATAAGCGACGAACATCCTGTTGTAGCTGTTGCGCGCGCCGGCCTCGTCAAGGTCGAAGCTGTAGGCGTCCTTCATCAGGAACTCGCGTCCGCGCATGACGCCGAAGCGCGGCCTGACCTCGTCGCGAAACTTCCACTGGATGTGATAGAGCGTGCGCGGCAGATCGCGGTAGCTCTTCGCGGAATCCTTGAAGATGGCGGTGAGGCCCATCCGCTTGAACGCGCGCAGATAGGCCACGAACATGTTGTCGTAGGCGCGGCTCGCCGACTCGAAGTCTAGATCGAACGAGTAGGCGTCCTTCATCAGGAACTCGCGGCCGCGCATCACGCCGAACCGCGGGCGGACCTCGTCGCGGAACTTCCACTGGATGTTGTAGAGGTT
>DASQKE010000062.1:0-6130 GCA_035630675.1 Allosphingosinicella sp.
TGGGGACGAACGGGAAGCGGCGGATCGGGCGGATCAGGCCGATGTCGCCGTCGGCCGGGGCATGGTCGAAGCGCACCGTGCGGACGCGATCCTCGGGTCGTCCGGCGGCTTCGGCGGCGTCGGCGAAGGTCGGCAGGCGCAGCCGGTCACCCCGAGACGAAGGCCCGCTTTATCCGCTTCGATCACAAGCCCGGGTTTTGCGACATCGGCTTCGAGCGGGCGTTGCGCCGCTTCCCCTATGTTCCAAACCGGCCCGACCAGCTCGATCAGGATTGCTACGAAGCGTTCAACATCCAGGTCCAGGGCCTCGCCCGCCGTTTCCAGGCGACGTCCGGCTCGAAGATGGTGATCGGCGTCTCGGGCGGCCTCGATTCGACCCACGCCCTGATCGTCGCCGCCAAGACCTGCGACTGGCTCGGCATCCCGCGCTCCACGATCCTCGGCTTCACCATGCCCGGCTTCGCTACCGGCGCGGCGACCAAGGCCAATGCCTGGGCGCTGATGAAGGCCCTGGGCGTGGTCGGCGAGGAGATCGACATCCGCCCGGCCGCGATGCAGATGCTCAACGACATGGGCCACCCCTATGCGAGCGGCGAGGCGGTCTACGACATCGCCTTCGAGAATGTGCAGGCGGGCCTCAGGACCGACTATCTCTTCCGCCTCGCCAACCAGCGCTCCGGCTTCGTGATCGGCACCGGCGACCTCTCCGAAATCGCCCTGGGCTGGGCGACCTACGGCGTCGGCGACCATATGAGCCATTACGGCGTCAATGGCGGCGTGCCCAAGACGCTGATCCAGTATCTGGTCCGCTGGGCGGTCAAGACCGGCCAGTTCGACGCCGGGACCGACCATATCCTCGAAGCGATCCTGCTCACCAAGATCTCGCCCGAGCTCGTCCCGGCCGGCGCCGACGCGGAAATGCAGTCGACCGAGGACATGATCGGCCCCTACGAGCTGAACGACTTCTTCCTGTTCCACATCCTGCGCTCGGGCCAGCCGCCGTCCAAGGTCGCCTTCCTCGCCTGGCAGGCCTGGAAGGACGCGCATGCCGGCCAGTGGCCGTTCGATTTCCCCGAGGCGCTGAAGCGCGAGTACGACCTGCCGACGATCCGCAAATGGCTGGAGATCTTCCTCCATCGCTTCTTCCAGCTCAGCCAGTTCAAGCGCTCGGCTCTGCCCAACTCGCCCAAGGTCTGCGCGGGCGGCGCGCTCAGCCCACGCGGCGACTGGCGCGCCCCGAGCGACGGCGTCGCGGGCCCCTGGCTCGACGAGCTGAAAGCCGCGTTCGGAGACTGACGCTTCAGCGCTTGGGAGCCACCTGCCGGAAACGCAGACGCAACTCGTCATATTCGAGCGCGATCGTGCTTCCCGATTCGGTCGCGACCAGGGCGCGGGTCGCGCCGTCGGGCTGTGCGGCCTCGAGCTCGAGCCGGCCGCCGCGGCGCAGGTAGGATCCGCGCTCGACCAGGTCGCGCGGCGGCGAGCAATGTCCCGTGCGGTCGATCACCATCTCGAATCTGCGGGCCACGGCATCGAGGTCGAAATGCCCGCCGAGGATTCGGGTCGGGCAGTGATCGGCGGGATCGAGTGTGAAAGGCGGCGCATTGCCGTCGACCTCGACCAGCGCATAGCGCCCGCCCGGCGCGCGGCCGACGAAGGCCGTCTCGCAGCTCGCGAGCAGCAGCGCGCCGGTGGCGAGTGCGGTCAGCGCGCGCATCGGCTCAGTCGCGCCCGCCGCCGCCCGAATTCTGGCCGCTGCCACCATCTTCGCGGTCGTTGCTTTGCTTCTTGTTGCCGCCGACATCGTCCTTGCCGCCCTTGTTGAAATCGCCCTTCTTCTTGTCGTCGGTCATGGCGTCATTCTCCGATGGTTCGGCCGGGACAACGGACCTGGCGCGGCAACGTTGCGTCAGCGCCGACGCGGGCGCGGGGGTGCGTTCAACTCCGCGATCAGAGCGTCGGCGCCGTAGATGCTGCGCAGCGCTTCCTGGACGGCGGCGGCCGAGACCGAGATCGTGCGGTTGATCCGCGAATCGAAGCCGTAGGCGCCGCCGATCGAGTGGATGTTGCCGTCGAAGGCGGCGCCGATCACCGATCCGTCGCGGGCGATCACCGGCGAGCCCGAATTGCCGCCGATAATGTCGTTGTTCGAGGTGAAATCGAACACCGTCTCCTTGTTCACCCGGCTCTCGGCTGCCGCCCAGCGCGCCGGCAGATCGTAGGGGGCGCTCCCCGTGGCGCGCTCGTACATGCCGCCGATGCGCGTGAAGTGCGGGATCTCGCGTCCATTCTCGGTCCAGCCCTGCACCGAGCCGTAGGAGATTCGAAGCGTGAAGGTCGCGTCCGGGAAGAGGCTGTCGCCGTAGGCGGCGAAGCGCGCGCGGGCGAGGCGCGACTGGGCCGCGACGGTCGGCGCGTCGACCTCCGCGCGATAGCGGTCAAGCAGAGCGCGCGCCTGCTCCTCATTGGCGAGCGCCAGCCGGATCATCGGATCGTCGGAGGCGCGGATCGCGGCGAGGCCGCCGGTCCACAATTGCCGGCGGACGGCGGCGTCGCCGAGGCGCGTGCCGGCCACGGCCCGCCGCGCGAGCGCTTCCGGAGAGTCGCGGCCGAGCAGGGCCCGGACCCTGGGGTCGTCGGCGCCGAGCAGCTCGCGCGTCTTCGAAAGCCAGAAGCCGAGCGTCATCTCCTCGAGCCAGGGATAAGCCGGCGCCTCGTCGAGCAATTGATGCTCGAGCAAAGGCAGGTTCGAGCTCGAATAGGCGGGGAGCCGCTCGGCGTCGGGCTTCTCGCGCTCGATCGCGGCGCGGACCAGCTGGCGCGCATGGTCGTAAAGGTCCGAGCCCCAGCCGGCGCGCGCCTCCAGCATCAGATAGGCGGGGTAGATGCCGGAATAGGTCGCCGTCGCGCGATCGACCTCTGCCCAGGGATCGCCGACGCTCGATTGCAGCTCCGCATTGCCGGCGACGCGGCCGCGCAGCTCGGTCTCGGCGGCGGTGAGCCGGCCGCTGAACTCGCGGTCCCGAAGCGCCCGCCACTGGCCGGTATAGACCTTGTAGCTGTTCTCGACGCCCTGCAGGGCATCCGTGCCGGTGCGGGTGCGCTCGACGTCGCCTTCCATCGCCGCCACCAGCCGGCCGCGATATTCGGACCAGAGCGGCACCAGGGTCGGGAAGATGGTGTTGCGGCGCATGTCGAACTGGCTCTGGGTGAACAGGCGCTGGGTCGAGCCCGGATTGCCGACGACGAAGGTCTGCTCGCCCGCCACCGGCGCGCGCGGATTCCAGCGCAGGAAGCGCGGCGTCGCCGCCGGCCGGTCGTTCTCGTAGACCCTGAGGAAAGCGGCATCGAGCCCGTAGCGCGGGAAGTTGAAATTGTCCGGGTCGCCGCCGAAATTGGCGGCCTGCGCCTCGGGGGCGAAGACCAGGCGGACGTCGGAATATTTGCGGTAGCGGTAGAGCTTGTACTGGCCTCCGCCGAACAGAGCGACGACCTGGCACCGCTCGGTCGCCGCGTCGCGGCACCCGGCGGACTGGATGCGCGAGATTTCGGCATCGCGGGCGCGGGCGAGCGCGGCGCCCGTCGACGAGCCGATCGCGGCCTGGACGCGCCCGGTCACGTCCTCGATCGAAGTCACCACCTCGGCCTGCTGGCCCGGGCATTGCAGCTCCTCCTCGCGGGTGCGGGCGGTGAAGCCGGTGCGCACGAAGTCGGCCTCGGCGGTCGAGCGGTCCTGCACGCAGTCGATGACGCAATGATGGTTGGTGAGGACGAGCCCGCCCGGCGAGACGAACGAGGCGGAGCAGCCCCCGGTCAGCCGCACCGCCGCCGCTCGGACGGTGTCGAGCCACGCCTGGTCCGGCGCCCAGCCGTAGCGCTCGCGCACGATGGCGGCCGGAAAGGCGTCGAACGTCCACATCCCTTCCTCGGCCTGCGCGGCGGAGGGAACGGCGATTGCGGCGAGGGCGAAAGCGGTGGAGGCGATAATCGCGGCGCGCGGGGACATGGCGGCTCCTGAGTTTTGTGGCGGCGGAGCTAAAGCACAGCCGTCGCGGCGCCGCCAGACCCTGCTCAGGCCGCGCGGCTGCCGATCGCGTTCTGGCGGCGGCGCTGGACGGAGGAGCCGATGCCCAAGGCCTCGCGATATTTCGCGACGGTGCGCCGGGCGATGTCGAAGCCCTTCGCGCGCAGCATCTCGACGAGCTGGTCGTCGGAGAGGATCTGGGCCGTGTCCTCGGCCGCGATCAGCGCTTTGATGTGGCTCTTGACCGCCTCGGACGAGGCGGCGTCGCCGCCGTCGTTCGACTGGATGCCGCTGCGGAAGAAATATTTTAGCTCGTAGAGGCCGCGGTCGCAGGAGAGATATTTGTTCGAGGTCACCCGGCTCACCGTCGATTCGTGCATGCCGATCGCCTCCGCGACCTGGCGCAATGTCAGCGGGCGCAGCTGGGCGACTCCGTGGCGGAAAAAGCCGTCCTGCTGCTTCACGATCTCGGTCGCGACCTTGACGATGGTCCGCGCCCTCTGGTCGAGCGCCTTGACCAGCCAGTTCGCGCTTTGCAGGCATTCGGAGAGCCAGGCCTTGGACTTGCGGTCCTGCGCGCCGCCGGAGAGCTCGGTATAATAAGAGCGGTTGACGAGCAGGCGCGGCAAGGTCGCGTTGTTGAGCTCGATCGCCCAGCCGCCGGCGCGCCGTGCGATGAAGACGTCGGGGACGACCGCCGCCTCGCCGGCCTCGGCCCGCATGAACTTGCAGCCGGGCTTGGGATC
Organism: Allosphingosinicella sp.; assembly: GCA_035630675.1. Taxonomy (GTDB): domain Bacteria; phylum Pseudomonadota; class Alphaproteobacteria; order Sphingomonadales; family Sphingomonadaceae; genus Allosphingosinicella. The sequence goes on from DASQKE010000062.1 coordinate 4,771, forward strand.
GAAAGCGCGCAGCTCTCGGATCATGTCGGCGAGATCCTCGTCGTCGACCGCGCAGATCCGCCTCAGCGCGCCGAGATTGCCCTTGGCGAGATAATCGAGATTGGCGATCAGCCGCGCCATCGCCGGGTCGTAGCGGTCCGCCTCCTTCGCCTGCAAAGCGAGGCATTCGGAGAGCGTGCGCGCGGCGATCCCCGGCGGATCGAAGCCCTGCACGATCGCCAGCACCCGCTCGACGTCGCGTAGCGGCACGCCGAGGCGCTGGGCCAGCTCGAGCAAGGGGCCGCGCAAATAGCCGGCCTCGTCGATCTGGTCGATCAGCTGCTGCGCGACCATGAGGTCGGTGCCCGAGAGGCGCTCGCCCGCCTGCGCCGCGAGATGCTCCTGAAGCGACACTTCGTGGGCGTCGGCGAAGCTGTCGAGGTCCGGCCCTTCGCCGCCGCCTCCCGCGCCCCCATGGTCGCCGGTGAGGCCGAGGCTGCCGTCGAGGCCGCGCATCGAATCGCTGGCGCTGTCCTGGTGGAAATCCTCGCTGTCGAAATCCATGTCGAGCGGCGCGTCGGCGATGCCGTCGCCGGTCATCACCAGATCGTCGACCGTGGCGGCCTCGTCGCGCGGGGGGGGCTCGATCTCGGCGGGCTCGGAGGGGCCGTCGTCGGCGCCGCCGGCGGTGTCGAGCAGGGGATTGCGCTCGATCTCCTCGGCGATGAAGCCCTCGACCTCGAGGTTCGACAGCGCCAGCAGGCGGATCGCCTGCTGGAGCTGCGGGGTCATGACCAGCGACTGGCTCTGCCTGAGATCGAGGCGAGGCCCGAGCGCCATGGTTAGTGCGCTCGGATCCGGCGCGCGGCGGACCGCCCTTCGACAGGCTCAGGGCTAGCGGGGATACTTGGTTCACATCCGCTAGGGCTGAGCCTGTCGAAGCCCGGATTGCAGCCCGCGGCGCCCGTCACAGCTCGAAGCTCTCGCCGAGATACAGGCGCCGCACATTCTCGTCGCGGACGAGGTCGGCGGGGCTGCCGGTGAACAGCACTTCGCCGCCGTAGATGATGTAGGCGCGGTCGACGATGTCGAGCGTCTCGCGGACATTGTGGTCGGTGATGAGCACGCCGATGTCGCGCTTCTTCAATTGCTGGATGAGGTCGCGAATGTCCGAGATCGAGAGCGGGTCGATGCCCGCGAACGGCTCGTCGAGCAGCATGATCGACGGGTCGGCGGCGAGGCTGCGGGCGATCTCGCAGCGCCGCCGCTCGCCGCCCGAAAGCGCCATCGCCGGGGCGTCGCGCAGGTGGGTCATGTGGAATTCGGAGAGGAGCTGCTCGAGCCGCTCGCGCCGCGCGGCCTTGCCCTTGACCGCCACTTC
>DASQKE010000063.1:0-9222 GCA_035630675.1 Allosphingosinicella sp.
GGATCGGCATGCTCGTCCGCCACGATCGGGATCAGGCGGCCGGTGATCGGGAGACGCACCATCTTCCCGACCAGAGCCCGATAGCGTCCGTCCTCGGGATGCACCGCGACCGCCATGTCGGCGAGCATCGTCTCGGGCCGGGTGGTGGCGACGTGGATCGAGCCGGAGCCGTGCTCGAGCGGGTATCGCAAATGCCAGAACTTGCCTTGGACCTCGCGCGTCTCGACCTCGAGGTCGGAGATGGCGGTGCCGAACTTCGGGTCCCAATTGACCAGGCGCTTGTCCCGATAAAGGAGGCCGTCGCGATAGAGCTGGACGAACACCTTGAGCACCGCGCGGGTGAAGCCTTCGTCCATGGTGAAGCGCTCGTTCGCCCAGTCGCAGGACGCACCGAGCCGGCGGAGCTGGCGGGTGATCTCGCCGCCGCTCTCGGCCTTCCACTCCCAGACCTTGGCGACGAACTCGTCGCGCGTGTAGTTGGTGCGCTTGTCCTGCCGCTCCTCGAGCCGGCGCTCGACCACCATCTGGGTGGCGATGCCGGCATGGTCCATGCCGACCACCCAGAGCGCATCCTTGCCCTGCAGCCGGGCGTGGCGGACGAGGATGTCCTGGAGACTATTGTCGAGCGCGTGGCCGATATGGAGCGAGCCGGTGACGTTGGGCGGCGGGATGACGATCGTGAACGGCTCCGCCTCCGGCCGCTCGGGGCGGAACAGGCCCTGCCCCTCCCAATGCGCATACCAGCGCGCCTCGATCTCGGCCGGGTCGAACGTCTTGGGCAGCTCGGTCATGGGGCCGGGGATTAGCGGGGCTTCCGTCATGCGTCACCCCCGCAGCGCCGGTGCGAGCCACGTCGTCCCGGCGGAGGCCGGGACCTCAGGGGGCGAAAGGCGACGGCGGTCCTGCAGGGCGCCACCGCCGAACCTATTCTTCCTGAGATCCCGGCCTTCGCCGGGATGACGGTCTCGCTCTACTCCCCGGTCGCCTGCCCCGTCGCGCCCGGCCTCAGATAGCGGTCCAGCCAGCCGTGGACTTCGCGGTACCATTGGATCGAGTTCTGGGGCTTCAGGATCCAGTGATTCTCGTCCGGATAGACGACGAGGCGCGAGGGGATGCCGCGGCGCTGGAGCGCGTTGAACATGGCGAGCGACTGGCTGTAGGGAATGCGATAGTCGCGCTCGCCGTGGAGGACGAGCATTGGCGTGCGCCAGTTGGCGACATGGTTGACCGGGTTCGAGCGCTCGATCGTCTCGCTCGCGGCGCGCTCCCACGGCAGGCCGCCATTCTCCCACTCGGTGAACCACAATTCCTCGGTCTCATAAGCCATGATGCGCGTGTCGAAGATGCCGGCGTGGCTGACCAGGCACTCGAAGCCGTCCGGCCAGTTGCCGGCGATCCAATTGACCATATAGCCGCCGTAGGAGCCGCCGAGCGCGCAGGCATTGGCGGTGTCGAGGGCCGGATCCTCCCGGCCGGCGGCGGCGAGGCCAAGGCGCAGGTCCTCGAGCGGGGCGCCGCCCCAATTGCGGCTGATCGCGTCGGTGAAGGCCTGGCCGTAGCCGGTCGAGCCGTGGAAATCGACCGAGACGGCGGCGTAACCGGGCGCCGCGAACAGCCACGGATTCCAGCGGTAGGACCAGCCATTGCCGAACGAGCCCTGCGGTCCGCCGTGGATCAGGAAGGCGACGGGGAGCCGCCCCTCTGCGCGCGCCGGCCTGACGATCTGGCCCCAAACGCGGTCGCCGCCCGAGCCGGCGAAGGAGAAACGCTCGACCCGGACCGGATCGAGTTCGGCGAGCATGTCGGCATTGACGCGGGTGAGCTGTCCGGTGCGGCCGCGGCGCAGGCGATAGAGGTCGTCGGGCGCGGTGAGGCTGTTGAGGGTGTAAACGACGTCGCCGCCGCGCGTCACGAGGACGTTGCCGGCGGTCCCCTCCTGGGTCAGCCGGGTGACTCGGCCGCTTCGGGCGTCGACGCGGTAGACGGGGTGGTCGAGGACGTCCTGGGCGGTGACATAAAGGCTGCGGCTGTCGGGCGACCAGGCGATCGAGCCGACCGAACGGTCCCACGCTTCGGTGAGCGCGCGGACCTCGCCGCTGCGCAGGTCGCGCAGGTACAGAATCTGGCGGTCGGCCTCGAAGCCGGGGCGGCGCATCGCGACATAAGCGAGCCAGCGCCCGTCCGGCGAGGCGCTCGGCAGGGTGTCGGTGGCGCGGTTGGCGGCGGTGAGGTTGACCGGGTCGGCGCCGCCCGCGGCCGGCACTGCATAGATGTCGAGATTGGTGGAGGTGGGCTCGCTCGCATTCCCCTCGCGCAGCGTGAAGTAAAGCGTGCGGCCGTCGGCGCTCCAGGCGATCTCCTCGGCGCCGCCGAACGGCTTGGAGGGAGAATCGCCGGCGAGGCGCGGCGCCACCGGTGTCCCCGCCCCGTCCGGACGGCCGCCGACCAGCGGAAAGGTGAAGATGCGCGAGCGGACATTGGGCTCGGCCCAGGCGTCCCAGTGGCGCACGAAGCCCTCGTCATAGGCGCGGGCCGAGCCCCTGCCCTGCTGCGCCGCGGGGACGTTGGCGCAAGCGAGGTCGGCGCAGGCCATGTTGCGGTCGGCCCAGATCGCGATCCGGTCGCCGGAAGGCGCCAGCGAAAAACCCGAAATGCCGCCGGGGATGTCGGTGACTTGCTCCGGCGTTTCCCGGCCGCGCTTCAGCCAGAGCTGATCGCTGCCCGAGCGGTCGGACAGGAAATACACGCCGATCGCGGAGAAAATCGGGGAAGTTTCGTTGAATTCCGGGCTGGTCAGCAAGCGGAACGGCTGCGCGCCCGGCGTCGCCATGTCGAGCAGCCACAGGTCCGTGCGGCCGCGATTGGCGGCGAGGTCGGTCTCGCGCTGCTGGTAGACCACCCAGCGCCCATCCGCCGAGACGGAAGGGGCGGCGAGGCGCCGCATGCTGGCGAGGTCGGTGGCGGTCATCGGACGGGCGTCGGCCGCGGCCGGGGCGAGCGCCAGCGCGGCGAGCGCGGCGAGGACGAGCTTGTTCATGGCGGGCGCGGTACCACTCGCGCCACCCGGGCAAAAGGGGAAACCTAGAGGCTGCGGCCGGTGATGCGGGCGATCTCGCGGGTGACGAGCTGCTCGACCAGCTCGGGCAGGTGCTGATCGAGCCAGTCCTTGAGCATCGGGCGCAGCATCTCGCGGACGACCGCCTCGAGCGCACCCTCGCCGGCCGGGGGAGCGCCCTCTCCGCGGTCGCGCAGCCCGCTCAGCGCCGCGAGCGTCTGGCGGCTGGCGGCGGCGGCGTCTGAGGAGAGGAGGCCTTCGCCTTCGCCCATCGGATCGTCGAGCTCGAGCACATCCTCGGGCTCCTCCTGGACCGGCGCCGGGGGCTCGAACTGGCTCGGACGGCGCGCGGAGCGCGCGGCGGCGGCGCCGGAAGCGGCGGCGACGCGGCCGTCCTCCGCGATGACGCGCTTGATGGAAGCGAGGATCTCCTCCATCGACGGATCTTGCTGGATTTCCCCCATGTTGAGGGCCTTATCCCTTATTCCTGCGACGCTGTCACTGGGGAGTTTGCGGGGGTCCCACCACCGTATCCTGACGACGGTCCTGGATCGGAATCGCCGCGGCCGGGCCGGTGACGGTGCGCGTCGAGACCGGCTGCGGCGCGTCATCGTCCGACCAGTCGGAGGCGCGGCGGCCGACGCGGCGGTAATTGGCGATGGGATCGTAGAGCGCGCCGCCGTCGAGATTGAGGTCTTCGGCCTCGGCGCGGCCCATCGCATTCAGCAAAGCGAAGCCCGCGACATAGGCGTCGCGGCGGGCCGAGACGAGCGCCACCTGGCTGTTGAGCAGCTCCTGCTCGGCGTTGAGGACGTCGAGCACGTTGCGCGTGCCCACCGTTTGCTCGGCGCGCGTCCCTTCGAGCGCGAGGGTGTTGGCGGCCACCGCGACCTCGTTCGATTCGATCGCCTCGAGCGCGGCGCGATAGCTCGCGAACGAGGCGCGGGTGGTGGCGACGACGAAGCGCTCGGTCTCGATGCCGCGCTCGAGCAGCTGGCTCTGCAGCGCCTGCGACTGGCGGACGCGCGCGCCGACCGTGCCGCCCTGGTAGATCGGGATGCGCGCCTGGACGCCGACCGCCGAGCTGGTGATCGAGTTGGCATTGCCGACGCCGCCGAACTGGTCGTCGGCCGAGCCGAGATAATTGGTGTAATCGCCCTGGGTGACGGCCGAGACCGTCGGCAGCCGGCCGGCGCGGGCGACGGAGACGTCGCGTCCGGCGGCGCGGATCTGCGCGGCGACCGAGATCAGATCGGGATTGTTGGCGAGCGCGATGTCGACCGCTTCGTCGGGCGTGCGCGGCAGCGCCGGCAGCGGCGGCGGCGGCTGGAGGTCGGCGGGCAGATCGCCGATGACGCGGCGATAGGCCTCCTCGCTCGAGCGCAGCCGGCCTTCGGCGGTGGCGAGGGTGGAGCGGGCGAGCGCCAGCCGCGCCTCGGACTGGGCGACGTCGGTGCGGGTCAGGTCGCCGACCTCGAAGCGGTCGCGCGTCGCCCGCAAATTGGTGTCGAGGACGCGAACCTGGCCCTGGTTGAGGCTGACGATCGAGCGGTCGCGGATCACGTCCATGTAGACGCTGACCGCCTCCGTGAAGATGTCGCCCTCGGTGGCGCGCAAAGCGGCGCGGCCGGCGAAGACGCGCTCGTTGGCGGCGCCGACCCGGTTGCGGCCCGATCCGCCGTCGAAGAAGGGGTAAGAGACGTCGACGCCCGCATTGATGTTGCGGCCGGTGCCGAAGCCGGCGCGGCTCGAATAGATGTTCTGGTTGACCCCGGCCACGCCCGAAACCTGCGGCCGGCGCGAGGCGCGGGCGAGCGCCACGCCCTCGTCAAGGGAACGGACCTGGGCGCGCTGGCCCATGATCGTCGGATTGGTCGCATAGGTCTTGACCAAAGCGCCGCGCAGATCCTCGCCCTGCGCGGCCCCGGCCGTCACCATCGCGGCCAGACCTGCCGCCGCCAACAAACCAAACCGCATCTGACCCCTACTCCGCTCTCTCGAAACTGAATGACCGCGCCGCGGCGAAACCGGGCAGAATTGCCGCGGCCGCATCGGTGAAGATGGTGAGCCCGAAGCCGCCCGCAAACTTGCGGCCGAAGCCGAGCCGGGTGACCCCGCGATCGAGGATCGCCGCCGCCAGCCTGCCGCCCTCGGCGAGCTGACCGACGATCGCGTCCGGCACGCACTCGACCGCCCCGTCGATCAGGATAAGGTCGTAGGGCCCGCCCTCGGCATGGCCCTCGGCAAGCGGTCCCTCGACCAGTTCGACGCCGGTCCCGGCCAGCGCCCGCCGGGCCCCGGCCGCCAGCTCCGGATCCTCCTCGACCGCGACCACCGAGGCGCAAAGCTTGTCCAGCAACGCCGCCGAATAGCCAGTCGCCGCGCCGACCACCATCGCGCGCTCACCGCCGCGCGGGCCCGCTTCGCTGAGCAAACGGGCGGTCGCCATCGGCGGATTGAGCTCGCGCCCGTTGCCGAGCGGCACCGGCGCGTCGGTATAGGCGCCGGCGATCCGCTCCTCGGGCACGAACCGCTCGCGCGCGATCTCGCCGACGGCCGCGAGGACGCGCGCGTCGGCGACGCCCGTGGTCCTCAGCTGGCTCGCCACCATGTGGCGGCGCATCTGCTCGAAATCGTAATCGCTCATCGGGGGCCTTATCGCACGACTGTCTTATCTAGACAATACACCTTCTGTCCTTGGGCTTTTACCGGCCCCACCCGCGCGCGCCAAGCCGCTATGGCCTCGACCCGCACCTTCGGTGAAGGCAGCAAGACGCATGCCACGATCCTGCCCTGCCGGCATCCTGTTGGGAAGCTTAGAAATGTCCGTTTCCGGACAAAATCCGTCCGCTGGCGGACAGGATCGCCCGAGGGACACCGAGTCGAACCATGAGCGACGGCTGAAAGTGGGGCGACGCGTTGACATTCCCCGCCCGCTTACGCATCCCGGCCGCGGCGGCCCGATGGCGGAGTGGTTACGCAGAGGACTGCAAATCCTTGCACGCCGGTTCGATTCCGGCTCGGGCCTCCACTCCCGCGATCTTGACCGCGTTCAGCTCAGCGGTTGGCGCCGAGCGCCTGGCGGACGAAGCGTCCCGCCGACACGCCGCGCAACAGCGCCAGCCGGTAGCGGCCGGCGATGTCGCGATCGTTCCAGCGCCCCTCCGGCCAGTCCTCGACGAGCCGCTGCATTCCCCCCGCGTCGATCGCTTCCGCAGCCTCGGCGCATTCGGCGATCGCCGCGGCCTCTTCCTCGATCTCGGAGCGGGCGGCGGACAGGCCCTCGTGCCAGTCCGGCGCCTGCAGGCCCTTGCGCGGCTCGGCGAGCAGTTGCGCCGGCAGCCGGTCGGCGAAGGCGCGGCGGGCGAGCAGGCGCTGCTGCCCATCGGCGAGATATTGGTCGAGCGGCACCGACAGGCAGAATTCGATCATCCGGCGGTCGCTCGCCGGGTCGCGCTGGTCGACGCCCCAGCCGCCGAGCATTCCCTTCATGTAATTGCCCGCATCGACGCGGCGGATCATGCCGAGCCGGAGCGCGACCGCATCGCCCTTCGGCCGATAGTCGAGGTCGAACTTGCGCTCGGCGGCGCGGCCGGTCACGCCCAGCGCCCCGGCGCGCTCGCGGTCGATCAGGTTGGCGACGCCGAATGCCGGCTCGGTCCCGCGCAGCCGCGAAATCCCTCGCCACAGCGGATGCGGCACCATCGGCCCCAGCGCCTGCGCCGCGATCGTCCCGAGCCTCGTGCCGCGCCGCTTCAGGCGCACCGTCTCGGCGGCGAGGCGGAGAAGCCGGCCGCGGCGCAGCAGGCCGTGAAGCAGCGGCAAACCGTGGAAGCTGAAGGTCGCGTTGCCGAGCATGCCGGTGAGCAGCACCTTCAGTCCGCGGCTTTTCGCCTCGTCGAGCGTGGCCGCGGTCCAGACGCCGTTGCAGAGGTTGAGGAACGGCCGCTCGAACAGGAAGAAGTTGCGCCCGAGCTCGGCGAGCGGCGACACGCCGGCGCCGCGGATCGGCACATGGTCGATGTTCGGGTACATGGCGGCGACCGCTGCGGCGAGCGGTCCTTCGTCGGCGATCGCGAAGTCGAGGCCGGTGAGATCATAGCCCTCGCGCGGAACGGCGGTGAAGGCGGTGACGCGCCCCCCCTGCGGCGCCAGCAGCCGGGCGGCGGTCGCGGCGACCGCCGGGCTGTCGAGGCCGGCGCTGAGATGAGCGCCGACGCGATCGCCGGCGCCGCGCAGCCGCGCCGCCACCGCGCGATCGAGCTGCTCGCGCAGCGCCTCCTGATAGTCTTCCGGCCGCTTCAGGCGCAGATCGCGCGGCCGCGGATCGAAATAGAGGCGGCGGCGAAGCGCCCCCGGTTCCAGCCGGACGGCCTCGCCCGCGCAAACCTTCTCGATCCCCTCGAAATAGCTGTCGCTTCCGGTCTCGGGGAGCAAAGCGAGGAAATCGGCGATCGCGCGCCGGTCCGGGCGGCGCGGGATCTCGCTCAAGGCATGGAGCCCCTTGGGCATCGAGGCGATGGCGAGGAAGCCGTCGCCGCGATGATAATGAAGCGGCCGCTGGCCGGCCGGGTCGCGGGCCAGCAGCAGGACGCCGTCCCGCCACCAGGCAAAGGCGAAATCGCCGGCGATGCGGTCGAGCGCGCCCTCGCCCCAGCGCTCGAGCGCACGCATCAGCAAGGCCGCGTCGGCGAGCGAAGCGGCTCCGGCGTCGAGGCCGAGGGCGTCGGCCAGGTCGCCGCGATTGTCGATGCGCACGTCGGCGACGACGATGCCCGCGCCCTCGGTCGAGGCGACCGGCCCGCGGTCGAAGCGGTCCTCGGGGAGCAATTTGTAGAGGCGCCGGCCGAGCGCGATCCGTCCGTCCGACCAGATCGAGGGCCGCTCCGGCCCATAGATGCGTTGCGCGTCGAGCATCCGGCTGCAGGCGGCGGACGCGTCCATGCCGCCGCCGAAGCTCCACAGCCCTGCGAGCGCGGTCACCTGTCGACCGGTTCCAGCGCGACCAGCCCGTCCTTCTCCAGCTCGCCGAGCAGCTCGCGAAGCTCGGCCTCGCAGGTCTCGGGGTCGACTTCATATTCGGCGACCAGCGCATCGCGCAGCTCGGCGAACCGGCGGGGCGTCTCGATCAGGCCCCAGATCCGCGTCGCCGTGGCATTGAAGCCGAAACAGGTCCCCTGCTCGACCTCGAGGCCGATGAGCTCGCCGTCGATTTCCGCTTCGATCAGCCGGCCGCTGCGGCGCACGATTAGGTCGTTCAAAACTTGGTCCTTTCAATCTGGCTCAGGTGTCCGCGGGCCGCCGAGGCGGTTTGACATAGGCCCCGGCAAATGCATAGTGCGGGCGATACAGCAGCAACCACGGTAGGCAAGTTCATGACATATTCTCGCAATCAAGACGAAGTCCACGCCGCCGTCCGGCGCGACTGGGTCCGGCCCTCGGTCCGCCGCATGTCGGCGGGCAGCGCGGAAGACGGCGCGGTCCGGACCGGCGATTCGGGCATTCGTCCTTCCTGACCATGGCGGGAGCGGGCGCAAGGCGTCCGTTCCGCACGACTGCAGACCGCATCGAGCAGGGCGCGCGCAGGCGGGCTCTGCTTTTTGCTTGTCCCCGCTGAAGTCAGGATCGGGAGCCCGCTCGGCAAAAGCAAGGGCGGCGCCTCCTGAAAGGCGCCGCCCGGATGATCCTTCGGGAGTTTCGGATCAGAGGTAGATGTCGGCGACCGTGAGCGGCTGGCCCGCCTCGACGGTCATCCGGACGAGGAAGTCCGGCGTGCCGTCGCCGTTGGTGTCGCCTTCGATCTGCCAGGTATTGGACCCGGCATTGATCAGCACGGCGCGCAGCTGGCCGGCCGAAGCGCCGCCGGGCGAGAAGGCGGCGCTGCCGATGAACGTGAAGGCCTGGTTCCCGTCGACATTGTCGTTGGCGTCCATATTCTCCAGGTCGATCTTGTCCACCAGATGGGTGAACGCGTTGATCTGATCGAAGCTGCCGGAGACCGGCGCGGACTCCGCCTTGTCGTAGTAACGGAAGGTGTCGGAGCCGCCGTTGCCGGTGAGCGTATCCCAGCCCAGGCCGCCGTAGATGAGATCGTCGCCGTCGCCGCCGGTGAGGGTATCCAGCGCGGCGCCGCCGAACAGCCTGAACTTGCCGCCCGCCTCGTCCGA
>DASQKE010000064.1:0-9610 GCA_035630675.1 Allosphingosinicella sp.
CACGTCCCTCCGCGTCTCTGCGCCTCTGCGCGAACCCGGCTTCGCTTACTCTATTGCGGCTCCGCGCCCCTTCGACTTGGCTCAGGACAGGCTTCGCGGCTTCGCGTGAGCCCAACCTTATCCTCCGCGCCTCCGCGCGAACCCCGCCTTTCTATTTCAACGCCAGCACCACCGGCCCCGACACCGCATCGGTGACGCCGCGCCCCGGCTCGATCTCCTCCAGCGTGTCCCTGAACCCATTGAGGGTCGCGATCATCGCCGGGCGGGCGGCGGCGAGGGCGGCGGCGTCTTCCCATTCGGCGATGATGCAATAGAAGCCGCCGCCGGTTTCGATGATGCCGGCGTGCCGGAGACCCGGCCATTCGGCGCCGACGCCCCGGTGCGCGTCCAGGAATTCCTGCTCGCGCCCCTGCTTCACCTTGAAACGGACGGCGTTGAACGCGGTCATGGCCCTGCTCCCCTTCTCCCCGGCGATCGGCGCAGCATAGCCGCTCCCCTCCATTGCGTACACGACACAAGTCGCGCGCGCCCGTGCCTGGGGCGCATTCGGCGTCCCCGCCTGAAACCCTTCCGCAATCCGCCCCATCAAGCGTCGGTCCATGCCGGCGAACCAGACCGGGATTTTGTGCCTTCCCTATCTTGCGAAATAGGATTACATGTGGTCTACTCTCACAATGGAACGGAACCTCACTCCCTGGTCGTCGGATGCCGGCGCTCGCCCTCCCGCGCCCGCTCCGCCCCCGGACTCCGCCGAGCTTGCCGCGCTCCTCGATTTCACGCCCGTCCCGCTGCGCGCGAGGAGGGACGGGTGGACGCCGGCGCGGCAGCGCCTTTACGTTGCGGCGCTCGCCGAGACCGGCCATGGCGGCAGAGCCGCGGCGCGGGTGGGGATGAGCGAGCAGAGCGCCTGCCGGCTGCGCCGCCGGCCAGACGGCGCCACTTTCTCCGCGGCCTGCGCGGCGGCTTGGAGCAGCGCCCGGCGCCGCTGGCGGGCACGCCTCCCGCGGTCCCCGGAAGGTTCAGCTTTTTCAATCCGCAGGGAAGCCGAAACTACCGAAACTTATGAACCTTCCGCGGCCCCGCTGCCCCAATGTCGACTCCCCGCCTCCATCTGCTACGCTCCTGGGCGCCGCATCCGGGGTGAGTCTTTTATGTCCGCGAACAGCAATCCGCACGTCGTCGCCTTGCGCGAGGCCTATCGCCGCTGGCGCGACACCAAGGGCGGCTCGGCCGACGAGATCCTCGCTCTGTTCGACGACAAGATCGAGATGCGCTCGGTGCTCGATCCGGAGGTCCCCTCGGAGCTTGCCGGGCGCCATGTCAGCAAGGCGCAGGCGGCCGACTATTTCGCCGCTTTGGCCCGGGACTGGGAGATGCTCGATTATGTCGTCGACCAGTTCGTCGCCGACGGCGAGTATGGCGAGGACGTGGTGGCGATCGGCCGCTGCGCCTGGCGCCACCGCGGCACCGGCGCCGAGGTCTCGACGCCCAAGATCGACATCTGGCATTTCGAATTCGGCAAGGCGACCCGCTTCACCGAGATGTTCGACAGCCTCGCCTTCGCCCGCGCCGTCGGCGCCGTGTGAGCGCACGAGCGGTGAACCGCTCCCGCTCCGCTCCCGCGGCCGACCGGGACCGGCTGCTCGCCGCGCTCGATCGCCTGCTCGGCCGCGCGATGGGCAGCAACCTGCCTTTGTTCGGCCGGTGGGCCGACGCGGCGCCGCTTCCCTTCGCCTCGCTGGGCTTCGCGGCTTACGCCGTCGCTGCGGGCGCGGCCCTGTTTCTTGCCGAGCGCCTGGCGATGCCCGGCGATCCGCGCTTCGCCAGCCTCATCGTCTGGGGGCTGTTCTGGTACACCTCCGTCCTGTTCCTCACGCGCGCCGCGACTTTGCGCGCCGTCGACACGGTCCGGCGCGATATCCTTCCGCACGCGCCGGCCGCCTTCGTCGCTGCGGTCGCGGACGACCTCGAGCAGCGCCGTTCGCCGCTCATGCAATGGTGGGTGCCGATGCTCGCCGCCCTCGTCGCCTGGGTCGCCAGCGGCTACGCGCTGACGTTCGACTCGGACATCGGCGCCTTCGATTTCGATCGGGTCGAGCCGGAACGCGCCTTCTGGTCGCTGATGGCGCTGTATCTGTGCTTCGTCGCCGCCCGCGGCGTACTGGTCGGCCGTTTCTACGAGCCGTTCGCCCGACGCCTGGCGGAGGCGAAGAACGGCTTTTACGTGCTCGGCGCGGCCGATACGCCGCTGGTCAAGGGGGTCGCCAGCCTCGGCCAGCAGATGGTCCTTTTCTGGGCGATGATCTTCCTCGCCATCCTGTCGATCATGGTGCTCGCCTTCGCACCGCTCGGCGATTACGGCTTCGGCGAGGGATCGAAGTTCCTGATGTTCGTCGTACCGACCGCGGGCTTCGCCTCGCTCGGCTATGGCAGCCTCGTCTACCTGCGCAGCGAAGCCGCGATCAGGACGGCGCTGCAGCGCTTCGCCGCCGCCCAGATCGAGGTCCTGCAAGCGCGCTGCAACGCGCTGTTGAACCCTGCCGCCGGGCGCCTGGCCGGCGATCCGGGCGAAGCGGAAGCCGTCGACCGGATGCAGGAATGGCACGACAAGATCCTCGCCGGCGCGCGCTACGGCAACCGTCTCGCAACGGTGCTGAGCTTCACGCTGCCGTTCGTCATGCCGCTGCTCAGCGTGGTCCGCGCGCTGCTGGGCTGGGGCTAGAGTCAGGCAACCGTCGCCGCATCCACGCGTTCGCCGGAGGTCGATACAGGTCAGGAGCCCCGCAATGTCCGATACGCTCGATCGCGCGCCCGCCCCCGCTCCGGCCGGGCCCCTGCGTCCCGCCGCCGAGCTCGCCCGCGCCGCCTCGCATCCCTATCCGAACGAGCCCGCCGGCTATCGCGCCGCGCGCGAGGCCTTGATCGCCGAGGAGATCGAGCTTCGCCGCCACCTCTCCCGCGTCGCCGCGCAGCGCGGCGGCTTGCCGGTCGGCGGCGAAGTGCCCGAGGATTACGAATTCGAGGGCCCCGACGGCGGCCGCGTCCGGCTCTCGGAAATGTTCGGCCGGCACGACACGCTCATCACCTATTTCTGGATGTACGGCCCGCAGCGGGAGCGGCCCTGCCCGATGTGCACCAACCTGCTCGGCCCGCTCGACGCCAATGCCCCCGACATCGAGCAGCAGGCCGCGCTTGCCGTGATCGGCCTGTCGCCGGTGGCGCGGCAGCTCGAATTCGCCCGCGAGCGCGGCTGGCGCCACCTCAAGCTGTACGGCTCGGCGGGCAATCGCTTCGCCGACGATTATCGCGGCCTGATGCCCGACGGCACCGACACCGCCGCGATCAACGTCTTCGTCACGCGCGATGGGCGAGTCCACCATTTCTACGGCGGCGAGGCCGGCTTCGGGACGGAGGATCCCGGCCAGGATCCGCGCGGCGCGCCCGACCTCGCTCCGCTCTGGAACATGCTCGATCTGACTCCCGCCGGTCGGCCGGCAGATTGGTACCCGTCGCTGGACTACGATTGAGGCCGATCGGGCCGCCTCGTCCGGCGGCGGAATCGGTTCGTCGCTTTGCCGCCGGTCGCGCTGCAACCGGGCCCGCCGCCGATCACTCTTCCCGATGCCGCCGGCACGCCCGCCGGCATGCCCCACAGGAGAATGAGTATGAGTATCTTTGGCAGCATCCGCGACGCGATCTTCGGCCGTGCCCGGGCGGCGCCTGCGCAGGCCCAGCCCTCGGCCATGCCGCAGTTGCAGACCCAGCAGCAGCAGCAGACGACCGGCGCGGGCCTCGCCGGCGCGGGCGGCCAGACCGTCGACGTCGACGCGGTGCTCGCGTCCGCGGCCGCCGGCAAAAGCGAGAAGCTCAACTATCAGACGTCGATCGTCGATCTGATGAAGGTGCTCGATCTCGATTCGAGCCTCGACAATCGCAAGGCGCTCGCCACCGAGCTCGGTTACACCGGCGCCAAGGACGGCTCCGCCGAGATGAACATCTGGCTGCACCGCCGGGTGATCGAGGAGCTCGAGAAGAATGGCGGGCGCGTGTCCGCCGCGCTCAAGGACTGACCGGGAAGCGGGGGCGGCCGCGCACCGCCCCCGATTTGCCCGTCAGCAGTGCCTGCCCTGCTGGACCGGATCGGCGCTGCCGCCGCGGTCTGAATCGGTGCAGTGGCGCGTGTGTCCGGGCGGGCGGCGAACCGGCGGCTGCTGGCCGTTGCAGCGCACTCCGCGGCCCCCCGGGTCGGCGCCGGGTCCTCCGTCGCTGTCCGAGCAGCCCGACGGATACTCGCCATACTGGCCCTGGCCGGTGATCGGCCCCTGCGGACCCCGGCCGCCGAACTGCGGATCGGCGTTGGGGCCGGTGTCGCGGTCGGTATAGCGGTTTCGGGTGCCGACGCCGTAGCCCGGCCGGTCGCGCGCGCCCGGCGCGGTATCCGAATCGGTGACGCCGGTATAGTTCTGCGCCTCGGCGCGGCCGGTGACCGCGGCGAGCGCGCCGCCCGCGGCGACGCCTCCGATCACGCGCTCGATGAACGAGCGCCGGCTAAGCTTCGGTCTGTCTGCCATGGCCGCCTCCGTGCCGGACCGGCCCGTTACGCCGGCGTTCCGACTCTTCTGCCTCTCGGCCGGATCGCGCAAGGGATTTCGTGCGGCTTGCCGATCAGCTGTCGCCGGATGCCTCCGGCGTCTTGCCGGGATAGACCGGGGTCTCCGGCGCGCGCAGATAGAAAAGGATGACGCCGAGCGCCAGCGCCAGTCCGGCTTCCCAGACCAGGAAGGACAAGGCGGCGCCGGCGACGCTCAGCGCCGTCGCCGTCGCATATTTGCGGGTGAGGCGGGCGACATAATCAGGGTCGAGCCGGTCGTCGACGTCGCCGGTCGCGCAGCCGGTCCGCCATTTGACCAGCCAGGCGATCGCGGTGGCGGCGAGCGCGCAGGCGTAGAAGATCGCCGCCGCCTCGCGTGCCTCGGGCTCGTGAATGCGCTCGGCAAACGTGCGGGTCGGGAACGCGATGAAGCCGATCGTGGCGAGGAAGACCATCGTGGCGAGCAGGAAATGATGCCCGGTCGTGCGGTAGATCGCGCCCGAAAAATGGTGGTGGACCCAATAGAGGCCGATCACCAGCGCCGAGAGGGCATAAGCGAGGTACACCGGCCAGAGCGCAAGCAGCTCGGCCGCGAAATGCGGCCCAGGCTCGGGCACCTTGAGCTCGAGCACCGGCAGGGTGAAGGCGATCGCGAACACGGCATCGGCGAAGATCTCCATGCGCTGGGTGCCGCGCACGGCGCCTTCGCCCGGATGATCGTCGATCCGCGGCGGCCGTTCGGAATCGTTGCTGGACGTCATCTACCACCTCCGAGTCGGCCAACCTTTGCCGCGGTCCGACGTTCCGCGGCTGGCTCACACGAAGGGCAGAGCCACTTGACGCCGGACCTCGGTAGGGGCAGCTTTGGCGGGTCAGAGGGGGATCTCACGATGACGGCCCTTGTCCGTTCTTTCAGGACTGCGCTTCTCTTGGCGCTCCTGTTGCCCATCGCGGCCTGCCAGCTCTTCTCGCCGCCTTTCGATCCGAACGTCGGCAACCCGACGACCCAAGCCTATCAGGCGGCGATGCAGCTGGTCTCGGAGGCGGAATATGGCCGCTTCACCGAGGCCGCGAGCTTCACCGAGGCGGCCCAGCGATACGCGGCGATCGACGCTCAGCTCGCGACCGCAAAGCTTCGCGCTGAAGCCGGCGACGGCGGCTCGACCCGGCTGAGCCGCCGGGCCCAGGAATTGCTCGTCGGCCAGCTTCAATTCTGCCGGGATCAGTTGAAGCGCCTCGCGGAGACCCATCGGGAGGAGGGCATCCAGCCCGCCGCGGGACAGACCGGCAGCGTCCGTCGCTCGTGCGACATGGCGGCGCGGGCGGCGAACGGCATGGCGCCGGAATAAGCGGAGGCGAGGATGACCGATCTCTCGACATTCAATCCCGGCTCGGCCGATGACCTTTTCCGCACAATCGTCAGGGAGGGCGAGCAGGCGCTCGGGCGCCCGATCGAGAACGTCAAGGCAGTCGCCGGCTATCTGCGCGACCTTGCGAAGGACAGTATCGACACCGCCTCGGCGCTAGCCGAAGGGCGGATCAGCGAACGCGCCGCCAAGCGCGCGTTCGAGGGGCGGCAGCAGGAGCTTCTCCAGATTCGCGAGTTCGTCGAGCTGCAGGCGCTCCAGGCGGCGCAACGGGCGGCGGACGCGATCTTCCGGGTCATCGGCTGGGCGATCCTCAACCGCACCGGGATCAATCTTGCGCCGGGACTCGTCACTCCCAAGAGCGGCTGACGACAGAAGCGGACGCGCTGAAGAGCCGGCGCCGCGACGGTCGCGGATTGCTTTTTGGGCCGTTCGCGCCTAGACGGGGAACCGATCCCAGTAGCCGCAGCCGGCGGCACGGGGCGCTGCGCGAGCGCCCCTCCGCGGCTCTCCCTCGCCCCCGCGAGGTGCAGAAAGGAAGCGTATGTCCGCCCAGCTCGATTTCTACCGCGCCCGCGCCGCCGAATCGCGCGCCGACGCCGAAGCGGCGACGCTGGAGAACGTCCGCCAGCGCTGCCTGCGCGCCGCCGCGGCCTGGGAGGACATGGCCGACCGCGCCGCCCGTACCGATCGCATGCGCGCGCGCCAGGAGGCCGACAAGGCCGCCGCCGCCAACCTCGCGGCCCCGCTCGTCACCGCCGGCTGACGCACCGCCCGGCGCCATGGCCTATCTCCTGGTCAAGGCTTTGCTGTCCGGGCTGATCGTCGCCGCCGCATCGGAGGTTGCCCGGCGCTGGCCCGGCATCGGCGGCCTCATCGTCTCGCTGCCATTGGTTTCGCTGCTCGCCTTCCTCTGGCTGTGGCGCGACACCGGCGATCCAGAGCGGATCGCGCAGCTCTCGCTGTCCGCCTTCTGGTTCTTCCTGCCCTCGATGCCGATGTTCCTGGCGCTGCCGGCTTTGCTCCGTGCCGGGCTCGGCTTCTGGCCGGCCCTCGCCGCCGCCGTCGCGCTCACGGCCTGCCTCTATCTGTTGATGTTCGCGCTGGCGCCAAGGCTCGGCCTGCGTCTCTGACCGCGCAGCTAAACCTCAGATGAACGGTCCGTAGTTCCAGGTTCAGAAAACAGGGCGTAGATTTCGTCCGTTTCGGCGGCGCGTCCCGACGGCTCCGCCGGACGTCAGTTCGGACCAGGAGAGAATTATGCGTCTTCTAATTCTCGCCGCTGGCCTCGCCGCGATCGCGATCCCGGCCACCGCCTCGGCGCACCCGCACCACAACCGCTACGGCTACAATGAAAGCGAGACCGCCCGCGAGCTTCGCGAATGCCGCCGCGAGATCCGCCGCGCCGACAGTCGCCGCGAGCATCGCGCGGAGGTCCGCGAGTGCCGCCGCGAGTTGCGCGACGCGCGCTGGGACGATCGCCGCCGCGGCTATCGCTCGAGCTATCACTATGCGCGTCCGCGCTACGGCAATGCCTGGGGCACTCGCGGCCGCTACTGGGACGGCTATCGCTGGCGCTACCGCCGCTGAGCGAGAAGAGCGGGGCCGGCGGACCGACACCGCCGGCCTTCCGCTCGCGTGGTCGCTGCGCTAGCATCGGCTGATGGCCCTGCGCACCTTCGACGTCACCGCCCTCGCTCCCGAAAGGTTCGGCGACTTTGCCGGGCATTTGATCGAGGGCGAGCGGGTCGAGGCGGCGTTCCGCGGCGAGACGACGACCGTCTTGTTCACCGACCGGCGCATCGTAACCGTCCAGGTCCAGGTGGTGATCAGCGAGCGGATCGAGACCACCACCCTCTCCTACCGCGCCGTGCGCCAGTTCTCGATCAATCGCGCCGCCGACGGCGCCGGCCGCAGCGAGCTGCGCATCATGCTCGAATCCGACGGCCACCCGCTCCACCTGCGCGCCGATCCGGGCACCGACTTCGGCCCCGTCCAGGCGCTCCTCGCCCAGCGCATGCTCTGACGCTTCCGCGCGGGGCCGCGAAGAGCTAGGGTCCGCCGCCGATGGATATCTACCTGCCGATCGCCGGCCTTTCCGTGAACGCGCTCCTCGTCATCGCGCTCGGCGGCGTGGTGGGGCTGCTGACCGGAATGATCGGAGTCGGCGGCGGTTTCCTGACGACGCCGATCCTGATCTTCTTCGGCATCCCGCCGGCTGTCGCCGTCGCATCCTCCACGACCCAGATCACCGGCACCAGCATTTCGGGCGTGCTCGCCCATACCCGCCGCAAGGGCGTCGACTATCGGATGGGCGCGGTGACCATCGCCGGAGGCATAGCCGGTTCGCTGGCCGGGGGCCTGCTGTTCCGGCTGCTCCAGAACATGGGCCAGATCGATACCGTGATCGCCTTCCTCTACGTCGTGCTGCTGACAAGCATCGGCGTTCTGATGGCGAAGGAAGCGGCGACCGAGCTCGAGATCATCAAGCGTAAGGACGGGCCGCGGCCCCACCGCCGCCACAACCCCTTGATCGCGATGCTGCCGATGCGCTGGCGCTTCTATCGCTCGGGCCTCTACATCTCACCGCTGGCGCCGCTTGGCCTCGGCTTCCTCACCGGAATGCTCACCGTGCTGCTGGGCGTCGGCGGCGGCTTCATCATGGTCCCGGCGATGATCTATCTGCTCGGCATGTCGGCCCAGGTCGTGGTCGGCACCTCGCTCCTCCAGATCCTCGCGGTGACGGCGGCGACGACGATGATCCACGCCACCACCACGCGGTCCGTCGATATCGTGCTTGCCGGCCTTTTGCTTCTCGGCTCGGTGATCGGCGCGCAATATGGCGCCCGCTTCGCGCAGAAGATGAAGCCGGAGCTGCTGCGCATGTTCCTCGCCATAATCGTCCTCGGCGTAGCGCTGCGCATGGGCCTCGAGCTCACCTGGCGCCCGCAGGAAATCTACACGGTGCAGCTGCTGTGACGAGGCTGCGGGCACTGGTTCTGGCCTTGCTCGCGCCGCTCGCTTTGGCCCAGGCGCAGCCGCGCCTGGTGCCCGAGGTTTCCCACCGCCAGGTCGAGATCCGCTACAGCTTCACCGGCGCGCAGCTGCTCTTGTTCGGCGCAATCCTCTACCCGCGCGGCCGGCTGCCCAACGAACGGACCGACGTCGCGGTCGTGCTCAAGGGTCCGATGGAGCCGATCGTGGTGCGCGAGCGGCGCCGCGTCGCCGGCATCTGGATGAACGTCGGCCGCGCCCGCTTCCGCTCGGCGCCGCAATTCTATGCCGTCGCCTCGTCGCGGCCGTTGCGCCAGATCATCGACGATCGCACCGCTTCCATCTACGAGCTCGGCCTCGGCAACCTCCAGCTCTCGCCCGGCGGCGGCATCCCCCGCGAGGAGCTGGGCCGCTTCGAGAACGGGCTGATCGACCTGATGCGCCGCAACCTCCTCTATCAGGAGAATCCAAGGGGCGTCGCTATCTCGGAAGGCGTGCTCTACCAGGCGCGCATCGACATTCCGGCGCGCGTGCCGGTCGGAAGCTACACCGCCGAGACCTTCCTGATCCAGCGCGGGCGGGTGATCGCCGGCGCGGTGCGCGAGATCGAGAAACTGGGCTTCGAAGGCTTCGTCGCCCGCGCCGCCGAGCGCTGGTC
>DASQKE010000065.1:0-14090 GCA_035630675.1 Allosphingosinicella sp.
GCGATGCGGCCCTGGCTCGAGGACAGATTCGCCAATCCGCACAGCGCGCATCGGGGCGGCAGGGAGGCGGCGGCGGCAATCGAGGTGGCGAGGGAACGGGTGATGGCGGCGCTGAAGGGGACAGTCACTAGTGACTGTCCCCGCCGCCTCTATTTCACCTCCGGCGCGACCGAAGCGGCGAACTGGGCGCTGAAGGGGGCGGCGGCGCGGCTCCTGGCAGGGCGGCGGCGGATCGTGGCGCTCGCCACCGAGCATGCCTGCGTGCTCGATACGGTCGAGTGGCTGGGGGGGCAGGGGTTCGACGTGGAGCTGCTTCCGGTAGGGCGCGACGGCCTGGTCGACCTCAACCTCGTCGCCGCGCGCGTGACCGACGCGACCGGCCTGGTCGCCGCCATGCTCGTCAACAACGAGATCGGCGTCGTCCAGCCCGTGGCCGAGATCGGCGCGATCGCCCGGGAGCGCGGCGCCCTGCTCTTTTGCGACGCGGTGCAGGGGCTCGGGCGAATCCCCGTGCCCCTCGACGCCTGCGACATGGTCGCGGTCTCGGCGCACAAGGTGCACGGCCCGAAGGGGATCGGCGCGCTCTGGGTCCGCGACGGCGTCGCGCTCGATCCCTTGCTCCACGGCGGCGGGCAGGAAGGCGGCCTTCGCTCCGGCACGCTCTCGCCGGCGCTGTGCGTCGGCTTCGGCGAGGCGGCGCGGCTGCTCGTCGAGCGCGGCGAGCAGGACCGGGCCCATGTCGAGCGGCTCTGGGCGCTTGCGCGCGAGACTCTGTCGGCCTGGACCCTCAACGGATCCGCCGGGCAGCGCTACCATGGCAATCTCAACGTCCGCCGCGACGGGGTCGATGCCGCCCGCCTGATCTCGGAGCTTCGCGCGCTCGCATTCTCCGCCGGATCGGCCTGCGCGAGCGGATCGGGCCGGCCGAGCCACGTCCTCGCCGCGATCGGCCTCGGCGACCGGGAAGCGCGCTCGAGCATCCGGCTCGGCTTCGGCCGCTACACCGGCGAGACGCAGCTGATCGACGCGCTCGAGCTGATCGCAGGCTGCGCCCTATTGCAGCTGGACGCCGCGTCATGATCCGCGTCCGCTTCGTCTCCGCGGACGGCGAGCGCTCCGAGGAGGTCGACGCGCAAGCGGGCGAGCGGCTGCTCGACATCGCCCAGGCGCACGGGCAGCCGCTCGAGGGCACTTGCGAGGGGCAAATGGCCTGCTCGACCTGCCACGTCATTGTCGCCGCCGAGGATTTCGACCGGCTCCCGCCGGCGAGCGAGGAGGAAGAGGATCTGCTCGATCTCGCTGCAAACGTGCGGCGCACCTCACGCCTGGCTTGCCAGATTCGCCTGGAGGAGAGCCTCGAGAAACTGACCGTGCGGATGCCCGGCGCTGCGCATAACATGCAAGGAAGATGATCGACCGCCGCACCTTCCTCGCCGCTGCCGCCGCTCTGCCGGTCGCCTGTTCCGGAATCGTCGTCGAGTCCGAGACGAACAAAGCAGCAGCGGGCGAGGGCGCGAGCGAGTCCTTCGAAGCGATTCGTGCCCCGCTCGGACACGGCGCCCGAATCGGCGTCGCGGCGATCGACACGGGGACCGGACGACGGCTGCTCCACGACGCCGACAGCCGCTACCCGCTCGCCTCGACTTTCAAGCTCCCGCTGGCCGCGATGGTGCTGGCCGAGGCGGAGCGCGGGGGCCTGCGGCTCGACGAGGTGTTGGTTTTCGCCCCGGAGGACCCGCTCGACAATTCGCCGGTGGTCGCGGCGAACCTCGCCCGCGGCCGCCTTGCGGTCGAGCCGCTCGCCGCCGCGATCGTGGTGCGCAGCGACAACAGCGCCGCCAACATCCTGCTGCGCCGGCTCGGCGGCCCCGAGGCGCTGACCCGCTTCATGCGTGCGGCCGGCGACCCGGCGACCAGGCTCGACCGCTACGAGATGGAGCTCGGCTCCAACCTCCCCGGCGACCCGCGCGACACCACGACGCCCGCCGCGATGGCCGGCCTCGTCCGCACTTTGGTGCTCGGCGATCGCCTGTCGCCCGCCTCGCGGGCCCGCCTCGGCGAATGGCTGACGACCTCGCTGCCCGGCCCGGATCGTCTCCGCGCCGGCCTGCCGCCCTCCTGGCGCTTCGGCCACAAGACGGGGACCGCCGCGAACGGCGGCGTCAACGATGTCGGCATCGCCTGGCCGCCCGGCCGCGCGCCGATCGTCATCGCCTCCTACCAGAGCGGCGGCGACGCCGGGTTGCCGGCGCGAGCGGCGGCCCATGCGGCGGTGGGAAGGGTTGTGGCGGAGATTTTCGGCTAAACCCCTCTCCCATTTCGGGAGAGGGGTTATTGCCACACTCCTGACCTTCCCCCATATGCGCCGCGGGAGTCGGGCGGACGCAGCATTCGCCAACCCGGTCAGATCCGGAAGGAAGCAGCCGTAACGAAGTTCGTTGCGGGTCGTTCGGCTCCCACAGTCTTATTGAATTCGCGACTGCCCCAAGATTGTGTTGAGCAAGTCGACGATCGGTTCCCAGCCCCACAGCAAGAGGTAACAGGAGGCGATGATCCGGTCCGCCCAGCGGACCCACGGTGCTGCCTCGATCGGGATGATGTCAAGCTGGTCCAGCGTCAGGCCGCAGGATTCGGCTGCGATCCGGACCTTGTCGTTCAGGTGGCGCGCCGGAATGGCGGTTGCGAAAAAGGCAGCGAGGACGAGGGCACCGCCAGCGAGGTGAATGTTGAGCGTGTCGGCGAGTTCGGAACGCGACCAGATGAGGGTGTGGATCATCAACACGGCGATCAGGCAGCGGGCGTAGGCATTCGCCTCGCTGAACCGGCGGAAAGCGTCGCGCATCGCCGGGAGGTCGGTACAATCATCTGCCGTGACGTTGTTGACGAGACGCAGCGACGCCGAGGCGATCGATACGTAGTTCGCTGTGGCGAAAAGCAGTGTCGATAGAAAGCCGAACGTCATCAGGCAATAATAGACGCCGGGACCGTTCAGAACGCGAACCCCGCCGACGCGGTCATTGAACCAGAAGGTGAAGCCGCCGCCGCCCACCGCGACGTCCGACACATAGTTGGCGATCAGAGCGGCCGAGGCGGAGATCCACAGGCAGATCGCGATCGGGGAGCGAACCGTCTCGATGATGCTCTTCGAGCGCGACGGGTCCCGTATGCCAATGCCGTAGCGAGAAGAAACAAGGATAATTTGGATCGATAGAGCAATATACATTGGACAAAGAAAAGTATAAAGTATTAGATTATTAGTATCCTCTAAAAAATTTATTGTGCTCATGTCACTATCGGGAAACAACCGACCGGCCGATGCCGTAAAAATAACGTTGAGGCCCAAGGAGAAGAACCAAACCACCGGTATCAAGACAGCCGTGCTATAAATCATTGATCGCTCACGCCTCCGCTCCTCGTCGGACAGCGCTATTGCTGGTGAGATTGCCAGCCCCAAAATAAAAAGAAATCGGCGCAACCACAAAGGCAGGATTGCGCCAAGCCACATCGACCCCCGATGTGCGACTTCAACGAGCCATTCGAACAATGCCGTCCCCCAACTGGCTAGGGCCGCTGCGGACGGCCCAACTCGAACCGGCGGGATCATATCACAATCCGCCCTGCGACATGAGCCTCTTTTTACTAAAGGACGCAGATCTGGCGAAGGGGTTCAGAATCTCGCTTTCGCGGTGGTGACGTGTGTGTGCTAGATCACACGCATATGTCCGAATCCCCCGACGACACTGTCGACACCTCGCTCGGCCTTGGCCTGGACGAGCCGCCGCAGCCCGCCAAGCCTGCCCTGAGAAATGCCGCAGCCGGCGTCGAAGGCGCGACGCCGTACCGCGTGCTCGCCCGCAAATATCGGCCGCAGAGCTTCGGCGAGCTGGTCGGGCAGGACGCGATGGTGCGGACGCTCGGCAATGCGATCAAGCGCGACCGGCTGGCCCACGCTTTCCTGCTCACCGGCGTCCGCGGGGTCGGCAAGACCTCTACCGCGCGGCTGATCGCCAAGGCGCTGAACTGCATCGGGCCGGACGGGCAAGGTGGGCCGACGATCGAGCCCTGCGGCGCCTGCGAGCCCTGCGTCGCGATCGCCGAGGGGCGCCATATCGACGTGGTCGAGATGGACGCCGCCAGCCATACCGGCGTCGACGACGTGCGCGAGATCATCGAGGCGGTGCGCTACGCCGCCGTCTCGGCGCGGTACAAGGTCTACATCATCGACGAAGTCCATATGCTCTCGAAGAACGCATTCAATGCGCTTCTCAAGACACTGGAAGAACCCCCTGCGCACGTTAAGTTTTTGTTCGCGACAACCGAGGTCAACAAGGTCCCGGTGACGGTGCTGTCGCGCTGCCAGCGCTTCGATCTGAGGCGCATTCCCGCCGAGCAGCTCGCCGCCCATTTCGCCGAGGTTTCCGTCAAGGAGGGCGTCGAGGTCGAGCCCGAGGCGCTGGCCTTGATCGCACGCGCCGCGGAAGGCTCGGCCCGCGACGGCCTCTCGATCCTGGACCAGGCGATCGCCCACGGCGCCGGGGGCGTCACCGCCGGGCAGGTGCGCGCGATGCTCGGTTTGTCCGATCGGGGCGCGATCAGGCGGCTGCTCGGCGTTTTGCTCGCCGGCGAAGCCAAGGGCGCGCTCGCCGCGGTCCGCGACCAATACGATCTCGGCGTCGACCCCGCGGCTTTGCTGCGCGGCCTGCTGGAGGCGGTGCACGGCATCACCCGGGCCAAGGTCGGCGGGCCGGACGATCCCGCCCAGTCGGCCGAGGAGCGCGAAGCTTATGCCGATTGGGCGAGCCGGCTCTCCTTCGCCACCATCCACCGGCTCTGGCAGCTGCTGCTCAAAGGCCTCGCCGAGGTCCAGAACGGGACCCTGCCGCTCGAAGCCGCGGAGATGGCGCTGTTGCGCGTCATCCACGCCTCCGAGCTTCCCGACCCCGGCGCCCTGATGGAGCGGCTGGCGAGCGGCGAGGCGGCGCCTGCCCGTGCTCCGGCCGTGCCTCCCGCGCCGCCGCCGGCTCCGGCCGTGCCGTCGACCTTCGCCGAGCTGGTCGGCCTGCTCGACCGCAGCGGCAAGGCATTGCTCGCGCAGCAGCTCCACGATTTCGTCGGCCTGGTGCGGTTCGCGCCGCCCGAGCTCGTCATCCGCCCGGCCAAGCCGCTGTCGAGCGATTTCGTCCGCGACCTCGCCGCCGCTCTCAAGTCCGCGACCGGCAGCATCTGGCAGGTGAGCGCGTCCGACGGCGAGGCGCAGCCGACCCTGCTCGAGCAGGAAAAGGCCGAAGCGGAGCGGCTCCGCGACGAAGTGCTGCGCGCGCCCTTGGTGGCGGCCGCGTTCGATGCTTTCCCGGAGGCCGAGCTCGCCGGCTACACGATCAACGATCAACGGAGCGCCTGATGCCCAATCTCGATGAACTGATGAAGATGGCCCAGGAGGCCCAGGCTAAATTGATGAAGGCGCAGGACGAGCTCGACCGGGTGATCGTCGAGGGCATGTCCGGCGGCGGACTGGTCAAGATCCGCGCCAGCGCCAAGGGCCGGATCATCGCCGTCGAGATCGATGAGAGCCTGCTCCAGCCGAGCGAGAAGCAGATGGTCGAGGACCTCGTCGCCGCCGCGATCAACGACGCGCGGAGCAAGGCGGACGTGGCCGCCCAAGGCGCGATGCGCGACGTCACCGGCGGCATGGACCTCCCCCCGGGCTTCAAGATGCCGTTTTGACGTCTGCGGAGTGACGTCATCCCGGCGAAGGCCGGGTCTCAGGGAGACCTCCTGAGCGTTCTTGTCCTGAGATGCCGGCCGCAGTTCATCCTGAGCGCCGCCGCAGGCGGCGTCGAAGGGCCGGCATGACGAGCTTGCTACTGGGCGTTGGTCTCGGGCGGAAGCGCGGGTTGGGGCGTCGGCGCAGGCCCTTGCGAAGGGCCTTCCTTCTCAAACTCCTCGCCCGGGAGCCTCATCGGCGTGGGCTGGCGCTGCGGTACGGGGCGCGGCCTTGGAGCCGGGCGGCGTACTGCAGGCTTCGGGCGTTCGCTCGGCGCCGTGACGCCTTGGTACACGCAGGCGTCGAGGCGGTCGCGCGCGACGACGCCCATGCGCGCAGCGATCATATGGCCGTAGCGCCTGGTGAATCCGGTCGGGGCCGTCGCCTCGCGGCGCTTGGGGAGCGGGAAGATGGCGGCGATCCTCGCGGCCTCCTGGCGGCTGAGGTTGGAGGCGTCGTGACGGAAGTAACGCTGCGCACCGGCATCGACGCCGTAGGTGCCGATTCCGGTCTCGGCGACGTTGAGATAGACCTCCATGATCCGCCTCTTGTCCCAGAGATTCTCGATCAAGAGAGTGAACCAGGCTTCGAGGCCTTTGCGGACATAGCCGCCGCCCTGCCACAGGAACGCATTCTTCGCGGTCTGTTGGGAGATGGTCGAGCCGCCGCGGATGACCGAGCCGCCGCGCGCGTTCCGCCGCATCGCCGCCTCGATCGCCTGACGGTCGAAGCCCGAATGGCTGCAGAACTTGCTGTCCTCGCCGGCGACGACCGCGCGGACCATGTCGCGGTCGATCCGCTCGATCCCCATCCAGGAGCCGCGAGCGCCGTTGCCGGAGATGAGGTCGCCGAGCTGGGTGAAGGTGGTCGGCGGGTTCACGAACCGGTAGGCGAGCACCCACAGGATGCTGCCCACGACGAAGATCAGGACGGAGAAGACGACCCAGCGGACGACGCGGCCCAGCCAGGAGCGGCGGGGGCGGGGAGTACCCGCACGCGCGAGACCTTCGCCACTCACCACACCGCTAGTCCTGAGCCTGTCGAAGAACGGATTGCAGCGCACGGGACCCGGGCTTCGACAGGCTCAGCCCTAGCGGGTGTAGCCTCAGCCCGCCGGAAGCAGGCGCCGCTCGCCGGCGAGGTTCATCAGCGCCTTTTGCAGCTTCTCGAAGGCGCGGACCTCGATCTGGCGGATGCGCTCGCGGCTGACGTCGTAGACCTGGCTGAGCTCCTCGAGCGTCTTGGGGTCGTCGGTCAGCCGCCGCTCGGTCAGGATATGCTTCTCGCGGTCGTTGAGGGCCTGCATCGCCTCGACGAGCAGATCGTGGCGGACTCGCGTCTCCTCGGCCTCGGCGACGCGCTCGTCCTGGAGCGGCTCGTTGTCGACCAGCCAGTCCTGCCACTGGCCCTCGCCTTCCTCCCTCAGCGGCACGTTGAGCGAGGTGTCGCCGCCCATCGCCATGCGCCGGTTCATCGAGATGACATCGTCCTCGGAGACGCCGAGATCGGTGGCGATCTTGGTGACGTCCTCGGGCTTCAGGTCGCCGTCCTCGAACGCCTCGATCTGATTCTTCATCCGCCTGAGGTTGAAGAAGAGCTTCTTCTGCGCCGCGGTGGTGCCCATCTTCACGAGCGACCAGCTCCTGAGGATGAATTCCTGGATCGAGGCGCGGATCCACCACATCGCGTAGGTGGCGAGGCGGAAGCCGCGCTCGGGCTCGAACTTCTTCACGCCCTGCATCAGGCCGATATTGCCCTCCGAGATCAGCTCGGAGACGGGCAGGCCGTAGCCGCGATAGCCCATCGCGATCTTGGCGACGAGGCGCAGGTGCGAGTTGACCAGCTTGGCGGCCGCCTCGGTGTCCTGATGCTCGGTCCAGCGCTTGGCGAGCATATATTCTTCCTCGGGGGCGAGGATCGGGAATTTCTTGATCTCGGAAAGATAGCGGTTGAGGCCCGCTTCTCCGCCGGCCGGAATCGTCGCCGGTACGTTTCTACCGCTTGCCATAGCTAATCTCATTCGACTCCCTGCGTCCGCGCGGGTCGTCGCCCGCGTCGGCTTTCTCTCTATACGGTGAGGACCCCGAACAGTTCCTGAATATCGGATGGAAGGGGGCTTTTGAAGGACAAGTTTTCTTTCGAGACCGGATGGACGAAGCCGAGCTCGGCCGCGTGCAGCGCCTGGCGCTGAAAACCGAGACTTTTCAACAGCTCGCGGTGGACGGGCCGGGTGCGGCCGTAGACCGGGTCGCCGAGCAAGGGATGGCCGAGCGAGGCCATGTGAACCCGGACCTGGTGGGTCCGGCCGGTCTCGAGGCGGCATTCCGTTAAGGCGGCGTCGCGCAGCGGCGTGACGAGTCGGTAGTGCGTGACGGCGCGCTTGCCGCGGCCGTGCGCAACGATCGCCATCTTCTGGCGATTGGCCGGGGAGCGGGCGAGCGGGGCGTCGACCTTGCCCGCGGGCGGGTTGGGCACGCCGGCGACGATGGCGAGATAGAGCCGGTGGATGTCGTGGCGGGCGAACTGGGCCGCGAGTCCCTCATGCGCCGGGTCGGTCTTGGCGACGACGAGCAGCCCCGAAGTGTCCTTGTCGATGCGGTGGACGATCCCCGGCCGCGCGACCCCGCCGATGCCCGACAGGCGCCCGGCGCAATGGTGGAGGAGGGCGTTGACCAAAGTCCCGTCGCGATTGCCGGCGGCGGGATGGACGACCATGCCGGCGGGCTTGTCGACGATGAGCAGATGATCGTCCTCGAAGACGATCTCGAGCGCGATGTCCTGCGGCTCGTTATGCGCCGGCACCGGCTCCGGGATGTGAAGGCGATACTGTCCGGGAGCCGCCTTGGACGAGGGGTCGCGCACCGCGCCGCCCGACGGGCCGAGCACGGCGCCGCTCGAGATCAAAGCCTTGACCCGCTCGCGGGACAAGGTCGGCAGGGCGGCGGTCAGCGCCCGGTCGAGCCTCCAGCCGGCAGCTTGGGATGCGATGGTCGCGTGGATGATCGACTCCCCCCGGGTCATTCGAGTGCCGATGTGGCGACGAAAGGCGCGCGTTCAAGAGCGGATCGCGCGGCGTCATGACGTCAAATGCTTGCCAGCGGCAAGGCGACGGGCCAAAGGAAAGCGGGCGTACGAACAGGGTCAGGGTTCAACCAAGTGAAATCGCACGAATTTGCGAGCCTGCTCTGCTCGCGGCTCTGCCACGATCTGTTGTCGCCCGTGGGGGCGCTCAACAACGGCATCGAGCTGCTGGCCGACGAGCACGACCCGGAGATGCGCGCCCGCTGCCTCGATCTGCTCGGGGAGAGCGCCAGGGCCAGCGCTAACAAGCTCAAATTCTTCCGCCTGGCGTTCGGCGCCGCCGGCGGCTTTGCCGACCAGGTCGACACGCGCGAGGCGCGGGTGGCGATCGAGGGGCTGTTCGGCGCCGACGGCCGGATCCAGCTCGGTTGGATGGTCGACGAGCCGACCATGTCCAAGTCCGCGCTCAAGGTTCTGCTGAATATCGTCTTGATCGCGGGGGACGCCCTGGTGCGCGGCGGGCGGCTCGACGTCGGCGCGGAGAAGCATGACAGCGGCCTCGACATCGTCGTGCGCGCCGAGGGCTCGCGGATCGTGCTCGATCCGGAACTGGTCAAGGTCCTGCGCGGCGAGGTCGACGAGGACGAGATCGCCCCGCGCGCCGCGGCTGCGTGGCTGGTCCACAACCTTGTCTCCGAAGCCGGCGGCGAGGTCCAGGTGGCCGACGGCGGCGAGGAGAATATGCTGCTGCTCGGCGTGTCGCTGCCGGGCTGAGGCGGCCTTGGACGGCTTCGACATCGTCGATTGCCCGTCGCCCAATTTCGACGAGCGCGGCCATCCGGTCTCGATGCTCGTGCTCCACTATACCGGCATGGCGGACGCGAGGTCGGCGATCGACCGGCTGCGCGATCCCGAGGCGAAGGTCTCGTGCCACTATCTCGTCGGCGAGGACGGCATTGTGCTGCGCATGGTGCCGGAGGAGAAGCGCGCCTGGCATTCGGGCCGATCCTGGTGGCGCGGCCTTTCCGACGTGAACGGGGCCTCGATCGGCATCGAGCTGGTCAATCCCGGCCATGACCACGGCTATCGCCCGTTCCCGGAGGAGCAGATCGACGCGCTGGTGCCGCTGGTCGCCGACATCAAGGAGCGGCACGGCATCACGCGAGGCAATGTCGTCGGCCATTCGGACGTGGCGCCGGCCCGAAAGCAGGATCCGGGCGAGCTCTTCCCCTGGTCCCGGCTCGCCAAGTTCCGGCTGGCGCTGCCGCGGCCGACGCACAATCTGATGGACCCATGCTGGACCGACGGCGGCTTCCTGCTGGCGCTCGAGCGCTTCGGCTACGACGTCTCGGATCGAACCGCCGCGGTGATCGCGTTTCAGCGCCGCTTCCGTCCGGAGTTGCTCGACGGCGTGATCGACGGCGAATGCCGCGCCATCCTGCTCGCCTTGCTCCTTCCCAAGCCGCGCGGCGCCGACTGACGCCTCAGCTGCCCGGCGCTCCCTGCGGATCGGGAACGAAGCGGGCGCCGTCCCTGAAGAATGCGCTGCCCACCGGTGCATCGAGATAGGGCAGAATCGCGGGATCGTGATTGGCGATCGTATTGACCGCGAACACCGCGTGATTGGCCGCTTCCGCCATGAACGCAGCGTCCTCGTCGCCGGCGAGGAAACGCCAGCCGCTGTCGAGCGGGTTGTGCGGCGCCGCGCGATACATGTAGCCGACCGGACGCCCATCGACGGTCACCTTGTCGCTGGCGATGCCGCCTTGGCGGGTTTCGACCAGCCGCTGCATCCGCTCGGGCGGGACCGAAAGGCGGTATTGTTTCTCGGCGGGCTGGGTCGGCGCGCGGGCAGGGAGCGCGGCGAGCGCGAGCAGGACGACGGCAACCTTGAGATGCTGAAGCATGGCACGAGGTTAGTTGGGGGGCGGCAGCCGGGCAAGACGGTTTCAATTCGCTCCGCCCGGCGCTAGAATGTGTCTGCCAGAGGGTCGGGCGGCCGCGGTGCGTTTCGACGCGTCGAGGAAAGTCCGGGCTCCACGGAACGACGGTGCCGGATAATGCCCGGCGAGCGCGAGCTCAGGGAAAGTGCCACAGAAAGCAGGTCGCAAGGATTTCGATCCTGCGACAGTGAAAGGGTGGGGTAAGAGCCCACCGCGGCCCCGGCAACGGCGGCCGGCACGGCAAACCCCACCGGGAGCAAGACCGAATAGGGGTGGCATATGGGCCTGTTCCGGCTCGTCGCCCGGGTTGGTTGCTTGAGGGGCGGAGCGATCCGCCTCCCAGATGAATGGCCGCACATTCCGCCGAAGCCTTGGCGAAGGTGGAAGGACAGAACCCGGCTTACAGACCCTCTGGCACCTTTCTCACCACCCCGTCGCCGCCGGACGCAGCTCGACCGCGAACCACAGGAACAGGACGAGGAGCGCCGCGGCGGCAGGGCCGACGGCGAGCTGGTCGAGCGGCAGGCCGGCGGGCGCGAGACGCCAGAGCAAGGCGAATGCGACGACGATCGCGAGGCTCGCGGCCGTCTCGCCGCGGAAGCGACGCCAGGCAGCGACGCGCGCTGCCGCGAGCTTGCGCTCGGCGAGCAAAGCGCGCTCGATCCTCGTGACGAAGGCCTCGTCCGGTCGCGCCTCGGGAGAGGAAAAAAAGGCGCTGAGGCGCGCGTCGATCCGTTCGTCGTCGCTCATCATCCGATCTCCAGCCGGGAGGCGAGGGCGGTGCGCGCCCGCGCCAGGATAGACTTCAGCGTGCCCAGCGGAAGCCCCATGATCTCGGCGGCCTCCGAATGCGAGCAGCCTTCACCGAAGCAGAGCGAGGCGGCGGCGCGCTCGCGCTCTCCGAGCGCCGCGAGCGCGCGGGCGAGGTCCAGTGCCGCCTCGGCGTCGCGTTGCGGCGGTTGCCCGGCCTCATAGGCCGACTGGTCGCGCGCCGCCCGGCGCCCGGCGGCTCGTGTGGAGCCGAGGAACTCGGTCCAGGCGATGCGCAGCAGCCATCCCCGATAGCTGCCGTCGCCGCGATAGGCGCCGGCGGAGCGCCAGGCGCGGAGGAACACCTCCTGGGCGAGGTCGTCGGCGGCGCCGTCGCGGGTCAACCGGCCGAGGAAGCGTCGCACCGCCGCCTCATGAGCGCGGACGAGCGCGGTGAAGGCGGCGACGTCCCCTGCCGCCGCGTTCCGCGCCAGAACCGCATCCTGGTCCACCGGCCGACTTCTCGCGCCTCCGCGTCAGCCCTGCCTCGCGCGCTTGCGCGCGATGTAGAAGCGGACAAGTAATGCGGCTCCGACCAGGATCGGGAACAAGGCGGCGCCGGCGACAGGGCCGATGTCGCGGAGCTCGACGCTGACCAGGCTGTAGAGGAAAAGGGCCACGCCGAGCGCGATCAGCACGAAGCCGGTGCGCTCGTCGCCGCCGCCGGGCGTCGGCTGTTCCTGGTCGAGCGCTCCGAGCAGCTCGGGTACCGATGAATTGTCGCGGCTGATCGCCTCGCGCAGCGTCCTATGGTGCATCCATGCCCGCAGCAGCCGGGCGAGCTGGGTGACGATCAGCACGGCGCCGGTGGTCAGGATGGCGAAGATGATGGCATCGGGGTTCATGGCGGGTCTCCTCCCTGGTTTCCATGATCAGATGCCGCCGAACGCATCCTTGGATGAAGCCCGACTACATTTTTTTCGCTTCGGGGTCGTGCGCCGGCCGCCGCGCGCGACTAAGGAGGCGCGGATGGTGAAGCAGACGCGCTCGAACGATTGGGGTTTTCCGCGCTGGCGGGGCTATGGCTCGGGCCGTGGCGCGCAGGAGGTGCGCCTGTGCGACCGCCACGGCTGCGAGGAGCCCGGCGACCGGCCGGCGCCCAAGACCCCCAACAGCCCCGAACGCTGGTATTTCTGCGAGCGCCACGCCGCCGAGTACAACCGCAACTGGAATTATTTCGAGGGCCTCACGGCCGAGGACGCGGCGGCGCGCGAGGCCGACGAGCGCCGCGGCGCCAACGGCTACCGCCAGGCGGGCCATTACGGCTGGGGCGGGCCCGGCGACGGCAGCCGCAGCCCCGACGAGATGCGCGCGCTCGATTTGCTGGAGCTCGATCCGGATGCCGGCTTCGAAGACGTCAAGGCGGCCTACCGCCGGCTCGCCAAGGCGAGCCACCCCGACGTCGCGCCCGGCGATGCCGACGCCGCTGCGCGGTTCCAGGCGGCGCAGGCCGCCTATGACGTCCTGCGCAAGGCCGAGGAGCGGCGCGGGGCGGCGGCCTGAACATGCTGTCCGTCCGCGCCAATCGCCGGCTCGCATTCGCGATCGGCATCCTCCTCCCGCTCGCCGAGACGGCGCGCCGCTCGGGCGACCTTGCGAGCTGGTGGCTTTGGATCGACGACTGGCTGATCGGCGGCGCGCTGGTCCTAGGCGCCTGGGCCGCGGGCGCCCGCCGCGCCGGCGGCCTGCGCGCGCTCGCCGCCGCATGGGGCCTCGCCGCGGGCATGGGCTATTACAGCCTCGTCGGCCATCTGCTCAGGGTCGGCGAGGAGGATGTCAGCGGCCTTCCCGGCTGGACGCTCGTGGCGGTCATCGGCCTCGGCTGGCTGCTCGTCCTCTACGCTTTGGCCTCGACCCTTCTCGCCGACAGGCGGTAGCCGCTCCGCCGTTTCAATCGGTGAACATGAAGGTCCCGCTCACCTGGGCGACGGCGTCGGCCGCATCTCCGTCATGCGCCACGCCGCGGACGAAGCCGATGCTTTTGGTCGTGCGATAGCATTCGCCGCGGCCGACGATGGTCTTGCCGGGCGTGGCCGGCCGCAGATAGTCGACGCGCATGTCGAGGGTCGCCTGGTGGCGGAAACGGCCGAGCCGGATCCAGATCGCGAGGCTGGTCGCCATATCCATCAGGCTGATGATCGGCCCCGAAGCGATGATGCCGCTCTCGACGACCCCGATCAATTTCTCGTCATAGGGAAGCACGAGTTCGGCCCAGTCCTGGCCATGGGCGCGATAGTCGATGCCGAGCGCCCCGCCATGGCCGACCTTCCTGACGTAGGACATGAACAATTTCGGGTCGAAGCCCGGCATCTCGCCGAAGTCGGGACGGGTCACTCCGAGAGCCTCGCCGCGGTCTCGCGGACGAGGGCGATCATGTTCGGAATCCCCTGCGTCCGGTTGGAGCTCAACTGCCGTTCCAGTCCGAACGGGGAGAGGGCGGCTTCGATGTCGGCCCCGGCGATCTCCTTCGGCATCCTGTCCTGCACGGCGAGCAGGACGAGCGCGACGATGCCCTTGGTGATCGCGGCATTGCTGTCGGCGAGGAAATGCAG
>DASQKE010000066.1:0-9063 GCA_035630675.1 Allosphingosinicella sp.
CCGGACTCGTTCGAGGCGCTCATCGCGCCGTTCGACGGCGACTACCAGTGGGTCGAGGGCTCGGAGCGCGAGCCGTGCATGCTGTGCTACACCAGCGGCACGACCGGCAATCCCAAGGGCGTGCTCTACGAGCACCGCTCCTCGATGATCCACGCCATGGCCGAGGTCGCGCCGTCCTGCTTCGATCTCAGCTCGAGCTCGGTGGCGCTGCCGATCGTGCCGATGTTCCACGCCGCCGCCTGGGGGCTGCCCTTCGCCGGCGCGATCGCGGGCATCAAGTTCGTCTATTCGGCGGTCAACGACCCGGTAATCCTGTGCCGGTTGATGAACGAGGAGAAGGTCACCCATAGCGCGGGCGTGCCGACCGTCTGGCTGTCGATGTTCCAGCACATGGATGCGACCGGCGAGCAGCCCGAGCATCTCAGGATCGTCACCATCGGCGGCTCGGCGGCGCCGCGGACCATGATCGAGCGGCTGATGAAGATGGGCATCCGCGTCGGCCATGCCTGGGGCATGACCGAAACCTCGCCGATCGGCACGATCGGGTCGCCGCCGGCGAACTGGCACGAGCTTTCGTTCGAGGAGCAGGTCGATCTCGTCGCCAAGCAGGGACGGGTGCCGTTCGGGGTCGAGCTCCGCGTCGTCGACGACGACGGCAAAGAGCAGCCGCGCGACGGCCAGAGTTCGGGCCGGCTGCAGATCCGCGGCCCGTGGGTGATCCGGCGCTATTTCCAGGATCCGGCGGGCGATTGCATCGACGGGGACAATTGGTTCGACACCGGCGACGTCGCGGTCATACACCCCTGCGGGACGATGCAGATCACGGACCGGTCGAAGGACGTGATCAAGTCGGGCGGCGAGTGGATCAGCTCGGTCGATCTCGAGAATGCGGCGGTCGGCTGCGAAGGCGTCGCCGAAGCCGCCGCGATCGGCATCCGCCACCCCAAATGGGACGAGCGCCCGCTGCTCCTGGTCGTTCGCAAGGAGGGGAGCGACGTCGGCGCCGACGCGATCCTCGCCCACCTCGCCCGCCACGTCGCCAAATGGTGGCTCCCCGACGAGATCGTCTTCGTCGACAGCCTCCCCCACACCGCCACCGGCAAGCTCCTCAAGACGGCGCTCAGGGCGCAGTACCGCGACCATCAGCTGGCGACGGCCTAAGTTCCTCCCCATCTCGCGATGGGGAGGAATCAGAGCAGCCGAAGCTGCGGCCCGCCCGGGGGCAGGAACAGGTTGGTTCGGAGCGGGCTTTTGTCGCGGTTGAGGCCGTGCTTGCGCACCGCGATCTCGAACCTGGTCCTGAGCAGGTCCGCCCAAGGGCCCTGACCGCGCATCCGGGTGAACCAGCTCGAATCGTTGTCGCGGCCGCCGCGGATCGAGCGGATCGTGTTCATGACCTTCGACGCGCGGTCCGCATAATGCTCGTCGAGCCAGGCGCGGAACAGAGGCGCGACCTCGTGCGGAAGGCGCACCGGGAGGTAGAACACGCCCTGCGCGCCGGCCTCGGCCGCCGCCTCGACGATCGCCTCGAGCTCATGGTCGGTGACCTGCGGGACGACCGGCGCGATCGCCACCGAGGTCGGAATTCCGGCCGCGGCCAGCGCCTTCACGGCGGCCAGGCGCCTCCTCGCCGCCGGCGCGCGGGGCTCCAGGGTGCGCGAGACGTTCGGATCGAGCGACGTCACCGACAGAGCCACTCCGACCAGCCGTTGCGCGCCCATCGGAGCAAGGAGGTCGAGGTCGCGCAGGATGCGATCGGACTTGGTCGTGATCATCACCGGATGGCGGGTGTCGGCCAACACTTCGAGGATCTCGCGCATGATCCGGTATTCGGCCTCGATCGGCTGGTAGGGATCGGTGTTGGTGCCGATCGCGATCGGGGCGCAGCGATAGCCGGGCTTGCCGAGCTCCGCGCGCAACAGCTGCGCGGCATTGGGCTTGGCGAACAGCTTGGATTCGAAATCGAGCCCGGGCGAGAGATCATGGAAGGCGTGGGTGGGCCGCGCGAAGCAATAGATGCAGCCATGCTCGCAGCCGCGATAGGGATTGATCGAGCGGTCGAAGCTGATGTCCGGCGAGGTGTTGCGCGCGATGATGGTCCTGGGCTTTTCGAGGGTGACGGTGGTGCGCAGCGGCGGCGGGCCGTCGTCGACCTCCTCGCGCGCGTCGAGCCAGTCGCCGTCGGCCTCGCGGACGGGGAGGTTGAAGCGGGTCGGCGTCCTGTTTTCCGGGGCGCCGCGACCATGGCGGGCGTCGGGTCTCACCGGCTTGGTGTAGGACCTCGACGGGAACAGATCAAGAACTCTATTGCCCGGCGGCCCCCGTCTGGCGCTGCAGGCGGGGCATGCGGATCGCGTTCGGTCCGGGCATTCCCGGGAAGCGCGGCCACAGGCCCTGGACGAGCGCGGCGCGGCTCGGCCCGGCGCGGCCGATGCGCTGCTCATAGACCCAATAATTCCTCAGGATGATCGGCACGTAGCCGCGGGTTTCCCAATAAGGCAGCGATTCGACGTAGAGCAGGGGATCGCCTTCGCCGACGCCTTCCGTGGTCCACAGCGCGATCGGCGCCGGACCGGCATTGTAGGCGGCGATGACCCGCGGCAGCAGGCCGCCCGTGCCGGGCAGGTCGCGCAGATATTCGAGATAGGACTGGCCGAACTCGACATTGGTGTTGGGCTCGTTGAGGTCGATCCCGGCGGCGCTCTCGCCCCGCCAGCGGGCGATGTCGCCGGCGGTGCCGGGCCGGACCTGCATCAGCCCGCGGGCGCCGGCGGGGCTGACCGCGTCGGGCCGGAAGTTCGATTCCTGGAGCGCGTGGGCGAAGGCCAGAGCGCGGTCGACGCGCCAGCCCCGCGGCGGCTGCCAGTTGGGCAGGGGATAGCGGGCAAGCGGATCGACGGTGATGCCGCGCGGGGCGTTGTGGGCGAGCCACATCTGGGTGTCGGTGAGGTTGAGGCGGGCGGCGACGTTGATCAGCGCCTCATGGTCGCCCGGCCGGCCGATCCGCGCCTGGTGCCGCAGGACGTCGTCGGCCGCGTCCCGTTCGCCGATCTCGACCAGGGCGGTCGCGAGCTGGACATTGCGCTCGTCGGCGACGGACCGCCAGTCGGCGCGGGCGAGGGTTCCCGAATTGGGAATGTTGCTTTGCCTGAGGCCCAATGCGCGGGCGGCGAGCAAGCCGTAGAAAGTCTCGCCCATCCGGGCGGCACTGCGCAGATGCGCCTGCACTCGCTCGGGGTGGCGGCAAAGGATGTCGGCACGCGCCGCCCAATAATGGCCGGCGGCGGAAAGCTCCTGGTCGGTCGAACGGGCGCCGACGGCTCGGAATGCGTCGCCCGCCGGGCCGCATTCGCCGAGCCGCCAGCTGGCGAGGCCCGACACCCAGTCCGACTGCACCACCCACTCGCCGCTGCCGCGGCGGGCGCGGTCGGCCACCTGGTGGGCGGAGAGGGGGTTGCCGGTGATGTAATAGGACCAGGCGACGCGCTGGCGGAACTCGGTCAGGACCTCGTCGGGAAGCTCGACCGAGCGCGCCTCGACCAGCGCCTCGGCCTCGGCAGGCCGGTCGGCCACGATGAGCGGCTGGACGAGCGCGTCGAGGCTGGCGATCTCGGGCGCACCCCTGATCCCGCGCGCGCGTCCGCGGCGCGGCTGCGCGCCTCCCCAGACCAGCCGCTGCTGCGCCGGCAGGTTGGGAAGCTCGACGGCGCCGCGGCTGGTGGCCAGGCGTGAGAGCTGCTCCGCCTGCGGCAGTTCGCGGGCGCGGGCGATGAGCGCGAACAAGGGCGCGATGTCGACCCGCGGCGAGCCGGGGGCGAGATAGAGCCGCGCACGGGCGTAATTGTGCAGCGGGCCCTCGCTTGTTCCGTCGAGCCGCGCGGCGGCGCCGGCCCAGTCGCGCGCGCGGATCGCGGCAAATATGTCGCGGTAAGAGCTGCGCTGCTCCGGGCTCAGCGCCGGCGCGGCTACCGGCTGGACCTGGGCCGCGGCGGTCTCCACCTCGACCGGCGCGTCGGCCGCGAACGCCGGGGAGGCAAAGGCTGCGACGAACCAGGCGACGCCCATCCTCATCCGTTCAGTCCTTCCATCAGCATCTGGAGATCGGCCCAGGCGTGGGCCTTTTGCGCCGGGTGGCTCAGCAATTGCCGGGGCGAGATGGTGGGGATGGTCCGCACCGGCCCCGAATGGGTGGCGACCTCGTGCCAGCGGCCGCGGGCGCGGGTCACCGGCAGGCCGAGCAGGGCCTTGGCGGCGCCGTCGCCGAACAGCAGCAGCGCCCGCGGCGCCGCGAGCCCGATATGGTGGCGGGCGAGCAGGCCGCATTGCTTCTCCGGCTCGCCGGTCAGGCGCCCGTCGGTCGAGCGCAGGCAGGAGAGCGCCGCGAAATAGACATTGCTGCGGTCGCGCCCGATCGCGGCCAGCATCCGGTCGAACAGCCGCCCGACCTCGCCCGAGAGCAGGGTCCCGGCGCTGCAATCCTCGGCGGACGGCATGTCGATCATGATCATCAGCCCCGCGGCGGGATCGCCCGCCGGGCAGACGCGGGGGGCGGCGGGGGCGGCGTGCGGCAGCGCGTCCGACGATTGCAGCCAGGCGCGGAACAGATCGAGCTGGTCGGGAAGCGGCTCCTGCGCGGGTGCACCGGGCGGCGCGAAGGCTTTGGTCTCGAGCGGCGCAGGAGCCGGGGCGGGGGCGGCAGGGCGCAGCCAGTCGCGCGGCGCCTCGCCGACGACGACGTCGACGCCCGCGTCGAGCCACCATGACAGCGCGCTTGCCGCTCCGGCGGCGTCCAGATGCTCCAAATCCCGCTCCACTCGCGCGCATCCGAGGCGTCCGCGGCGGGCTGGTCAACCGCCGGCTTGCCGCTTATCTGCAAGCCGTTGGGCGTTTGCGACGACATGAGTCCGAGCGAGGCCGGAGCGGAGGGAGAGAATGACGGCACGCGAGTCGATGGCCTATGACGTCGTCGTCGTCGGCGCGGGCCCGGCGGGCCTCGCCGCCGCCATCCGCCTGAAGCAGCTCGCCGACGCGGCGGGGGCGGAGCTCTCCGTCTGCGTGCTCGAAAAGGGTTCCGAGGTCGGCGCCCACATCCTTTCCGGCGCCGTGATGGATCCGAAGGGCCTCGACGAGCTGATCCCGAACTGGCGCGATCTCGACAGCCCTCTGACGGTGCCGGTGACGAAGAACGAGCATTGGGTGCTGACCGAGCGCAAGAAATACGGCCTGCCGCACATCTTCATGCCGCCGTTGCTCAGCAACAAGGGCATGTACACGCTCAGCCTCGGCGCATTCTGCCGCTGGCTCGCCGGGCAGGCGGAAGCGCTCGGCGTCGAGATCTTCCCCGGCTTCCCGGCCGCGGAAATCCTCTACAATGACGACGGCTCGGTGAAGGGCGTCGCCACCGGCGACATGGGCGTCGGCCGCGACGGGGAGCCGAGGGCGGATTTCCAGCCCGGCATGGAGCTGCACGGCAAATACACCCTGTTCGCCGAGGGTGCGCGCGGCCACCTTACCAAACGGATCAAGCGGCAGTTCGACCTCGACAAGGACAGCCAACCCCAGGTCTACGGCATCGGCCTCAAGGAGCTGTGGGACATCGACCCCGCCAAGCACGAGCCCGGCCGCGTCATCCACACCCAGGGCTGGCCGCTCGACGAGGACAGCTGGGGCGGCGGCTTCCTCTATCATCAGGAGAACAATCAGGTCGCCCTGGGCTTCGTGGTCGCGCTCAACTACAAGAATCCCTGGCTCTCGCCGTTCGAGGAGTTCCAGCGCTGGAAGCAGCATCCGGCGATCCGCTGCTTCCTCGAAGGAGGACGGCGGGTCAGCTACGGCGCCCGCGCGATCAATGAGGGCGGATACCAGGCTATCCCCAAGCTCGCCTTCCCGGGCGGCGCGCTGGTCGGCTGCGCCGCGGGCTTTGTCAACGTGCCGCGGATCAAGGGCAGCCACACCGCGATCAAGTCCGGCATGCTTGCCGCCGAGGCCGCGTTCGAGGCGGTCCGTGCCGGGCGCGCGAACGACACGCTCGACGCCTATGAGACGGCCTTGCATTCGAGCTGGGTCGCCAAAGAGCTCAAGACGGTGCGCAACGTCGAGCCGATGGTCGCCAAATGGGGCGGCACGATCGGCACCCTGCTCGCCGGCGCCGACATGTGGATGCGGTTCCTGAAGGTCGGCCTGCCGTTCACCATGCGCCACCATCCCGATCACACGACCTTGTGGCGCAAGGACATGGTCCGGCCGATCGACTATCCCAAGCCCGACGGCGTGATCAGCTTCGATCGCCTGTCCTCGGTGTTCGTCTCCAACACCAATCACGAGGAGGACCAGCCGGCCCATCTTCGGCTCAAGGACCCGGCGATCCCGACCGAGATCAACCTGCCCGATTATGCCGGCCCGGAGCAGCGCTACTGCCCGGCGGGCGTTTACGAGTTCGTCGAGGGCGAGGGCGGACGGCCGCGGCTGCAGATCAACGCGCAGAACTGCGTCCACTGCAAGACATGCGACATTAAGGATCCGACCCAGAATATCGAATGGGTGACACCCGAAGGCGGAGGAGGCCCCAATTACCCCAATATGTAGACCCGGCCTGTTCGGCCTTCTCGCCGGCGCTCTCGTCCTGCCGCCCGCGGCCGCGAGCGCTCGCACCGACGAGCCGAGCGCGCTTCGCACCTATGTCCAGGCGCGGGCCGCCGCGACCCAGGGCTCGCTCGACGACGCCAGCCGCAATTTCGCCGCCGCGCTGGCCGCGGCGCCCGCCAATACCGTCCTCGCTTCGAGCGCGCTCGCTCATGCGATCGCCGCCGGCGACCGAACGCTCGCCGTCGCCGCCGCGCGGATCCTCGCCGTCTCGGAGCAGGCGACCCCGGAGGTTCGCCTCACCCTGCTCGGCGAGGCGGTCCGCACCGGCGAGTGGCGCGCCGCGGACGAGCAGATCGAGCGCATCGCCGGCGACGAAGTGTTCGGCTTCATGGCTCCGATCCTGCGCGCCTGGGTGGCGCAGGGATCGCGGCGCGGCGATCCGCTCGCGATCCTGGCTTCGGCGCCGGCCGACAGCCCGGTCCAGGGCTATGTCCCCGAAACCCGGGCGCTGATCGGGCTCGTGCGCCGCAGCGGCAACGCCCCGGCCGAATTCGCCGCCTTCGCCGCGCAGAGCGGCGCGCGCGCCCAGCGGCTGCGCATTGCCGGCGCGGCGGTGCTGGCGCGGCGCGACCGGAGCGAGGCTCTCGCTTTGCTTGCGGGTCCCGGCGACGCGCTCTCCCGCGCCCGCGACACCGTCGAGGCCGGGCGAGCCCTGCCGGGCGCGATCGCGACTCCCGGCGCCGGCATCGCCGAGTTCCTGATCCGCCTCTCGCTCGATCTCAACGCCCAGGACGTGCGGCCGCTCGCGCTCAGCTTCGCGCGCCTCGCCAGCTTCCTCGCGCCCGACAATAGCGAGATCTGGCTGGTCGTCGCCGAACTGCTCTCGCTCCAGGACCGGCATCAGCCGGCGCTGGCCGCGCTCGACAATATCGCGCCCGACGACCCGTTCATCGGCACCGCGCGCGATCTTCGCGGCCGGGTGCTCGCGGCGAGCGGGCGCGGCGAGGCCGGGGTCGCGGCGATGAGGGCCGCCGCCGAGGCCCCCGGCGCCCGGGTTTCGGACTGGACCCGGCTCGGCGATCTCTATGTCGAGCTCGACCGCCACCGCGAGGGCGCCGAGGCCTATGCCCGCGCCATCGCGCTCGCCGGCGACGGCTCCCCGGACAACCCGATCTGGGCCTTGTGGCTGATCCGCGGCGGCGCGCTCGAGCGGGCGGGCCAGTGGACCGAGGGCAAGGCCGCGCTCGAGCGGGCGCATGCGCTTGCGCCCGGCGAGCCGCTCGTCCTCAACTATCTCGGCTACGCCCAGCTCGAGCGGCGCGAGAATATCCAGGAAGCGATGCGCCTCGTCGCCGAGGCGCATCGGCTGGCGCCCGACGACGCCTCGATCACCGATTCGCTGGGTTGGGCCTATTTCCTGACCGGCGACATTCCGCGCGCGGTCGAGCTGCTCGAACGCGCGGCGCAGGCGGAGCCGTCCGATACCACGATCAACGAGCATCTCGGCGACGCTTATTATCGCGCCGGGCGCCGCATCGAGGCGCGCTTCGCCTGGAAGGCGGCTTTGGTCTACGCCACGCCCGAGGACGCGGCGCGGCTCAGCGCCAAGATCGAGACGGGCCTGACGCCGCAGCTCGCCTCGCGCTGATCCCCCCGATGGAGGAGATCGGCTACGCCAAGATCAACCTCGCCCTCCACGTCCGGGCGCGGGAGCAAGACGGCTATCACCGGATCGAGACCGTCTTCGCCTTCTGTGAGGACGGCGACCGGCTGACAATACAAGAAGGGGACGGCCTCGGCCTCGATGTTCGGGGCCGGTTCGCCGACGCGCTTGCCGCCGGCGAACGCAATCTCGTCCTGCGCGCGGCTGAGGAGCTGGGAGCCTGTTGTGAGGCAAGCCGCGGCGCTGCGCTGGCGCTGGACAAGAAGCTGCCGGTCGCGGCGGGGCTGGGCGGCGGGTCGGCGGACGCCGCCGCGACGCTGCGGCTGCTGTGCCGCTGGTGGGACATCCGGCCGGGCGACGAAGCCTTGCACGCGATCGCGCGCGGGCTGGGCGCCGACGTCTCGGCTTGTCTCGCCAGTCGAACGGTGCGGGGCGAGGGGAGGGGCGATCGCCTGCGGCACTGGGAGGGCAACAGTCTCGCCGGACGACCGGTCCTGCTCGTCAATCCCGGCGTGCCTTTGTCGACCGCCGCCGTCTTCGCAGCCTGGGAGGGTGTCGACCGGGGGGCGCTGGAGCGCCTGGACGGATCCCGCAACGACCTCGAGCCCGCCGCGATCGCGTTGGTACCCGAGATAGCCGAGGTGCTTGCTGCGCTCGACGGTGCCGCGCTCGCCCGCATGTCCGGATCCGGCGCGACCTGCTTCGGCCTCTACGAAAGCGAGCAGGAGAGGGATGCCGCGGCCGCCCGGATCAGGGCCGCGCGCTCCGGCTGGTGGACGCTCGCGACCCGTCTCCGCTGACCCGGCATTCCCGTT
>DASQKE010000067.1:0-4923 GCA_035630675.1 Allosphingosinicella sp.
CGTCTCGACCGGCGATCCGTTCACCACCGGCCTGTGCTTCGGCGGCGACGATCGCCGCACCCTGTTCGTGACGCTCGGCGGCAGCGGCCGCCTGATCGCCTACGAGGCTTGGCCGACACGCGGGCATCGGCCTGATTACGGTGCCTGACGGAGCTTCGCTCGATGCGCCGGGCGGCTTGGCAATGTAGGCAAGGCCCGCAACCGGCGATCTCGCATCTCCTCATTCTTGACACGCTCTGCGCGCACACGAATGGCAGAACGCTCGTTCACGAGCGATCTTCTTTCCTGATCGACCTTCATGACATTGTCTGCACGCCATGAAGCGCGCTGCCCAGAGCGGGCTTCAGCGCAGTATGCTATAGTGCTGGAGCCGACGGCCAGGATTGCTCGTAATCGGCATGATGGCGCGAACACGCTTCGCGCGACATGTCGCTGCGTGGAGTTGAGGAGTATTAAGATGACAGGACCAGCCCCGAAGGGACGCCCGCCGTCAGGCAAGCACAACGTCGAGCTGATCAAGGCCGGGTTCGCCCAGTGCCGCTACATTGTCAGCGACAGTTCCGAGCCGGCGCTGTGCTGCGGGGCTCCGACCGAGGGGGGAAGCTGGTGCGAATGGCACCGCCACATCGTCTACGAGCCGGCGCGCCAACGCGTGCGGGACCGCAGCGCGGCGTGATCGCGAAATGCGAGGGTCTTGCGGGATCGCCTGCGGGGCCGGGCTCTCCGCGACGGCGCTCCGCCCCATCAACGCGGCACGCTATCGGCGCCAGGCTGTCAGTCCGGCAGGCTGTCAGTCCGCCAAGTCGATCGCGGTCGCTTCGCGTCCCTTCTGGCTCTGCACAACGCTGATCTGCACCCGCTGACCTTCCTGGAGATCGGGGATGCCGGCGCGCTCCAGCACCGAGCGGTGCACGAACACGTCCTTGCCCTGGTCCTCGGCGGCGATAAAGCCGAAGCCCTTGGCCGGATTGTACCACTTAACCGTGCCGGCGATCTCCTGAGCCGGGCCGAGGTCGCGCGGCTCGCTCTGGTAAGGCGACCGGCGTGGTCCGCCGCCCCCCATCGGACCACGGCCGAAGCCGCCCGATCCGCCGGGGCCTCCCCGGGGGCCGCCACCACCACCACCGCCACCGCCACCGCCGCCCGCGCCGGGCGTCGCCGTGCTGGTGTCGACGCTCGTGATCTGGGTGACCTGCGGACCCTTCTGCCCGGGCGAGACCCGCACGGTCAGGCGCGTGCCGGGCTCGAGCTCGCGGTAGCCCGCCGCCTCGACGGCGCGGATATGCAGAAAGGCGTCGCCGGAGCCGTCGCC
The DNA here is from genome assembly GCA_035630675.1 of Allosphingosinicella sp. Classification (GTDB taxonomy): domain Bacteria; phylum Pseudomonadota; class Alphaproteobacteria; order Sphingomonadales; family Sphingomonadaceae; genus Allosphingosinicella. Next base: position 1,313 of record DASQKE010000067.1, read on the forward strand.
CATCTCGGCGAAGCCGAAGCCCTTCTGCGGATTGAACCACTTCACCACCGCGTCGATCTCCGGACCGGAAGACCGTGGCGCCATCGAGCGCGAATCCGGCATAGGACCAGGCGGGAAAGGATCACGGCCAGGTTTGGTGAACTCGTCGCCGCCGCCGAAATCGCGCCGGCGCGTATCACGGAAATCTCGTCCTCGACTCATCAGGAAGCTCGCGTGCAGGGCCTGTTAAGGTTCAATAGCGAAACGGATCGAGTGTGCCTATTCTCGCAAAGTTCCAACTCGCGATCGTCTGTGACCGAAGCCCTTGAGGTTTTCGTCGAGGTTTTCGTCCATGTCTGCACGCGCGCCGGAGCCTGGTCAGGACACCGCCCAGCCTGATTATCACCGGAACCCGGCTTTCCGTCTAGTCAAACTTGTGTGTCGCCCCGGCGACACGCGGAAGACAGCAGAAGGCAGACCCGGCGAGCGGGCCGGGCGCCCTTCATCGTTCCCGGAACGCCCGGGCCACCTGATCCTCGAACGGTTTCACGAGGTAGGAGAGGGCGGTCCGCGAACCCGTCTGGATGAAGGCCTCGACCGGCATGCCGGGAATGAGGGCCTTGCCTTCGAGCTTGTTCAGCTCGTCCTCCGGGATGGAGACGCGCACCGTATAGTATGATGTGTTCGTCTGCTGCTCGCGGGTCAGGTCGGCGGAGACGCGCGAGACCGTGCCGAAGATTTCCGGCGTCGTGCGCTGGCTGAACGCGGAGAAGCGCAAGCTGACCCGCTGGCCGGGATGCACCTGGTCGATGTCCTGAGGAGCGATGCGGGTTTCGACGACGAGGCTGTCGGCCTGCGGCACGATCAGCATGATCGGCTCGCCCGCATTGATGACGCCGCCGATCGTATGCGCGGCCAGCTGGTGCACGAAGCCGTTCTGCGGGGCGCGGATGTCGACGCGCCTGAGCTGGTCCTCGGCCGCGACCTTGCGCTCCACCAATTCGCCGATCTTGGCCTGGCTGTCGCGCAGCTCGGCGGCGACCTCGCGCTTGAGATCCTGCACGAGCTGGATGATCTGCAGCTCGGTTTCCGCGATCTTGCCTCTCGACGCGGCGATCGAGGCGACGAGCTGACCCTCCTCGCCGTCGAGGCGCGACGCTTCCCGCTGCAGGGAGGTGAGGCGGGTGATCGGCACGAGATTCTGCTTGTAGAGCCGGTCCACGCCCTCCAGCTCCTGGTTGATCAAGGCGGTTTGCTTGCGCTTGGCGGCGGCTTGCGCTTCGAGCCCGCGGATTTCCTCGCGCAACTGGGTGACGCGCTCGCTGAGCTGAGCGCGCTGCCCCTCGATCGCGGTGCGGCGGGCCTCGAACAGGCTGCGCTCGCCGCCGAGCACCTCGGCCACGTCGGCCTGATCCTTCCTGGCGACCAGGGCGTCGGGGAAGTTGATGCTCCGCTGACTGTCGCGCTCGGCGACGAGGCGCGCTTGCCGCGCTTCGAATTGGTCGAGCTGCTTCGACACCATCGACAGGCTGGCCCGCGTCACGGTCTCGTCGAGCCGGATGACGAGGTCGCCCGTCTGCACCCGATCGCCGTCTCGGACGCGGATCTCGCCGACGATGCCGCCGGTCGGATGCTGCACCTTCTTGACATTGCTTTCGACCACCACCTGACCGGCGGAGATCACAGCTCCGGACAGGGACGTCGTCGCCGCCCATACGCCGAAGCCGCCGAAGAGCAGCACGACGACGGCAAGGCCGGCTTGCGTCTGGCGCCGCATCGATTGGCGCAGGTTCCGGGAGGTCTGGGTTTCCGTCATGGTCAACTCTCCGTCAGGAGCGGTCGGGCGCGCCGCCGGCGGCGCCGGCGGCGCGGAGCGGCTGAGCGGCGGCGGGCTTGGCCGGCGGGACGGCCTGCGGCACCAGGGTCTTGCGCAGCACCTCGTCGCGCGGGCCGAAGGCCTGCATGGTGCCGTTCCTCATCACGAGCACCTGGTCAAGGGCGGCGAGGGCGCTCGGCCGGTGGGCCACGACGACGACGATGCCGCCGCGGGTCCGCACGCCCTTGATCGCCTCGGTCAGGGCGGCTTCGCCCTCCGCGTCGAGATTGGAGTTCGGCTCGTCGAGAACGACGACGAACGGATCCCCGTAAAGAGCCCGCGCCAGGGCGATGCGCTGGCGCTGGCCTGCCGACAGGGACCCCGCGCCCTCGCCGGTGCGCGCATCGTAGCCGTCGGGAAGGCGCAGGATCATCTCATGCGCGCCGGCCGCTTTCGCGGCCGCCACGACTTTCGCGGGATCGGCCTTGTCGGAGAAGCGGGCGATGTTCTCCGCGACGGTGCCGTCGAAGAGCTCGATGGCTTGCGGCATGTAGCCGATGGCGGTGCCGAGGGCGGCAGGGCTCCAATGCTCCAGCGTCGCGCCGTCGAGCCGGATCGCCCCGCGAACGGCCGGCCAGACCCCGACGAGCGCGCGCACGAGCGTCGATTTGCCGGAGGCGCTCGGACCGATGACGCCGAGCCCGTCGCCCGCCGCGAGCGCGAAGCTGACATTGCTGACGATCACCTCGCGGCTGCCCGGGATGCCGATGACGAGGCTTTCGGCCGTGAGGCTCTGTTTCGGCGCCGGCAGGGTCATCGGTTCGGCCTCCGGCGGCAGAGCCGCGAGAAGGTCGCTAAGACGCCGCCAGCTTTGCCGGGCCGCCAGGAACGATTTCCAGTGCGCGATCGCCGTCTCGATCGGCGCCAAGGCGCGGCTCGTCAGGATGGAGGCTGCGATGATCACGCCGGGCGAGGCCATGTCGAGAATGGCAAGCCAGGCGCCGACCCCGAGAACGAGCGACTGCAGGAGAAAGCGCAGCACCTTCGAGAGGGCGCCGAGTCCGCCGGACGCGTCGGCCGCGCGTTCCTGGGCCAAGAGGTACTTGTCGTTGACGGCGGCCCAGCGCCGCGCGAGCGGCGCCGCCATGCCCATCGCCTTGATGGCCTCGGCATTGCGGCGGGAGGATTCCGCCTGCAATTGGCGGGCGGCCGCGTGGCCGGCCGCTTCGTGCAAGGGCTTGCGCGACATCACCTCGGTCATCACCGCAAGGCAGAACAGGATGAGCGCACCGATGAGGGCGATGAGCCCGAGCCAGGGATGGAGCAGAAAGCACAGCCCGAGATAGAGAGGCAGCCAAGGCAGGTCGAAGAGCGCGGTCGGGCCGACGCCCGACAGGAAGCCTCGCACCGTGTCGAAGTCCCGCAACGGCTGCAGGCCCTCCGCGCCGGTGCGGCCCTTCAACGGCAGGGTGACGACAATGTTGAAGATGCGGGTGGACAGCTCGGCGTCGAGGGTCGACCCGACCCGGGTGAGCAGGCGCTGGCGCAGGAAATCGAGCACGCCTTGCAGCCCGAACAGGAAGATGATGAGAACCGTGAGGCCGATCAGGGTCGGAATGCTGCGGCTCGGCAGCACCCGGTCATAGACCTGCAGCATGTAGATCGAGCCGGTAAGCATCAGGACGTTGATGACGCCTGAAAATATCCCGACGCTGAAGAAGGCGCCGCGGCAAGACGCAAGCGCTTGAGCCAGTTCAGACTTTGTTGCCAGTCCCATACAATACTCCCAGCGAAGCCCGAACCCGTGCATGGGCGC
>DASQKE010000068.1:0-5186 GCA_035630675.1 Allosphingosinicella sp.
TGAACATCAATGCACGAACCTCGCGACCACGTCGCGGTAGGAACGCGAGACCTTCACTTGCGATCCGCTCTCCAGCACCAGGAAGCATTCGCCGTTGGTGTGGGGCTTGACCTGGCGGACCTGGTCGAGGTTGACGATGCAGGAGCGGTGGACGCGCTGGAAGCGGCGCGGGTCGAGCCGCTTCTCGAGATCCTTCATGGTCTCGCGCAGGATGAGCGTGTTGTCGCCCGTATAGATGCACATATAATCGCCGGCCGCGTCGATCTTCTCGATCGAATCGACGTCGACCCGGAAGATCTGGCCGCGGTCCTTGATGTTGATCAGTTTCTCGTAGCGGTTCGAGGCGTGCGCGTCCTCGACGCCCTCGACATTCTCGGCGACCTCGGGGGCGACCTCGGCGAGCACCTCCATCAGCCGCCCGACCTCCTCGGCGCCGCGCTTCTCGGCGAGCCGGACCCGCACCCGCTCCAGCGTGTCGGCGAGGCGCTCCTCCTCGACCGGCTTCATCAGATAGTCGACCGCCTGCGCCTCGAACGCCCGGATCGCGTGGTCGACATAGGCCGTCACGAACACGAACAGAGGCGGCTCGACCTCCATCAGCCCCTGGATCACCGAAAAGCCGTCGAAGCCCGGCATCTGGATGTCGAGGAAGACGAGATCGGGCTTGTGGGTCTTGATCGCCCGGATCGCCTCGCGCCCGTTCGAGCAGGTCTCGATCACCTCGACGTCCTCGTGCGGGTCGAGCCGCAGCTGCAGCCCCTGGATCGCCAGCGGTTCGTCGTCGACGAGGATGGTGCGGATAGTCATCTCGGTTCCTTGGCTTCGACTTGATAGGGGATTTCGATGACAACGCGGAAACCGCCGCGAATGTCCGATTGGGTGTCGAACCGGTGGTTGTCGCCATAGGATTGGGCGAGCCGGTCGCGGATGTTGGCGAGGCCGACGCCGGTCGATTCCTGCGCGCGCACCCAATGGTCCTCGGCGCCCGGCCCGGTGTCCGAGACGGTGATCTGGACCCTGTCGACGTTCAATTTCGCCTCGATCGAGATGTCCGCCCCTTCCTCCTGCGGAGTCACCGCATATTTGATCGCATTCTCGACCAAGGGCTGGAGCAGGAGCGACGGCATCAGCGCCCGCTCGACCTGGCGGTCGATCGCGAAATGGGGCCGCAGCCTCTCCTCGAAGCGCATCTTCTCGATCTCGAGATAGAGCTTCAGAGTCTCCACCTCCTGCGCCACCGTCACCTGCCCGGTCGGCTCGTTGACGAGCGTGTAGCGAAGGAAGCTCGACAGCCGCGACAGCATCGCGTTCGCCCGGTCGGTCTGCTTCAGGAGCACCAACGTCGAGATCGAGTTCAGGGTGTTGAACAGGAAATGCGGATTGAGCTGGTAGCGCAGCATCGCCAATTGCGCCGAGCTCGCCTGGTGCTCGAGCCGCAGCAGCCGCGCCGTCTGCTGCTCGAGCAGCAGGTAATAATTGATCCCGTAATAAAGCGACGACCAGGCGATCAGCAGGGCGACGGTGAGCAGGATCGAGCCGAGGAACTGGATCCCCTCGGGCCGGATGCCGGGGCGGATGAAGGTCGCGTGGCTCCAGGTCTCGATCGCCGAGAAGGCGGCCGAGGACGCCAGCACCAGCGCGATCGAGAGGCCCCAGGTGATGGCCGGCCTGAGCTTCATCAGCCGCCGGTAGCTGGCGCCCATCAGCAGGGTGATCGAATAGCCGGTGACGGTCAGCAAGGTGGTGTGGATGACGTAGCTCCACCCCATCGCGTTGGCGATTCCGTTGAGGCTGCGCAGGATGAGGTAGCCGGCCCAGCCGACCGACTGCAGGATCCAGAAGGCCCGGTTCTTGTCGTCGAAGAAGGGCTGCTGCTGGAGGCGCAGCGGGTCCCAGCCCCGCTCCAGCTCGGGCGGCAGCTTCCTCTGCGTAATCTGGACCGCGCCGTCCGCCACGTCTCTCCTCGCTCGCGCAGGGGGCTCTAGGGTATGTGTGGGCATGAAATCCAGATCAAGGCCGCGCGGGCGCCGGCGGCGGGGCGGCGGTACGTGACGGCAGCACCAGCATCGACCAGTCGCCCGCCTCCGCGACGTGGCGGGCGACGGCGGCGCGCACCTCCTCCGCGGTGAGGCTCCGATAGTCGGAGAGATAGGATTGAGTCTCCGCGATCGCCGCCGGGCGGTGCGCCCATTCCTCCAGCGCCGCGATCCAATAGCCGTTGGTCTCGAGCGTCCGCTCGATGCCGGTCACCGCCGGGTTCAGCGCGCGCGCGAACTCGTCGGCCTCGGCCGGACGCGCGGCGAGGTCGGCGATCAGCTCGCGCGCGATCCGGAAGAAAGTCTGGGCGCTCGCCGGCCGGAGCTCGGAGGCTGCGTAGAAGATGCCCCAGTCCGGGAAGTTCTCGGCGCTCGAATGGGTCGCCACCGGCGCGTAGGAGGCGCCCTCGGTTTCGCGCAGCCGGTCGAACAGGCGCATCCGGAAGATGTTGGCGGCGAGCGCCAGCGCGCGGCGCTCGCGCACCCGCTCGGACCCGCCGAAGGTCGACCAGCCGATCACCGCATAGGCCTGGTCGGGCGCGCCCTCGTGCGTGAAGGCGCGCGGGGTCGGGCTCGGCGCGGGCGGACGCACAGCGCGGGCGCCGGCGGGCTCGGGCAACCCGGCCGCGCGGGGCAAGGCCGCGATCGTCCGCCGCGCCGCCTCGACCGCGCTGGCGAGCGAGACGTCGCCGACGATCACGGCATGGACCGGCCGCTGCGCCAGGATCGGCGCGTAGAAGGCGCGGAGCCGGTCGATCGTCACCGCCTCCATCTCGGCCTTCTCGATCGGCCGCCAGCGTTCGTCGTTCGGGCGCATGAAGCCGCCCATCTCGCGCCCGGCCCGCGCCGCCGCCGAGCTGGCGTGGAGATCGAAGCTCTGCACCGCGCCGGCGCGGAAGCGGGCGAGCAGCTCCGCGTCCCAGCGCGGGAAAGCGAGCTTGGTCGCGAGCAGGCGCATCTGGTCGCCGAGCTCGGGCGCGCCCGCCCGGCCGCTGAGGGTGAAGGCGTCCTCGTCGATGCCGAAGCTCAGCGACATGTGGCGGCCGGTGAGCAGCCGCTCCATGCCGTCGAGGTCGAGGTCGGCGAGGCCCGATGGCGGGACCAGGCCGGCGAGCCAGCCGAGCGACGGCCGGTCGGGGGCGAGGCCGGTCATGCCGCGTCCGAAGCGCAGCTGCACAGCGACGGCGCCGCGCTCATATCGGGTCGGCTTGAAGGTGAGGGTCGCGCCGTTCGCGAAGCGGACGATGGTGACTCCGGTCTCCCCGATCGCCTGGCGCGAAACCTCGCGGCCGGGGGCGCCGAGCGGCGGCAAGGCGTCGAAGCTCACCTGCCGGTCGGCCCGGCGCTCCGAGGGAGCCACCGCCCGCGCCGCCGCCACCGCCTCGGCAAGCGCGCGCTCGCCGCCGGGGACCGGCTCGGGCGTCAGCAGCAGAGTGCGCGGCCCCGAGCCCTCGAACAGCCGCCGCATCGCCGCGCCGACCCGGTCCGGGCTCATCGCGGGAGCGTTGCGGTCGAGATTGTCGAGCACCGTCGCGGCTGTCGCCACGACCGTATTATTGTCGATCGCGTCGACGAGCTGGTCGGCCCGGCCCTGGGATAGCACGGTCGCCTCGCCCTGCACGGCCGCCGCGGTCGCCGCGCGCATGTTGCTGATCTCGCGGGCGATCTCCTCCCGGCTCGGCGGCGCGCGCTGGGCGTCGAGCAGGATCGCCCAGCTCTCGTCCAGCGCCTTGCGCCAGTCGCCGCCGCGCGCCGCGACGTTGAGGCTGGTGGCGTTGGCGATGCCGCGCGCCCGCGAGATCGAGACGCCGGAATTGATGAACGCCGATTCGCCGCGCGCATGCGCCTCCAGCCGCCGGTTGACGATCCGCGCCGCCAGCGATTCCTCGAGGAACAGGCGCTCGCGCGCCATGGTGTGCGGCAGCGCCTCGAACGGCCTCAGCCACATCATGCTGACCGTCACCGGCACGCCGGGGTAAGCGACGTTCGCCACCGGCTGCGCGGGCTCGGCGATGCGGCCGTAATCGGGCTCGGGGGGGTTCGGCCCTTCGCCGCGCCAGCCGCCGAAGCGCTCGCGGACCAGGGCCTCCATCATGTCGGGATCGGCGTCGCCGACCAAGACGATGGTCGCCCGCTCGGGCCGGTACCAGCGGCGGTAGAAGGCCCTGAGCTCCTCCGCGCTCGCCGCGCCGAGCGTCTCGGGGGTGCCGATCGTGTTGCGCCGCTCGAAGCGCAGCCCGCCGTAGAAGAGCGGCCGCGAGCGCTCGTCGAGGCGCACCGAGAGTTCCGGCCTTCGCTCCTTCTCGGCGAGGATCACCGGCCGCTCGGCCGCGACCGCCTCGGGCTCGAAGCGCGCCCGCGACATCATCTCGGACAGGACGGCGAGGCTGGTGTCGAGCGAGGCGCGGTCGGCATGGGGGAGGTTGAGCTGGTAGATGGTGTCGGTGGCGGTGGTGGTGGCGTTGCTGTCGCTGCCGAAGCTCGCGCCCAATTGCTGCCAGACGTGGCGCGCCTGGCGGTCCGGATAGCTCTCGGTGCCGCGAAACAGCATATGCTCGGTGAAATGGGCCCAGCCGAGTTGGTTCTCCTCCTCGTGCAGCGCGCCGGCGCCGATCCGGATGCGGACCGAGACCTGGCCTGCCGGCAAGGCGTTGCGCCGCACCGCGTAGCGCAGCCCGTTGGGCAGCGTCCCGAACCGCCACGCCGGATCCCGCGCGATGTCGCTTCCCCGGTACAGCCAGTCCGCATCGCCCTGCTGCGCGAATACGGGAGCTGAAACGAGGAGGGCGAAAGCGAGGAGGATGGAGCGGAGGAAGGGCATGGAGATCCTTTGCGGGAGCGGGCTCTTAGCTGATCCTCCTCGGGACGGGGAGGGGGACCAGCCGTAGGCTGGTGGAGGGGGCCCACGTCCGTGCAGCTCGCTGCGCTCGCGACCCCTCCACCACGCTTCGCGCGGTCCCCCTCCCCGTTCCGGGGAGGAATTCCTCCCCCCAATCCGCTTGACTCTTGCTGAACAGGCTCGGAACATATCACGAACATATGATCACGAGTCGCACCATGCCCGCCGAAGAGCGAATCGCCGCGCTTCGCGCCGAGATCGCGGCGCTCGCCGAGAGCGCCCGCGGCGGGGCGCGCGCGTGCCTGCCGTTC
>DASQKE010000069.1:0-4693 GCA_035630675.1 Allosphingosinicella sp.
TAATCGTCCTTGTCATCAGGCATCGGTCGCCTCCTCGCTGGCGCGATCGGAAGCGACCTCTCCGAAGGTGCGACCGTCGGCGTGGATGGCGGGAAGGCCGGTGACCTTGCACAGCCGCTTCAAGGCGGTGTCGACATAGAGCGGATCGATCTCGATCGTGGCGCAGCGCCGCCCGGCGTGATGGGCCGCGGCTGCGGTCGTACCGGAGCCGGCGAACGGATCGAGGATCAGATCGCCGGTGTTGGAGCAGTCGCGGATCGCGTCGATCACCATGGCGGTCGACTTTACGCTGGGGTGGGCCTCCAGATCCTCCTGCCGGCCCTGTCTGAACTGGGCAGCACCGTCGTACCGCCAGATATTGGTGCGGTATCTTTGCTGGCCGAGCTCAATGTTGTTCACATGTCGCCCGCGGCCGGACTTGAACACGAGTATCAGTTCGTGTTGGCTCCGGTAGAACGCGCCCATGGCACCCGCGCCCTTGTCCCAGACAATTAGCTGCTTGAACTCGGTGTAGACGCCATCGGCGGCGTCCTGCATCTCGCGAGCGTGCCGCCAATCGATGCAGTGATAATGGATAGAGGCCGCGCGGGAGAACCTCACGCAGTTGCGGAAGATGCGGCGGAAGAAGGCAATCAGCTCCGACGAGCTCTGCTCCCCAGACATCATCTCGAACTCGCGGTGCTGAACCCTGCCCAGACCCGACACATGCCCTTTGATGCGCACGCCATAGGGCGGGTCCGAGAAGATCATGTCGGCGACCTCATCGGCGAGCAGGGCCTCGTAGCTTATTGTATCGAGCGAGTTGCCGCACAGGATCCTGTGAGGTCCGACATGCCAAAGATCGCCGAGCCGGCTCACCGCTTGCGCATCTGGGTCAGGAAGTTCGATGGCCTCCTTGTGATCCGGCTCGGTGACGATCGAGAAATCGAGATCGTTGGTGGTGAATCCGGTGACCTCGAAGTCGTAGCCGCTGTCGAACAGGAACTTGAGCTCCTCGGCGACGATCTCGGAATCCCAGCTGCTCTGCTCGGCAAGCTTGTTGTGGGCGAGGACGAAGGCACGGCGATCGGCCTCGGTCGCGAAGCTGGCGCGGATGACAGGAACCTCGTCGTAGCCGAGTTCGCCGGCCGCCTCCCACAAGGCGTTGCCGGCGAGGATCATGCCGGTCCCCTCGTCGACGATGATCGCGCCCTTGAAGCCGAAACGGCGCAGGGAGTTTTCGATCTGCCGGCGCTGCTTGCGATTGTGCCGGCGCGGATTTTTGGGGTTCGAGTGGATGGAGCCGTGGGGCACCATCTCGATCTGCAAGTGGTTTGAAATCTCCATCACGGCTCCTCCTCCGAATCAGGGGAGCAATCCATTTATGGGATGGGAGCGGATTCGCTAAGGACAGGAAATAGGCTGGCTGATTGCCTGCAACTCTAGGCGGTACGGAGCGGGAAGCGTCGGCAGCCCGGTATCCTCATTCATTGTCGCACCGTAGCCGGGAAACAGGTCGCGAAACCGCATCGGCTTGCCAGCATATTTGCGGCGCGCGGCGCAGATCCAATTAACGAGCTTGGTCTCGCTAATCCCAGGTTCAAGCAAGTCCACGATCAGTCGCATCATTTTCCCAGCGGTCCCGGGGATCTGGGGTTCGTATACACTGTCCTTGTGCCGCATGGCGACGACAGGTGTGCCCGTAAACTCCTGGTAGAGTGCCATTAGGCCCTCGACATAGCGACGAAGCAGGCGATCGCCGGGATTGCCTCGCAACGCAGTAGCCCGTTCGGCGACCTGTCTTGCGGCCTGCTGCACGACACAATTGTGATCGGCGAGAAGCGGGGCATCGGGCGCCAAGCCGGCAAGCTCGCGGGCTCGAACATTGATCGCAAGCTCCAGCCAGGGATTAAGCCGCGTTTCCAGTAGGTGAATATTGCGCGGGCGCGTCACCGCCTGCTTCAGTCGCGAAAGAGAGGTGTTGAACCCTTTCATGTCCAGACCGAGCCGCTTTTCCAGCGAATAGCTCTGTTCGAGATAAGTAAGACGGCGCCTCAATTCGGCGACGCGCTTCGCGACGCGTTCCGGATCGGTGACCACGTTTGGATTGTCGGAAATACCGGCAGGATCGTTGCGACGACGGCGAGGCACGTGTTCAACCCCCCGAGCGCGCCATAGCCCTAGATTGCCGGATTCGCCACGTCTTCCCTGCAACAAGTTGGGGAAAACCGTGCTCGCCCGAGGCAGGGAATTCAGCTTGAGCGTTGGCAGTTTTCGGCCAGTTCCCGCCGAACGGCAGCCGCGAAAAAGGGCCGGTGGGAAGCGAATTTCCCTGCATATTCCCTGCAGTGCAGGGAATTGAGTCAAACGGTACTGCAGCTGACCGGCGCGGAGAATTCTCGGAATTGCTGGACCTGTTCGCGCCTTCGCTCTGCTCTCCGAAGTACCGTGCAGACAGGAAAATGGCGCGGAACTGCGCGACATTCTCATCAGGTCGTGGAGCGCTCTCCGCAAAAGGAGACTAGGTGGCGGAGCGGGAGGGATTCGAACCCTCGATACGCTTTTGGCGTATACTCACTTTCCAGGCGAGCGCCTTCGACCACTCGGCCACCGCTCCGCATAGGGCCTGGAACGCGCGACCTAATGCGTGGGGGTTCCCGCCGCAATGGGGACAGTCACTTTCACGCGCCGCCAGCCGGTTCTTCGCGCTCCGCGGCTGAAAGTGGCTGTCCCCCCGCAATCGCGTCGATCGCGCCGGCGAGCGCCAGGTCCCTCGCGGTCAACCCGCCGGCGCTGTGCGTGGTCAGCGCGATCTCGACCCGGTTCCAGCTGTTCGACCAGTCCGGGTGATGGTCGGCCTTCTCGGCCGCCAGCGCGACCCGCGTCATGAAGCCGAACGCCTCGGAGAAATCGGCGAAGCGAAAGGCCCGGCGGATCGCGCGCTCCGCCTCGTCGTAGCGCCAGGCGGACAGCGACGTCAGCGCCTCCGTCCGCTCGGCCTCGCTCAATATGCCCATGCCCTTCCTCCCTGGCGTCCGCCGCTTTATGTCGCCTTCCCGTGGCACAGCGTCAAACCTTCCCGCCCGACGCGGCCGAGATCGAGCGGCTCGCCGATGCGGCGATCGCGCGCCTGCCGGAAGGCTTTCGCCGCCATCTCGACGGCGTCGTGCTCCGCATCGACGACTTTGCCGAGGACGAGGTACTGGCCCAGCTCGGCCTCGACGACCCGTTCGATCTCACCGGCCTCTATACCGGCCGTCCGATCGGGGAGCGCTCGTCGATGCTGTCGGGCGAGCTCCCGGCGATGATCCATCTCTACCGCCGTCCTTTGCTCGACGAATGGGCGGAGACCGGAATCGGCCTCGAGGATCTCATCACCCATGTCATCGTCCACGAGGTCGGCCATCATTTCGGCTTCTCCGACGCCGAGATGCACGCGATCGAGGACGAAGCGGGATGAGCAGTCCGGCGCCCCTGCTGGCGCTGACCAATGTCGCCTGCGTGCGCGGCGGGCGCCTGCTGTTCGAGGGGCTCGACCTCACGCTCGCCCAGGGCGAGGCGGCTTTGGTCACCGGCCCGAACGGCGCGGGCAAATCGAGCCTGCTGCGCCTCGCCGCGGGCCTGCTCCGCGCCGATGCGGGAGACGTGGCGCGCGCGCCCGGCCCGCTCGGCTTCGCCGATGAGAAGGCTGCGCTCGATCCGCGGCAGACGCTCGGCCGCGCGCTCGGCTTCTGGGCGGGAGTCGACGGCGTCTCCGCGACGCCGGGCATGGCCGCGATGGGGATCGAGCGCCTCGGCGACGTTCCGGTGCGGATGCTTTCGGCCGGCCAGAGGAAGCGGGCCGCGCTGGCGCGCGTGATCTCGGCCGGAGCGCCGCTCTGGCTGCTCGACGAGCCGGCGAACGGGCTCGATGCGGACGGCCTCGAACGGCTCGCCGCCGCCATGGCCGAACACCGGCAGCGCAATGGCGCGATCCTCGCCGCGACCCACGTGCCGATCGGCCTCGGCGACGCCAAGGCGGTGGCGCTGTGATCGGTGCCCTGATCCTGCGCGAGCTCAGGATCGCGACTGCGGGCGGTGCCCTGTTCCTCCCGGTCGCCTTCTTCCTGCTGGTGGCGACCTTGTTTCCGTTCGCGGTCGGCCCGGACGCGCCGCTCCTCGCCCGTACCGGCGGGGGCGCGCTCTGGACGGCCGCCCTGCTCGCGGCCCTGCTGCCGGTCGACCGTCTGGTCGAGCCGGACCGCGAGGCCGGAATGCTCGATCAGCTCGCGGTGCGCGGCGCCGGCGACGAAGCGGTCGCCGCCGCCAAGCTCGCCGGCCACTGGCTCGGCTTCGGCCCGCTGCTGATGGCCGCCGCCGTGCCCGCCGCGGCCTTGCTCAAGCTGCCGGGGGACGTGCTGCTCCGCCTCGAGATCGGGCTGCTCGCCGGGACGCCCGGCCTTGCGGCGCTGACCCTGATCGTCGCCGCGCTGACCGCAGGCCTCAGGGCCGGAGCCGCCGTCGCCGGCCTGCTGCTGCTCCCGGTCGCGGTGCCGATCCTGATCTTCGGCGCCGGTTTCGTCGAGCGCGGCGGCGATACCGGCGCGCTGAAGCTTCTCGCTGCCTCCTCCTTGCTGCTGGTCGCGATCGCCCCCTTCGCCGCCGGCGCCGCGATCAGGGCCGCACGCGACTGAGGGGACAGTCACTTTCACGCGCGGCGGTTCGCGTCCTGGCA
>DASQKE010000070.1:0-13007 GCA_035630675.1 Allosphingosinicella sp.
CCTCGGCTGGCAGGTCTACAATATCGCGCGCGCCGACGGGATGAGCGTCGGCGCCGCCTCGGCCCAGCTCGGCTTCATCGGCCTCGCCCAGTTCCTCCCCTTGTTCGTGCTGACGCCGGTCACCGGCTGGGTCGCCGACCGGTTCGACCGGCGCCACATCGCCCGCGCGACCATCTTCCTTCAGTTCCTGTGTGCCGCCGCCTTGGCCTGGGCGACCTGGAGCGGCGAAATCGGCTTGCTCGTCCTGTTTGCCGTCGCTGCCTTGCTCGGCGTCGCGCGCGCTTTCGCCGGCCCTGCGCTCGGCGCGCTGGCGCCGAACCTCGTACCGGCCGCGGCGCTGCCGAGCGCGATCGCGCTCTCGTCCATCTCCTGGCAGGCCGGGATGATCGCCGGGCCCGGCATCGGCGGCTATCTCTATGCCTGGATGCCGGTCGCTTCTTACGCCGGCAGCGCGGCCTTGTTCGTCGTCGCTCTGGTTGCGATGCTGCTGATCGGGCCCGTGCCGCGGCCCGCGCTCGACCGTGCCCGCCATCCCGTCCGCCAGATGATCGACGGCCTCCATTACGTCCGCACCAACCGGCTGGTGCTCGCCGCGATCACGCTCGATCTGTTCGCGGTCTTCCTCGCTGGCGCGACCGCCTTGCTTCCGGTCTACGCGCGCGACATCCTCCAGGTCGGCGCCGAGGGCCTCGCCCAGCTCGGCGCCGCGCCGGCAGTCGGTGCGACCGCCACCGCCTTGTTCTTCTCGTTCCGGCCGCTCAGGACCAATGTCGGCGTCAAGATGCTCGCCGCGGTCGTCGTCTTCGGCGCTGCGACGATCGCCTTCGGCTTTTCGACCTGGATGCCGCTGTCGCTCGCCGCTCTGGTCGTCGTCGGCGGCGCGGACATGTTCTCGGTCTTCATCCGCCAGTCGCTGATCCAGCTTCACACGCCGGACGCGATGCGCGGCCGGATCGGCGCGGTCTCGCAGCTCACCATCTCCGCTTCGAACGAATTGGGCGAGGCCGAATCGGGCTTCCTCGCCGCCTTGATCGGGCCGGTCGCGGCCGTCGTCGCCGGTGGCGCCGGCGCGGTCGCGATCACGCTCCTCTATGCGAAATGGTTTCCCGAGCTGCGTCTTGCGCGCAGCTTCGATCCACCCGATGTGAAGAGCGAACGAGACGGGAGTAAAGCAAGATGAGAGCGGGCAGCATCCTCGAGACCATCGGCGGCACGCCGCATATCCGGCTGAGCCGCATCTTCCCCGATTCCGAAGTGTGGGTGAAGTCCGAGCGCGCCAATCCCGGCGGCTCGATCAAGGACCGGATCGCGCTCTCGATGATCGAGGACGCCGAGCGGTCGGGCGCGCTCAAGCCCGGCGGCACGATCGTCGAGCCGACCTCGGGCAATACCGGCATCGGCCTCGCCATGGTCGCCGCGGTCAAGGGCTACAGGCTGATCCTGGTCATGCCCGAGAGCATGAGCCTTGAGCGCCGCCGTTTGATGCTGGCCTACGGCGCCAGCTTCGACCTTACTCCGCGCGAGAAGGGCATGAAGGGCGCGATCGCCCGCGCCGAGGAGCTGCTCGGCGAGATCGAGGACAGCTGGATGCCCCAGCAGTTCGAGAATCCCGCGAATATCGAGGTCCACCTGCGCACGACCGCCCGCGAGATCCTCGAGGACTTTCGCGATGCGCCGGTCGACGTCCTGATCACCGGCGTCGGCACCGGCGGCCACATCACCGCCTGCGCGGAGGTGCTGAAGAAGGAATGGCCGGCGCTGCAGGTGTTCGCGGTCGAGCCGACCTTGTCGCCGGTCATCTCCGGCGGCCCTCCCGGTCCCCACCCGATCCAGGGCATCGGCGCCGGCTTCATCCCGGCAAATCTCAAGACCGAGGTCCTCGACGGCGTCATCCAGGTCGATCCGGACGACGCCAAGGAGATGGCCCGGCGCTCGGCGAGCGAGGAAGGCATCTTGGTCGGCATCAGCTCCGGCGCCACTCTCGCCGCAATCCGCCAGAAGCTGGCCGAAATCGGCCCCGGCAAGCGCGTCCTCGGCTTCAACTACGACACCGGCGAACGCTACCTCTCGGTGCCGGACTTCCTGCCGGAGGAGTAGGAGCTCATTCGGTCGCTCCGGCGGCCTCAATAAGATTGTTGTCCGTCGGTTGGCGCGTTGCTTCGGCGGCCATCTTCGTCCCCCGGGCATGACGAGTGCTTTGGACCCGCAAGTGCCGGCGGAGCGTTATGCCTTATAGCAATCATTACTACGACTGATTGCGTTCTCGGGTGGCCAGATGGAGGTTCCCATGACTTACGGACGTGAGGATGACGAAGGCGGCGACAGCGGAATGACCGCCCCAACAAATGCCGACGAAGCGCAGGCCATGTCGGACGCGATCCAAGACGAGATCCGTGAGGAAAACGCATCCGACGACGAATAAGGTCACGTGCCTCCAAGCCCAGGCGACCACATCACCGCCTGAGGCGATAGCGCGCCGCGCCGCGCGCGAGGAAAGCATCTTCGTCGGCATCAGCTCGGGCCCGACGCTTGCGACAATCCGCTGGAAGCCTACCGAGATGGGCTCCGGCAACCGGGTGCTGGACTTCAGCTAGACACCCGCGAGCGCTATCTCTCGGTGCCGGATTTTCTCCCGGAGGAGTAGGACCGCCGCACCATGTCGCCCCTTGAGCAATCGCTGGTCGCGTTCACGCTCGCCGCCGCTTTGATGACGGTGACGCCGGGTCTCGACACGGCGCTCGTCCTGCGCACCGCCACCGTCGAAGGCGCCCGGCGTGCCTTCTACGCGGGCCTCGGCATCTGCCTGGGCTGCCTCGCCTGGGGTGCGATCGTCGCACTTGGCCTTGGCGCGCTTCTGGCCGCCTCGGAACTCGCCTACACGATCCTGAAATGGGCAGGCGCGGCCTATCTGGTCTGGCTCGGGCTCAAGCTCATTCTGTCAAGACGCGACGGGTTCGGGACCGCGGCAGGCGCCGACTCAGGAGCTGGGGGCGCCGCAATCTGGTTCCGCCGCGGCCTGCTCACCAATTTGCTCAACCCGAAGGTGGGCGTGTTCTACGTTTCTTTCCTGCCCCAGTTCGTTCCGGCCGGCGCAAACGTCTCGGCGACGACTTTGCTGCTCGCGGCGATCCACGCACTGATCGGCCTCTCATGGTTCGCAGCGCTCATTTTCGCGACCCGCCCGATCGCGGCGGCGCTGCGGCGGCCGGGCACGATCCGCCTGCTCGACCGCGCGACCGGAATCGTCTTCCTGCTGTTCGCGGGGAGGCTCGCGCTGTCGCGGGACTAGCGCGCCTCGGCCATGGCGTAGAGGAACTCGGCATAGCCGACGATCTGGTCGACCAGGCCGGCGATGCGGCTGTCGCGCGGCTCGATGACGAAAAACTCGTCCGGCGCATGCGCGCCGCCGCCGGTGCCGAGGCCGAACTGCCCGGCCGGGAGTCGCAGCGGATCGCCGGTGAAGACAAAACCCGGCCACGAGCCGGCGAGCCGCGGGAACAGGCTGTGGGCGACGTTCATCCGGGTGAAGACCGCCTGCTGGGCGCGGATCACGCGGCTGTCCTCCGCGGTCTCGGTCGGATCGTAGCCGCCCGACATATTGACCTCGATGTCGCCGAAGCCGCGCCGCTCGAGATGGGCGCGCAGCTTCGGCAGCGAGTCTGCGACGGTCATGTTCGGCACCAGCCTCAAGTCGAGCTTGGCGACGCCGCGCGAGGGCAGGATCGTCATTCCGCCCGGTCCGGTATAGCCGGCGACCAGCCCCTCGATATTGACCGTCGGCTGGGAGACCAGCCGCTCGATCGATTCGCGCCAGGGAAGGTCGCCGATCCAGCGCGGCACGCCGAGCGACCGCTTCGCCTCCGCCTCGTCGCGCGTCGCCGCCGCCTCTGCGATCAGCGCCCGCTCGCGCGGCGTCAGCGGCCGCACCCGCTCGAACCAGCCGTCGATCGCGGGCGTGTTGCCACCGTCCGCGACCAGGGTGTTCAGCGCCTGGACCAGGTGCCAGACCGGGCTGTCGACCTGCGCCTTGAGGCTCGAATGGACGTCGCGCGCCGGCCCGCGGCCCCAGCGCGCGCCGGTCGAGACCAGTTCGAGCTCAATGATGCCCTTGGCGCCGAGATTGATCGTCGCGGCGCCGTTCGGGCTTTGCTGCGCGAACGGGATGATCACGCCCTCGGCGCGGCGCATCGCGGCCAGCACCTCGGGATCGCGCAGGACGTTGATGAAGTTGGGCGAGCCGATCTCCTCCTCGCCCTCGGCGAGCAAGACGAGGTTGACAGGCAGTCGCCGCCCCGAAGCGCGGAAAGCGTGAAGCGCCGCGAGGAAGGCGCCCTGCGGCCCCTTCTGGTTGACCGCGCCGCGTCCTCGGATCGCGCGCCCCAGCGGATGGTCGACGATCCGCGCCTCGAGCGGCGGCGACGCCCATTCGGACGCGTCATATTGCTTGACGTCGTACATGAAATAGATGCCGACGGTGCGCGGCGCGCCCGCGTCGAGGACGCCGAACACGGTCGGCACGCCCCCGGTCGGCACCTTGCGCACGCGGGTGAAGCCGGCCTCTGTCGCGAGCCGCGCCATATGGTCGGCGCCCTGCTCGATGTTGAGCCGTTCGGCGGCGATGGTCGGCAGCCGGATCCATTGGCGGATACGCTCGATCGAAGCCTCGCGGCCGGTTTCGGCGGCGCTGCGCAGCGCCTCCATTTCGCGGACGCGGCGCGGCTGGGCGTAGGCCGCCGCGGGCGCGAGCAAGGCCGCGCCCGCGGCGGCGGCTCCGGCGAGGATGGTGCGGCGGTCGGCGGCGAAGCGGTCGGTCATGGAATTCCCCTCATTCATTACGCCGCCACTAGACCGGCGCCGAGGCCGTGCGTCCAGAGGCCGCAGGAACCGGCCGCCCGCCTCCGCGTTGCCCGCGCAAAGGAGTATCAGTCATGGATGAACCCGAACGCATCGTCGAGGTCGAGCGCGAGCCGGTCGTCGAGCGCCAGACCACCGTCGTCAGCACCGGCGGCGATCGCGGCGGCGGCGGGACCCTGCTCGCCGTACTGCTCCTCCTGGTCGCGGTGGTGGTCCTGTTCCTTTTGTTCGGCCGCGGGCTCCTCGGCGGCGCCGGCGACGACCTCAACGTCAATGTCGACGTCAAGACGCCGGACCTCGAGCTCCCCAAGGCCGATCCGCCGGCCAAGCCCTCGAACTAGAGGCCTCGCAAGACACGAGCCTCCGGCGGCGTTACGATACGCGCCGGAGGTAGCCTATGCGTCTCTTGCTCCTGTTGCTGCTGGCCGCGCTCGCCTCGCCGGCGGAGGCGCGTCCGCGCCCGCCGATCATCGACATGCACATGCATGCCATGGCCGCGGACGGCCAGGGACCGCCGCCGGCGCGGCTGTGCTCGCCCCGTCCGACCTTCGACGCCTGGGACCAGCGTCGGCCCTATCTCGACCAGTTCGTGGCGATGCTCGGACGGTGCCGCAATCCGCTCGTGTCCCCGATGACCGACGACGCGCTGATGCGCCGATCGATCGAAATCATGGACCGGCTGAACGTGATCGGCGTGGTCAGCGGTACGCCCGAACACGTCGACGCCTGGCGGCAAAGCCGGCCGGAGCGGTTCATTCCGGCCCTCCATTTCGCGCTCCAGCCCGACGAGACGATCGAGCGCGTGCGGCAGCTGCACGCCGAGGGGCGGATGCAGGTTTTCGGCGAGGTGGTGACCCAATATCGCGGCATCGCGCCGGACGACCCGCGCCTCGAGCCATTCTGGGCGATGGCCGAGGAGCTCGACATACCGGTCAACCTGCATATCGGCACCGGCCCGCCCGGCGTCATCTACCTCGACTCTCCCGACTATCGCGCGCGGCTGCACAGCGCGCTGACCGTCGAGCCGGTTCTGGTCCGGCACCCGCGCCTGCGCCTCTACATCGCCCATGCCGGCTATCCGATGATCGACGATCTGCTGGCCATGCTCTACGCCCATCCGCAGCTGCACGTAGACGTCGGCGTCATCGTCTTCACCCAGCCGCGCCCGGCCTTCTACCGCTACCTCCAGCGCATCGTCGAAGCCGGATTCGAGAGCCGCATCATGTTCGGCTCCGACCAGATGGTCTGGCCGGAAGCGATCGAGCGCGGCGTCCGGACCATCGAGGATGCACCGTTCCTCACCCGTCGCCAGAAGCGAGCGATCCTCTACGACAATGCAGCGCGTTTCCTCAGGCTGACGCCCGAGCAGATCGCCGCGCACCACGCGCTGGGGCGTTGAACGGGAAACAGATGTGGGAACTGAGGCGGACGAGCCACCGCTGATCGTGCTTCCGGGCGGGCTCGGAATTGCCGACGGCGGCGGTGAGGCGCTGCATATCCTGGGACTGGGGCGCCGGTTGCGGCGCGTCGAGTATTCCGGAGCTTCGGACTTCGACGGACTGTTCGAACGCGTGCTGAGCGAGGCCGCCGGCGCTGCGAGGGTCGACCTCATCGGCTTTTCGATCGGCGGCTGGTTCGCGCAATCCATCGCCGCGCGCGCGCCAGAACGGGTGCGCAAGATCGTGCTCGCGCACAGCTTCCTGCTCGAGCCGAAGCACCGATGGCGCTTCTCGGCGGCACTGAAGCTGTGGCCATTGCTGCCGCGGTCGATCGTCCGCGCGGGCATAATGCGCCGCGCCCGCCTGGCGCTCGAACCGCTGAGCAACGCCAGGCCGGAAGCCCATGCGCAAATGGTCCGGGCCGTCGCCGAAGCGCTCGCCGAGCCGGGCGTACTGGACGGTCTGCTCACTCAACAGCGCGTCATCCGCGACTCGCTCGCGAACCCGCTCGGCGCACTCGCTGCGCCAATGCTCATCATTGACAGCAGTACGGATCCGCTCGTGGACCAGCGCGCCCGCGCCGAGCTGCGCCGCCACTATCCGAGGGCGGAGCATGTCGACTTCGCCGTCACCGGCCACGTCAGCGCGCTGGTCGCTCCGGAGGTCTTCGCAGCGACCGTCGACCGCTTCCTGCGGTCCTGAGCATCGTCTCCCGTCGATCGTCTGCATGCCACCGGCGTGGTAGCGGTTGCCCGCTCACCTCAGTCGGTGCGGCGCGAAAGCCAGGCCAGCCACAATTGCGCAAGGTTCGCCGCATCGCCGGTTGCGGCCCGCAGCGCGGTTTCTGCGTTCGCGCGCTGCCCTGCCATGGCAAGGGCGGCGCCGAGCCGCAGGTTGAGAATGCCCGCATCCTCTCCGGTCTTGGTCATCGCCACGCGGTAGAGCTCGGCGGCCTCGCCAAAGCGGCCATAGCCGTAGAGGGCGTCGGCCACGACCCGGGCCGGGCGGCCGGCGGCGCCGCTGCGCGCCTGCGCGATCTGGGCCGGGAGACCGGCGCTGTCCTCGCCGATGCGGCGGTTGGCCGTCGTCAGCAACTGGGCGGCGATGGGATCTCCGGCGCGCAGGACCCCGCGCGCAACCCCTTCCTCGATGACGGACTTGGTCTCGCCCGGCAACCCACCCTGATCGAGGATCTGAGCGAAAGAGAGATAGTCGTTCTGGCTGGAAAGCCCGCCGACGGTCCGCGTCAGCCGCAGCAGGTCCAGCGCCATGGCCGTCGGCGGACGCGCGATCTCGCGATAGAGGTTGAGCGCGTCGCGCCAATTGGCCGGTGTCGGATAATGACGCGCCAGCCTCGTCGCGAAATCGAGCGCACGGCGGTCGCGCGCCGCATGGGCGATGTCGCGCGCCCGGCGGTACGTCGCTTCGTCCGCCCGCTGGTTCGCCGTCTCCTGGGTCTGGAGAACCTGCAGCACAGCCTGCAGCGCACCGGCCGAATTGCCCATCCGCCGCCGCACGATCACCAGGTTGTTGGTCAGGCGCTGGTCGCCCGGACTGAGCTGCAGCAGCCGCTCAAACAGTCGCTCCGCCGTGGCGAAATCCTCCGCCGCAAAGGCCATCTCCGCTCGCGCATTGAGATAGCGGCTGAGCTCGTCCGGGGTCGAGCCCGGACTCGCGATCAGCGCGTCGAGCGCGACGGTCTTGAGGCTGTCGTTGTTGGTCGCGAGCGCCGCGGCGAGCTGCACTCGCGCGACGAGATATTTGGCGTCGTCGCCCTGAGCGGCGGCAGCGGCCGCGGGGAGGAGTGCCTCCACCGCGGCCCAGTCCGCCGGCTGGCCCTGTGCAATTGCCGTGTTCGCGGCACCGTGCGCAGCCAGCAGCGGCGCCAGGGCGGTCCGTTCCGCCCTGGATAGGTCATACTCCCGCTGGGCCGGCGCCGCCGCCGCGGGCGGCGGGACCGGTGGGGCGGCCGGGGCCGCGGTCTGGGCGGTCGCCGCGCCTGCCGCCGATAGCGCCGCGCCTATGATCACAATCGATGCCAGCTTCATATTCGCCGTCCTCCACCGGCAGGACTGACAGGCTAAATGACTGTCCGCAATGGCTTAGGGCTCAATTGCGCGGCGCCAGCCGGCGATAGCTCAGCGCCTCGGCGACGTGGACGCGCTTCACCTCCGCCGATCCGGCGAGGTCGGCGACGGTTCGCGCGACGCGCAGTACGCGGTGATAGCCGCGGGCCGACAGGCGCATCGCCTCGGCGACCTGGCCGAGCAGGCGACGGCCGGGCTCGTCGGGGGTGCCGATCTCGTCGAGAAGCTCGCCATCGGCTTCCGCATTGGTGCGGATGCCGCATCTTTCGTAGCGCATGGTTTGGACATTGCGGGCGGCAGCGACGCGTGCGGCGACCTCGGCCGAGCCTTCCGCGGGCGGCGGCAGGACGAGGTCCACGGCGGCGACCGGCTGGACCTCGACGTGCAGGTCGACCCGGTCGAGGAACGGGCCGGAGACCTTCGCCTGATAATCCGCGGCGCAGCGCGGGGCGCGCGAGCAGGCCAAAGTCGGATCGCCGAGATGGCCGCAGCGGCAGGGGTTCATGGCGGCGACCAGCTGGAAGCGGGCGGGATAGGTGACGTGGGCGTTGGCGCGGGCGACCTGTACCGCACCGGTTTCCAGCGGCTGGCGCAGCGAATCGAGGACGTTGCGCTGGAACTCGGGCAGCTCGTCGAGGAAGAGGACGCCGAGATGGGCGAGGCTGACCTCGCCCGGCTTGACCTTGAGCCCGCCGCCGACCAGCGCCGGCATCGAGGCGGAATGGTGAGGCGCCCGGAACGGGCGCGCGCGCACCAGGCGGCCGTCGACGAGCTGCCCGGCGACGCTCGCGATCATCGAGACTTCGAGGGTCTCGGAAGGCGTCAACGGCGGCAGGATGCCGGGAAGGCAGCTCGCAAGCAGCGACTTGCCCGCGCCGGGCGGGCCGCTCATCAGCAGATTATGGCCGCCGGCGGCGGCGATCTCGAGCGCGCGCTTGGCCGTTTCCTGCCCCTTCACTTGAGAGAGGTCCGGGCCAGGACCGGGGGGATCGGCCTGGCCCGGGCGCGGCGGCGAGAGTGCGACGCCGCCGCGCAAGTGGTTCAGCAATGCGATGAGATCGGGCGCGGCGATCACCTCGATCGTGCCCGCCCAGGCCGCCTCCGGCCCCTGCCCCGCCGGGCAGATCAGGCCGAGCTCGAGCGAGGAGGCGTGGAGCGCGGCGAGGAGGACTCCCGGAGACGGTGCGATCCGGCCGTCGAGGCCGAGCTCGCCGACGACGACGAAGCCGGCGATGGTCTCCTTGTCGACCGCGCCCATCGCCGCGAGCAGGCCGAGCGCGATCGGCAGATCGTAATGCGAGCCTTCCTTGGGCAGATCGGCGGGCGACAGATTGACCGTGATCCTCTTGGGCGGAAGCGCGAGCCCGATCGCCCCGAGCGCGGCGCGGACGCGCTCCCGGCTTTCCGCGATCGCCTTGTCGCCCAGGCCGACGACGACGAAGGCCGGAAGCCCGCTCGCGATCTGGACCTGCACCTCGACGGCGCGCGCCTCCAGGCCGAGAAACGCGACCGTGGCGACGTGCGCGACCATGAACCCCCTTCGCATTTCATCCGTTTTGGATGAAATTCGCTCCGATGTTGAGCATTTCCGACGATTTGACGGAAGCCCCCATCGACACCAGATTGGACCTAATGACGTTTCGCGAGAGATTGAGCGGGCTGACCCGCGTGCCGCTGGTGCGGCAGGGGCTCGTCGTGGTCGGCGTCCTGGTGATGATCACGTCCGTGCTGATCGGCCCCCTGCCGGGTCCCGGATTCATCATTCTGTTCCCAGTGGGACTTGCGCTGGTCCTACAGAACAGTCCCTGGGCCAAGCGGCTCTACGTGCGCTTCAAGCGCAGGCACCCGAACAAGGGGCGCTGGGCCGATTGGGGAATGCGCCGGGCGAGCGCCAAGCGGCGCGAGGAGCTGGAAAAGGCGCGCCAGG
The DNA here is from genome assembly GCA_035630675.1 of Allosphingosinicella sp. Taxonomy (GTDB): domain Bacteria; phylum Pseudomonadota; class Alphaproteobacteria; order Sphingomonadales; family Sphingomonadaceae; genus Allosphingosinicella. The sequence continues at coordinate 10,308 of DASQKE010000070.1, forward strand.
TCGCGGTCGAGGCCGAGGCCCAGCCCTTTGCGAGCGATTGACTTTGCCGCTCTCTTTGCCTATCCGCGCCGACGAGCGAGGCCACCCCGAGTTGGTGGCCCTTTTCAATTCAAGTCTTGAGGAATGAGTGATGAAGCGCACCTTCCAGCCCAGCAAGCTCGTGCGCAGCCGGCGCCACGGCTTCCGCGCGCGGACGGCGACGGTCGGGGGCCGCCGGATCCTGGCGGCGCGCCGCGCCCGCGGGCGCAAGCGCCTGTCGGCCTAACCACGCTCACCCGCCGCGCCGATTTTCTGGCCGCCAATCGCGGCAGGCGCGCGCCCATGCCCGGCTTCGTTCTCCTCGTCCGCCCCCGCGGCGACGATGACCCGGCGATGCGCCTCGGCATCACGGTCACCAAAAAGATCGGCGGCGCCGTCGTGCGCAACCGGATGAAACGCCGCTTCCGCGCCCTCGCCCGCGAGCTGCTGCCGCAAGCGGGGGTGCGCGGCGCCGACCATGTCCTGATCGGCCGCTCCGGCGGCGTCGAGCGCGACTATGCGACGCTTCGCGCAGAGCTCGGAAAGGCCCTTCGAAAAATCGCCAACACCGCTAGCCCTGAGCCTGTCGAAGGGCGGGTTGCAGGGATCCGGGCTTCGACAGGCTCAGCCCTAGCGGATGGTGATTCTCGGGATCAGGGTGGGCCCTCCTCGAAATGATCGCGCGGCTGCTCATCCTCATCGCGCGCGGCTGGCAGATCGGCCCGTCGCAGGTGCTGCCGCCGAGCTGCCGTTTCCAGCCCAGCTGCTCGGCCTATGCAATCACCGCGCTTCGGCGCTATGGGGCGCTGCGCGGAAGCTGGCTCGCGGCCAGGCGCCTCGCCCGTTGCCACCCCTGGGGGGGATCCGGCTACGATCCGGTGCCATGCGGGGAAAAGGACCCTCAGTGAACGACCATAAGAATATGATCCTGGCAGTGGTCCTGTCGGCGCTGGTGCTGTTCGGCTGGGGCCTCTTTACCGAGAGCTATTTCCCGACCGCGAGCGAACCGTCGACCAAGGTCGTTCAGGGCAAGCAGGTCCCGGTCGCCCAGCGCAGCGGCGCGCCCACGGCGGCCGCGCCGGGCGCCGCCGCCCGGCCGGCCGCGCGGGTCGCGCCCGCGCCGCGCCTCAGGATCGAGACGCCCCGCCTCGCCGGCTCGATCAACCTGCGCGGCGCCCTGATCGACGACCTCCTCCTCACCGCCCACAGCCGGACCATCGCCGCCAACTCGCCGCCGGTGAGGCTGTTCGCGCCCGAGGGATCGGCCCACCCCTATTTCGGCAGCTTCGGCTGGACGGGCGACGGCCTCGCCGCGCCGGGGCCCGATACCGTCTGGCGCGCGAGCGGCGAGCGCCTCGCCCCGGGGCGTCCGGTGACGCTCTCCTGGGACAATGGCCGCGGCATATTGTTCGAGATCATCCTCGGCGTCGACGACGGCTATCTGTTCAGCGTCGATCAGCGCGTCACCAATCGCGGTCCCGGTCCGGTCGCTGCCCGGCCGTTCGCGCTGGTCCAACGGATCGGCCGGTCGCCCGACCCCGATCCCTGGACCGCGCATGTCGGTCCGCTCGGGGTGTTCAACGGCGGTGCCGATTACGGCAACGACTGGGACGTGGTCGATCAGGGCGATCGCATCTTCAACAGTCGCGGCGGCTGGCTCGGCTTCAGCGACACCTATTGGCTCGCCGCGGTCGTCCCGGCCCAGTCGAGCAATGTCGAGGCCACCTTCCGGCGAAATGCGGCGACGAACAGCTACCAGGCCGACTTCCAGGCCGCGCCCGCGATCGTCCAGCCCGGTTTTACCGCGCGCTACCGCTCGCACCTCTTCGCAGGCGCGAAGGAAGTGCAGATGCTCGACCGCTACACCGAGTCGCTCGGCACCCCGCTCGAGCAGGCGATCGACTGGGGCTGGTTCGAATGGTTCATGAAGCCGATCTTCTCGCTCCTGAACTGGCTGTTCGCGATGATCGGCAATTTCGGCGTGGCGATCATCTGCCTGACGGTGATCGTGCGCGCGCTGCTGTTCCCGATCGCCCAGCGGCAGATGGCCTCGATGGCGGCGATGCGGGTGCTCCAGCCAAAGATCAAGACGCTGCAGGAGCGCTACAAGGACGACAAGCCGCGCATGCAGCAGGAGATGCTGAAGCTGTACAAGGAGGAGAAGGTGAACCCGATGGCGGGCTGCCTTCCGATCCTGCTGCAGATCCCGATCTTCTACGCGCTCTACAAGGTGCTGCTGCTGGCGGTCGAGATGCGCCACGAGCCGTTCACGCTCTGGATCCGGGACCTCTCGGCGCCCGATCCGCTGACTCCGGTCAACCTGTTCGGCTACCTCGCCTTCCAGCCGCCGGCGTTCCTCGCACTGGGCGTGCTGCCGATCCTGCTCGGCATCACCATGTGGCTGCAGTTCAAGCTCAACCCGCCGCCCACCGATCCGGTGCAGAAGCAGGTGTTCGGGCTGATGCCGTGGGTGCTGATGTTCGTGATGGCGCCGTTCGCGGCGGGGCTCCAGCTCTACTGGACGGTCAACAACATCCTCACCATCCTGCAGCAGAAGTGGCTCTATTCGCGTTATCCCGGCATGAAGGCCCCGCCGCCGCCGCCGGTCATCGAAGCGAAGGCGAAGTGAGCGAGGAGCAGACCCCGGACCTGGACGAGGCGGCGCGCAAGGCCTTTTCGGGG
>DASQKE010000071.1:0-4220 GCA_035630675.1 Allosphingosinicella sp.
ATGCGGTCAACGCCTTGTCCGGCAAGAGTCTGATCGAGCAGCTCTCGGACCGCGACTATCGGCGCGTCGTCGCCGCCTCGCAGGTCGAGGCGCTCGCCATCCTCCAGGAGGCCGGGATCAAGCCGGCCAAGCTCGGCCCGATCCCGCCCGAGCTGCTTCCCTACGCGATCGCCGCCCCCGACATCCTGTTCCGCAACACCATCCTCAAGGCGCAGCGGATCGACCCCCACGCGCGCTCGTCCATGGCCGACGACCTCGCCGCCGGCCGCCGGACCGAGATCGACTATCTCAACGGCGAAGTCGTCACGCTCGCCCGCTCGGTGAAAATGCGCGCGCCGGTCAACGAGGCGATCGTCGCCCTGATCAAGCAGGCCGAAGCGGGCGTCGAGAAGAGGTGGGGCGGGAAGGAGCTGCACGCCTTCGTGGTCGAAGGCCGCGCTTCTCCCGTCGGCTAGGCGACCGGCTCCGCCGCGGCCTGCGCGGTCTGGCGGTAGAGCTGGGCGAGCAGCAGCGCGAACAGGATCGTCCCGCCGATCAGCGCAATCGTCTCGAAGCCCTCGGGTGCGATCGCGATCGGCGAGCCGCTTCCGCTCACCGCGACGATCCCGGCGAAGGCGACGTTGAGCAGACTGTCGCCGACGATGAGGCCGGTCGCCATCAGCACGCCCATCCGCTTGGCCGTCTCCGGATCGCGCATGCGCTCCGCGCGCCGGTCGTAAAGCTTGCCGAGCACCGCGCCGAGCACCACCGGCAGCGTCACGCCCATCGGCAGATAGATGCCGATGCCGACCGCGAGCGGCGGTAGCCGGAGCTTGCCCGCGCGGCCGAGCACAGTATCGACGATCACCACCACGACTCCGATCCCGGCGCCGATGAAGATCATCTTCCAGTTGAGGTCGCCGCCGAGCACGCCGCTCGCCAGCGCGGAGATCAAAGCCGCCTGCGGCGCCGCAAGCGCCTCCGGCCCCGCTCCCGGCGCGCCCGCGAAGCCGTAGGCCTCGTTCAGGAGGTCGAGCACCGGCGGGATGACCAGCGACCCGAAGATGACGCCGTAGACCAGGGCCAATTGCTGTCGCCACGGAGTCGCGCCGACCAGCTGGCCGGTCTTGAGATCCTGGAGGTTGTCGTTCGAGATGGTGGCGATGCCGAACACGATCGCGGTCGCGAACAAGGCATAGGCGATCAGCGCCCTGACCTGCTCGGGGCTGTCTCCGGCGAAGCCGATCGCGAGCAGCAAGGCTGCCGAGAGAATGGCGAGGATGCCGATGCCGGAGATCGGGCTGTTCGACGCGCCGATCAGGCCCGCCATATAACCGCAGACCGAAGCGATCACGATCCCGGCGACCAGCACCCAGAGCAGGGTCCCGCCGATCAGCGGCACCGCCGCGCTCTCGAGCGGACCGCCGGCGATGAAGCGCCACAGCAGCCAGGCAATCGGCAGCAGCGACACCAGGATCGTGCCCGCGACGATGCCGATCGGCATGTCGCGCTCCACCAGCGGCAGTGCGTTCCCGCTCGACGAACGCAGCTTGGAGGCGGCCATCGCGCTGCCGATGCCGCGCAGGATCGGCCGAATGATCTTGAGCAGGGTCCAGATCGCCGCGACGCCAATGACGCCCGCGCCGAGGAAGCGCACCTCCGAGCGGAACAGGGTGTTCGCGACCTCCTCGGCCGCGCCCGGCGCGCCGGCGGTCACGATCGGCAGCACCACCCACCAGCCGAGCACCAGCCCGGTCAGCATCGCCATCCCGACCGAGATGCCGACGAGGTGCCCGGCGCCGATCAAGGCGAAGGAGAGGCCGCCGGCAATGCCGGTCGCCGACGGACCGACGCGGAAGAAATGCGCCGCCTCCTCGACCACCAGCCGCGTCTTGGCGAGCAAGGTGAACGCCGCCGCGACCAGCGAGCTGATGACGATGATCCGCAGGCCGCGCTCGCTCTCCGCGCCGCCCTCGCGCGAACCTGCGCCGACCTTCAGCACCTCGGCCGCGGCGACGCCTTCCGGATAGGGAAGCGGCGTGTCGACGACCAGGGCGCGGCGCAGCGGCACCGAGAACATGACGCCGAGGATGCCGCCGACCGCCGTAACCAGCGCCGTCGTCCAATAGGGGAAGCCGCTCCACCAGCCGACCATCACGAGGCCGGGCAGGACGAAGATGATCGCGGCCAGCGTCCCCGCCGCCGAGGCGACGGTCTGGACGATATTGTTCTCGAGGATCGTCGAGCTCGCGAAATAGCGCAGCACCGCCATCGAGATCACCGCGGCCGGGATCGAGGTGGCGAAGGTCAGGCCGACGCGCAGGCCGAGATAGACGTTGGCGGCGGTGAACACCAAGGTAATCAGGCCGCCGAGCACGATCGCGCGCAGCGTCAGCTCACGCATCTCTCCCGCCTGTGCCGGTGTCGTCGCCATTGCCGTCCTCCCCACTGCCGCGCGCCGCCTCTATTCCCGAAGGAAATCGCGACGGCAAGCGGGCGGGGATCAGCGCGCGGCGGCGATCTGCACGCCGATATAGAGCGGCGGCTGGTTGCCGCGTCGCACCAGCAGCAACACGGTGCGGCGCCGCGCCTGCCGCGCCGCCGCGACCGCGGCCGCCGCCTCCTCGGGCGTCCGCGTCGGCCGATTGTCGATCGACAGGATGACGTCGCCCGGCTGGAGGTTCTTGACCGCGGCGTCGCTATTCGAATCGACCGCGGTGACCACGACGCCGCGCAGGCTCGGATCGAGCCGCAGCTCCCTCGCCACGTCCGCCGTCAGCGTCTGGACGGTGAGGCCGAGCCCTTCGCGAGTGGAGCGCTGGCCGCTCGACTGCGCCTCCTTGGTTCCTCCCGGCGGCGCGGCCGCGGGACCGCCTTCCTGATTCTGGTTGAGCCGGCCGAGCTCCTCTTCCGTCGGCCGCTCCGCGAGCGTCACCGTAACGGCGCGGCGTTGGCCGTCGCGCAGGATCTCGAAAGGCACGCGCGACCCGACCGGAAGCGTCGAGATCAGATAGGAGGCGGTCTGTTCGGGCGTGACCGGCTGGTTGTTGACGCTCATGACAACGTCGCCCTGCTGGAGGCCGGCCCTGGCCGCCGGCCCGCCGGGGCTGACCGAACGGATCAGCTCGCCGCGATTCCGCTCGATGCCGAGCGCTTCGGCGACCCCTGCGTCGCTCACGGACTGCAGCGCGACGCCGAGATAGCCTCGCCGCACGCGCTCGCCGCGCATCAAGGTCTCGACGATCGGCCGCGCCTGCTCGGCGGGAATCGCGAAGCCGATGCCGACATTGCCGCCGGTCGGCGAGATGAGCGCCGTGTTGATGCCGATGACATTGCCCTGAAGGTCGAACATCGGGCCGCCTGAATTCCCCGAATTGATCGGCGCGTCGGTCTGGATGTAGCGGTCGTAATTGCCGGCGCCGATATTGCGGTGGAGCGCCGAGACGATGCCGGCGGTGACGGTGCCGCCGAGCATGAACGGATTGCCGATCGCGATCACCCAGTCGCCGACCCGGGTCTGGCGCGAATCGCCGAAGCGGACGAACGGCAGCGCGCCGCGCGGACGGACGCGAAGGACGGCGAGGTCGGAAAGCGTGTCTCGGCCGACGATCTCGGCGGGCAGCTCGCTGCCGTCATTGAGGGTCACCGTAATTGCCTCGACCACGGCATTGTCGCGTGTCGGCGCGACGACGTGGTTGTTGGTGACGATGTAGCCGTCGGCAGAGACGATGAAGCCGGACCCGAGCGAGTTGCCGCGCTGGGTGACGTTCTGGTCGCCGCCCTGCGGGACTTCGCGTCCGAAGCGGCGGAAGAATTCCTCGAAGCCCGGCGGCATGCGGCCGCCCTGGGGCGCGGTAATCGCCTGCCGCGTCGAGATGTTGACCACCGCCGGCTGCAGCCGCGCGACCAGGTCGGCGAAGCTCATCGGCGCTCCGGCCCGCGGCGCGGCCGCGCTGATCGTGCCCGGCTCGTTCTGCGCAACCTGCGCGCCGACCGGGTTGCTCAGCGTCGCCACCGTGCCACCGAGGAGCAGGGCCGCGGTGATTCCATAGACGTAACGCACCTGTCGTTCCTCCTTGATCGCAGCCCGGAGCACCGGACCGGACGCATCCCTTTGCCTGACACGCTAGATGGTGCGCCTGAACCGGATTTGAATGTTCCGCCGCCCCTCCTTTATCGGGGGGTGCCCCTGAACTGCCGCAGATACTCGTTCTGGGGGCTGAGAATGATGTTCGACCGGC
>DASQKE010000072.1:0-4761 GCA_035630675.1 Allosphingosinicella sp.
AATATCCGACATTGGGGCGGCCTCCTGGAACCTTGCCCAGACGGTGTTTTCGCGACTGGCGGAAGGCGGCGAAGAGATCGAAGAGTATTTGCGCGAAAGGCTCGTTCGGATCTTCGGACCTGCGCACGTCGAGCCGGGCCAGAGAATCATCGGGTCATCAACACAAGAATGGGAGGTCTCGGCTTTGCTCAAGGTGGGCAATGCTCGCACGGTGTTCCAAGCCGTGAGCGATCATCCGATATCGGTCTATAGGACCAGTACAGCTTTCCATGACCTTGCAGCGACCCCCAACCCGCCCGGCCTTGTCGCGGTAGTCAAAGACAGACAGTCGTTGGGATCTAAGCTAAGCCTTCTAAGCCAGGTTGGGCGAGTGATACAAAGCGACCAGCCAGACGAAGCCTATCAAAGGGCTACCGGATGAATCAGGTCGCTCTTGCCAATGCATTGGAGGCAGACGACTTGAAGGCCTCGCGGCACCGTTCGGCCACCCGCTGAGCAGAACTGAAACCTCGCGTTCGCGGTAACTGGAGGAAGGTTGTCGGTGGGCGCGTCGATTGACGCTGCGGATCGCGCGGAGCCGGGCTCGGGTCCTTGGTGGCATGCCCCAAACGCGAATGGGGGCCGGCATTGCTGCCGGCCCCCACTGTCCGCGGTCGTACGGTCCGCCGAAGCGTTCCGCCGTTCCGGGGATCGGGTTCCGGCCGAGGCCTTGCGGCCTCGGTCGGTTCCCTTTCGGGTTCCCTTCCGAAGCCGAAGCTCCTTCCAGGTTCCCAGGGCGATCCATCGAAGCGAACTTCAATGGGACCCTTTCCGGGTCGCCGCCAGAGCAAGCTCTGATGGTCTCCCGAGAGACAGGACATCGAGCCGAAGCTCGTTGCCTGCTCTTTCCGGTCACCGTTGGAGCGAACTCCGCCGGGTTCCGATCGGGTGCCGAAGAAGCGAACTTCGCCGGCTCCCTTTCGCGATTCCTTCGCCCGAAGGCTCCGGTCCCGCTGGACGCTAGGAGAAAAGTGGGGTCGGTTTCGGCTTGCGCCTCTGCCTCACGCTTCTTCCTCAAAGCGCCCGACCTTCCAGCATCGTCGGCATTCCCGAAGGTCCGCCGCTGCCGCTCTGGGCCGCTTCCGTTCCGCCAGTCTCTCCGTTTCCGGAGGAACCGACTTCCCGGCCGCATTCGGACATTGGCTGCCCCAACCGATTCGCGCCAGAGGAATCTGCCTGTGGATAACGGGGATAACGGGGATAGAATCTTGATCTCGATCAGCGCCTGTGCGGGCCGCGCCGCAGGCACGAAAAAGCCCGCGGGAATCGCACCCGCGGGCCCTTCGCCATCCCTGCCGGAGCGGCGCTTAACGCACCGAGCGGCGGGTGAACAGATTGACGATCGCGAGCAGCAGCAGCGCGCCGACGAACGCCGCGAGCAAAGTCCCGACGCTGAGCGGGCTGTCCATGATGTTGCCCTCCGCGCCGAAGAAGCCGCCGAGCAGGAAGCTGCCGAGCAGCGAGCCGACGATGCCGACGACGACGTTGAGGATCAGGCCCTGCTGGCCGTTGGTGCGCATCACGATGCTGGCCAGCCAGCCGATGATGCCGCCGATCACCAATGCGAGAATGATATTCATGGCCTTGAACTCCCTGGATTCCGTCGAGCCCGTATGCTCGAGCCTGTATCCAAGACGCTCCTGGGGCCGTTACAGTTCCGCTTCAGACGGCGCGGGTGAAAGCGAGGCGGCGCTTGCGCCCGGGCGGCGGTGCGTCGCACGCCTTGAAATAGAGATGCGCGGTGAGCAAAGCGAGCGAGGCGGTGTAGAAGCCGCTGGCCCAGCCCTCGACGTAGCAGAGGCTGACCGGGAGCATGACGAGGAAGATGCAGCGGAAGCGCCACTCGCCGAGCCGCGCCGTCTGCGCTCCCATCGAGGACCCGGCCTGGCGCATCGCGGCGCGGCGGACGGCCTCCATGATCCCGAGCCACAGCAAGGCGGCGAGGAGATCGACGAAGATGCCGTCCCCCGTGCCCTTGCCGGCGATGGCGAAGGCGACGCCGGCGAGATAGCAGGCGACGTGGCCGTTCAGGCACTCGATCGCGACCCGCCATTGGCCGAGGCCGAGCCGGTGCTCCAGCCACCCCGCCGCCGGCGAGAAGATCCGTTCGATCAGGATGTCGTCGATTCCGCTCACGAATCGAAAGCTAACACGGCGATTGCTACGAAAAAGTAACCACGTTTTCGTTCGGCGAAATCGCAGGCGGCGGTCAGGCGTCCTTCGGGGCGGCAACCGCCTTGCCGCGGCCGGGGGGACCGCCGCGCGCTCGCCTCGGGTTCGGGCGCGAGCGCTATCGTCCGGCTGGGGGCCCCCGCCTGCCGGTGAACATGCGCAGCAGCGCCCTGATCAGCCGTTCGAGGAAGCCGCTCCGGGGGACGTATTCAGTCGTATGGCGGGCTTCCTTCGCGCCGCTTGCGGAGCCCGGGGCGAGGCCGGCCGGATAGTCGAACTCGGTCTCGGTCGCCGCGAAGCCGCTGCTGGCCCGCACGCGTACGCGCACGGGTCGCCGCTCCTTCACCATCGCCTCGTCGAGCGGGACGCGCGGCGCCCGCAGCCCGACACCGATCGTTTCCCAGGTCCTGCCGCCATTGCGGCTGATCTGCACCGTGTAGGTCGCCGCCGCGGCCGGCCCGGACGCGGTGCGCCAGCAGAGCTCCGCTCCGCTATCGGTGCTCCTGGCCTCCGCTTCGGAAACGACCGCCGGCTCGCCGCCTGCTGCGAAGCGGTCGACGATCTCGCCGGCGACGAGCAGATCGAGCCCTGCAGCGTCCGGATGGACCGCGATGACCGCGCTGATCAGGACCCTCCGGCTGCCATGGCCTTCATCGGCGACGGGGATCGCGCCGATCGCGACGCGTTCGAGCACCTTGCCGGTGGCGTCCCTCGTCTGCAGCGCGATGCCGCTCTCGGGATCCGGCGCGGAAGGCGCCGCATCGTCGAGCGGCAGGACGTAGTCGATCGATCCGGCACCTCGTTCGAAATCGGCGCGGCCCACCACCTGGACCAGCCGCCGGCGCGCGGGCGGGGACTTTCGGACGGCCTTCTCGCCACCGCCGCTGAACCGCTCGTCGGGCCGGCCGGCGCCCATGACCGCTCCGGCGGGAAGCGCATCCTCGTCGACGAGGCGCTGGCGGATGCCCGTATAGGTATAGGAGCTGAGCCACTGCCGGGCGCAATAGGTCATCACGTCGTGCCACACGACGCCCGGCAGCGCGGCCATTCCAAGGCCGTTGACGGAATCGCCGACGTCGAAGCCGCCATAGAGGCCGTCCGCGTTCGAAAGCTGGCCGTTGTCGAACGGATAATTGGCGAGGTCGTCCGCGGTCTCGCCGCAAAAGCCCGGATGCTTCCTTCCGTAGGTGTGGCCGAGCTCGTGCCCGCCATACCAGTCGCCGTAGCTGCCGTCGAAGTCCCACCCCCAATCGCCCGGGCCCGTCGGGCCGCAGCCGACCGCGGCGGGATTGGCAACTCCAGGCACCGCCGCGCAACCGCGCATGAAAAAGCCTCCGTCGCTGACGAGCCCGTAATAATGGGTTCGCGCGTCGGTTCCAGCGGCGACGTCGAGCGCCCTGATCGCTGCGAGCTGGGTGTTGATGTCGCTGCATCCGAACGGCGGCGCGGCATTGGCGGCAACCGATCGCTGCGACCAGATGACCTCGCCGGTCGGATAGGCGCGAGTCAGCCAGGAGCGCATCAGGTCGAAGTCCTGCGCGGTGGGGGCGAACAGGGTCGGCATCGAATAGGTAAAGCCGACGACGGTGATCCGCATCGGCGGCGTCGCCTCGAACGTGCGCGATTGCAGGACGCCCAGGGGAACGACATCGTAAGTCGCGCCGGTGCCGGCGTCCTCGAGGCCGGCGAGGCTGACGTCGATGGTTCCGGCGGCGGTGCTGCCGGAAGGGAGCAGGAAGTTCAGGGTCTTCGCGGCATCGTCGCGCTTGGCGGCCGTCGCGAGGAATTCGGCGGGATCGACGACGACGTCGGCGGCCGACGCGACAAGCTCGACCGAACCGCTGCTGTGCACGACCTGCAGCGTCCCGCGCACGGTGACGGGCGCCGCCATCTGGGAGCTCAGATAGACGCGCACGACCGTCGGCTTGGCGGCGAGCAGCGGCACTGCGTGCGCCAGCGTCTGGATCGCCTGCGTGACCTCGACGGCGTCGATCTGGATCGCGGCCGGTCGGAGGTCGACGCCGGTGATCACGGTGCTGCCCGTGCCGTGGAAGACGCTCACCGGAAGGCGGTGCACGAGCGCCCGGGTCAGCGCAGCGATGATGGCGCGGCTGCTGGAGAAGGACTCGGGATCGGTCCCGTCGAATTGCACGAGCTTGAGCTGCACGGCGTTCGGGGCGGCGCCGATATAGACGAACGCCGACTGGAGGTTCTGGACCCATTTCAGCTTCTGGACCAGGCCGCTCGTGGTGGCCATGAGCGGCGCCCCCTTAAGCCAGAATCTCGACCATCGTGATCTCGGAGCCGGCGGTCGCGTGCGTCGCGCTTACCTCATGCCCCGCGATCGCCGCGCTGCTGAGCGCGTCGACCATCGTCGCGCGATAGGCGATCTCCTCGGGTGGAAGACCGGCCGGCTGGTGGACGAAAAGAAACGTCGTGTTGCTGGATGTCGGCCCGATATAGACCCAGGCCAGCACCGGCGGGGCAGTCACCTTCAGGCGCTGAACCAATCCGATCGTTAGCGCCATTTTCTCGCTCCCGCTATTCGCA
>DASQKE010000073.1:0-3852 GCA_035630675.1 Allosphingosinicella sp.
CGGTTGTCTCCCCGCGGCGCACCGCCTAAAGACGCGCGATGCCATCCCTCGAAAAGCCGGACCTCGTCACGACGAACGTCCGCTACCGAATGCCGAGCGTCCACCCCGAAGGGCGCAAGTTCGTCGTCATCGCCGCGGCGATCGCCTTGCTCTTCTTCTGGGTGGTCGACTGGGACTTCGTCGGCTGGATCATGGCCGGCCTGACCTTGTGGGTGGCCGCCTTCTTCCGCGATCCGATCCGGACGACGCCGACGGGGGAGGGGCTGATCGTCGCCCCCGCCGACGGCATGGTGACCATGATCACCAGCGTGCCGCCGCCGCGCGAGCTCCAGGGCGAGGACGGCCTCGGCGACGATCCGGTGGTGCGCGTCTCGATCTTCATGAGCGTGTTCGACGTCCACATCAATCGCACGCCGATCCCGGGCGTGGTCACGCGCGTCGTCTACATCGCCGGCAAGTTCTTGAACGCCGACCTCGACAAAGCCAGCGAGGACAATGAGCGCCAGCACATCCTCGTCCAGGACGATAACGGCGCCCGCGTCGGCTTCACCCAGATCGCCGGCCTCGTCGCGCGGCGGATCGTGCCCTGGGTCAAGCCCGGCGACCGGCTCGCCACCGGCCAGCGTGTCGGATTGATCCGCTTCGGCAGCCGCGTCGACGTGTATCTCCCCCCGAACACCGCACCGCAGCTATTACTCGGCCAGCGCACCGTCGCCGGCGAGACCATCGTCGCCAGGATCGGCGTCTCCGAGCTGATCGAGGGCGTCGCCCAGTGAATCCGGCGCCGCGGCGGGAGGGGCCGAGGCGCGGCATCCCGCTGCGCGCGGTCGTCCCCAATGCGGTGACCGCGCTCGCTTTGTGCGTCGGGCTCACCGGCGTCAGGTTCGCGATCGCGGAGGAATGGGCCTATGCGGTCTATGCCGTGGTCGGGGCGGGGGTGCTCGACGGTCTCGACGGCCGTATAGCGCGGGCCCTCAAGGGCCAGACAAGGTTCGGCGCCGAGCTCGATTCGCTCTCCGACGTGATCGCCTTCGGAGTCTCGCCGGCGATCATCCTCCACCTCTGGGCGCTGCAGCACTGGCCGCGGATCGGCTGGCTGTTCGCTTTGGCCTATGCGGTCTGCATGGCGCTGCGTCTCGCCCGCTTCAACGCGCGCATCGACATCGAGGACCAGCCCCACAAGTCCGCCGGCTATCTCACCGGCGTGCCGGCGCCGGCGGGGGCGGGGCTGCTGCTGTTGCCGATCATCCTGTGGCTGGCGAGCGACCGGCAATGGGACTGGCTGCGGGACCATGCCGTGGTCGCGCCGTGGGCGGCTTTGATCGCTTTCCTCGCCATTTCGAGCCTCGCGACCTTCACCTGGGGATCGCTGCGCTTGCGGCGCCATGTCCGGCTTGAGGCGATCCTGCTGGTGGCCTTGCTCGGCGGCGCCTTGGTCTCGGCGCCGTGGGAAACGCTGAGCGTCGTCGCGATTCTCTACGTGCTGACGATTCCGCTGAGCGTCTGGAGCTACGCGAAGGTCAGGCGGCGGCGCGCCGCATCCGCGAACGCGGGACCGAGACCATGGCCGGCACGGGCGGACGGGTCCGGCTCGGCATCGGCCGACCCATGAAGGCGGCGACCATATCCTGCCAGGAATCGCGGATCGTGAACTGAAGCACGAGCGCGAGACCGACCAGAATGCCGGCGAAAAACAGGATCGCTATCAGGTGAACCATGGGTCATACCCCTGCCGCTTAACATGAATCAAACGCCCCAGATCGGATTTTGATCCACAGGCCGTTGAAACGGCTCGATGTTCGCCGCTCGTTCCGCGATCGAGCGCTTGATTTCGGAGCCGCCGCGGACTAGATGCGCGCCATTCCACATGCGGAGCCATCATCACCGGTGGCTGGTGCAAGCCAGCTTTCTCGGCCCCGCAGAGGCATAACCGGAAGGAGAATCGATATGGCGTCACCCGACGTCAGCATGCAGGCATTGCTCGAGGCCGGAGCGCATTTCGGCCACCAGACCCACCGCTGGAATCCCAAGATGAAGCCGTACATATTCGGCGACAGGAACGGGGTTCACATTATCGATCTGTCGCAGACCGTGCCTTTGTTCGCGCGCGCGCTCGATTTCGTGCGCCAGGCCGCGGCCTCCGGCGGCAAGGTGCTCTACGTCGGCACCAAGCGCCAGGCGCAGGATCCGATCGCGGAAGCGGCGCGCCGCTCGGGCCAGCATTTCGTCAACCACCGCTGGCTGGGCGGAATGCTCACCAACTGGAAGACGATCTCGAACTCGATCCGGCGCTTCAAGAGCCTCGAGGAGCAGCTCAGCGGCGACACTGCGGGCCTGACCAAGAAGGAAGTGCTCCAGCTCACCCGCGAGCGCGACAAGTTCGAGGCGTCGCTGGGCGGCATCCGCGACATGGGCGGCCTTCCGGACGTCATCTTCATCATCGATGCGAACAAGGAAGAGCTCGCGATCAAGGAAGCCAATGTGCTCGGCATCCCGGTGATCGCGATCCTCGATTCCAACGCCAGCCCGCAGGGCATCGCCTTCCCGGTCCCGGGCAATGACGATGCGAGCCGCGCGATTCGCCTCTATTGCGACGCGATCTGCGACGCGGTTCTCGCTGGCAAGTCGGGCGGCGCCGCCGCCCGCGGCGAGGATGTCGGCGCGATGGACGAGCCCCCCGCCGAAGCGGCGCTCGCCGAGGCCTGAGCGAAACGGGGGGAGGCGCCTCGGCTCCTCCCCACCCGCTAGCCCTGAGCCTGTCGAAGGGCGGTTTGCAGCGCGCGAACCCGGGCTTCGACAGGCTCAGCCCTAGCGGTTTTGGATATGGCAGCAGCGGTCTTTCGTGCCCGCGCTGCGCAACCACGAAGGAAACGAACATGGCTGAGATCACGGCCGCCTCCGTCAAGGAGCTGCGCGAGCGCACCGGCGCCGGCATGATGGACTGCAAGAAGGCGCTGGGCGAGACCCAGGGCGACATGGAAGCCGCGATCGACTGGTTGCGCACCAAGGGACTTGCCGCCGCCGCCAAGAAGGCCGGCCGCACGGCCGCGGAAGGTCTCGTCGGCGTCGCCGTCGAGGGCAATCGGGGCGCCGTCGTCGAGGTCAATTCCGAGACCGACTTCGTCTCCAGGAACGAGCAGTTCCAGGAGTTCGTCCGCACCGTCGCCGGGCTGGCGCTGACCGGCTCTGGCACCGTCGAGGGCCTGCTTGTGGCGAGCTGGCCGTCGGGCGGCACCGTCGAGGAGAAGCTCAACGCCAACATCGCCACCATCGGCGAGAACCAGTCGCTGCGCCGCTCCGCGGTGCTGCAGGTGCCGGAAGGCGTCGTCGTCTCCTACGTACACAACGCCGCCGCCGCCGGCCTCGGCAAGATCGGCGTCCTGGTCGCGCTCGAGAGTTCGGGCGATGCGGCGCGCCTAAATGCGCTCGGCAAGCAGCTCGCGATGCACATCGCCGCCGCCAACCCGCAGGCGCTTTCGGGCAGCGAGCTCGATCAGTCCGTGATCGAGCGCGAGCGCGCGATCGCCACCGAAAAGGCGACCGCGAGCGGCAAGCCGGCCGACATCGTCGCCAAGATGGTCGAAGGCGCGCTCGCCAAGTTCCGCAAGGAGAGCGCGCTGATGAGCCAGCTCTTCGTCATCGACAACAAGACCAGGGTCGAGGACGTCGTCGCCGCCGAGGCCAAGGCGATCGGCGCGCCGATCGCGGTCAACGCCTTCGTCCGCTTCCAGCTCGGCGAGGGCATCGACAAGAAGGAAACCGACTTCGCCGCCGAAGTCGCCGCGGTGTCGGGGGTCGGCGCGAAGCCGGAGCCGGCCGACGCCTAACCCGCTTGGCAGGGTGGCGTGCCCA
>DASQKE010000074.1:0-5545 GCA_035630675.1 Allosphingosinicella sp.
CTCGCAGCCCGGCACCTTAACGCCCCAGTCGAAGCTGGTCCGCGACACCGACAGATCGGAAAGCCCGCCCTCGACGAACCGCATCACTTCGTTGCGCCGCGCGTCCGGACGGATGAAGTCCGGGTGCGCCGCGTAATGCGCGAGCAGTCGGTCCTGATAGGCGGAGAGCCGGAAGAACCAGCTTTCCTCGACCGTCCATTCGACCGGCGTCCCCTGCGGGGAGAGCTTCTCGCCGCTGTCGGCGACGGCCAGCTCCGCCTCGTCATAATAAGCTTCGTCGCGGACCGAATACCAGCCTTCGTAGCGGCCG
This sequence comes from Allosphingosinicella sp., assembly GCA_035630675.1. Classification (GTDB taxonomy): domain Bacteria; phylum Pseudomonadota; class Alphaproteobacteria; order Sphingomonadales; family Sphingomonadaceae; genus Allosphingosinicella. The sequence goes on from DASQKE010000074.1 coordinate 311, forward strand.
AGATAAAGGTCGCCGCGTTCGGCCATGGCCTGCCAAATCGCCTGGCTGGCGCGATGATGGCTTGGCTCGGTAGTCCTGATGAAGCGGTCGAACGATATCTGAAGCCGCTCGTCCATCCGGCGGAAAATGGCCGACATTTCATCAGCGAGCTGCGCAGGCTTCACGCCCCGCTCGCGCGCCGCCTGCGCCATCTTGAGCCCGTGCTCGTCGGTTCCGGTCAGGAAGAAGACGTCGCGGCCGGACAGGCGCTGGAAGCGGGCGATGGCGTCGGTGGCGATCGCCTCATAGGCGTGGCCGACATGGGGGCGGCCGTTGGGATAGTTGATCGCGGTGGTGATGTAGAAAGGCTCGGCCATCGGCGCGCGTTTAGAGCATCAGCGCCGGGCCGTCACCCGCTCAGGCGGCCCGGTCCCGCGCCGGTGCCAGCGCCGCGATCGTCGAACCGAGCTCGAACACCACGCTCTGCGGGTCGAGGGACAGGCGGGTGGCGGTCGCCGCCAGCTCGGAGGCGCGCTCCCACAGGCGTAGCGCCTCGGCCAGCGCGCCGCCGCTCCGTTCCCGCGCCGCCGCGGCGATGAAGGAGGGCGCGCGGTCGAGAAACGCTTCGTAGCGCGGCTGGGCGGATTTGAGGCAGAGCGCGCCGGCCAGCGCCGCGCGGCGGGCGTTGGTCGGGTCTCCGGTCGCGGCGAGCTCGCGCATCGTGCGGTCGAGCGCGCCGACATCGAGGCCGCGGAAGGCGATTGCGCGGCCGGGCGAGCCCTGCCCTGCTTCGGCCAGCGAGCGGATCTCCGCCTGGTCCGCGTCCGGCAGTGCGGCGCTCAGGGCTGACGTCATGGCGGCACCGTCGAGTGCCGACAGGCGCAGCTGGCGGCAGCGGGACCGGATCGTCGGCAGCAGGCGCTGCGAGGCGTGGCTGACGAGGAAGAAGACGCTCTTCGGCGGCGGCTCCTCCAGATTCTTGAGCAAGGCGTTGGCGGCGCCGCGCTCGAGATCGTCGGCCGAATCAATGACGACGACGCGCCAGGGCGACATGGAGGCGGTCGTGGCGAACAGGCGCTGCAGGCCGCGGACCTGGTCGACAGTGATCGAGCGGGCGAGCTCGCCATTGTCCTTCTGCAATCGCTCGAGCCGCATCAGATCGGGATGGCTTCCCGCCGCTGCCAGCCTCGCGCTCGGGTGATCGTCGGGGACGTCGAGGCCCGGCAGCGTCACCTGCGGCCCGGCGCCCTCGGCAAGCAGGCGCAGCGCCGCTTTGTCCGCGAACAAGGCCTTGCCGACCCCCTCCGGCCCGCTGATCAGCCAGGCGTGGTGAAGTCGGCCCGAAGCAAGGCCCTCACCGAACGCGGCGACCGCTTCTTCATGACCAAAGAGCGGCGTCACAGCAGATCCTCGAGCGCGGCGAGCAGGCGTTGCGTTACCCCGTCGGCATCGCCGCCGGCGTCGACGATCCGGTAGCGGCTGGGCTCTTCCCCGACGAGCCGCTCGAAGGCGGCGGCGACGCGGGCATGATAGTCGCGGCCGCGGGCGCCGATTCTGTCCGCGCTCCCCGAGTCGCGGCTGTCCGCGCGCGCGGCCGCTTCGTCCGGGGACAGGCGCAGGAGCAGGGTCCGGTCGGGCAGGAAGCCGTGGCTGCCGAAATCGTGGAGCGCACGGATCCGCTCGAAGCCGAGGCCGCCGGCGCCGCCTTGATAGGCGATCGAGCTGTCGAGGAAGCGGTCGGACAGCACCCATTTGCCCTGCACGATCGCGGGTTGAATGGTTCTGGCGACATGGTCGGCGCGGGCGGCGGCGAACAGCAAGGCCTCGGCCTCGGGCGTCCAGCGCTGCTCGTCGCCCTCCAGCAGCAGTGCGCGTATCGCTTCGGCGCCGGGGCTGCCGCCGGGTTCGCGGGTTTCGACCACCTCCAGGCCGCGGGCGCGGAGCGCCTGGGCGAGGCGGCGGATCTGGGTCGACTTGCCGGCCCCTTCCCCGCCTTCGAGGCTGATGAAGCGGCCGCTCACGCGCCTCCGCCGAACAGCCGCCCGAAGCCGGCGAGGATCCGCCCGAAGAAGCCCGCCCCTCCGACCGCATTCTCGGCGACAAGGGGCATGGTCTGCTCGACGCCGCCGGCGGTGACGACGAGGTCGGCGATGTGCTGGCCCTGCGCGATCGGCGCCTTGACCGGACCCTGATAGACGATGCGGGCGCGCACGTCCTGGCCGAGTCCGGCCGGGTAGGTCACCGCGATGTCGCGCGGCGCGACCAGGCCGACGCTGCCGTCGCTGCCGAGCTGGACTCGGGCCTCGCCGACCCGCTCGCCCCGCGCGAACAAGGGTCGCGCCTGCCAGGCGTTGAAGCCCCATTCCATGAATCGCACCGATTCCTCGATGCGCTGGTTGAAGCTGGTGAGGCCGCTCACCACCATCACCAGCCGCCGCCCTCCCCGATCGGCGGAGCCGGCGAAGCCGTAGCCGGCTTCTTCGGTATGGCCGGTCTTGAGCCCGTCCGCCCCGGCGACGCGGCCGAGCAGCGGATTGCGGTTGCCCTGCGTGATCGGCTGGTTGCCGCCGAGCGTGCGGCCCCAGGTGAAGTCGGTTTGGCCGTAAAATTCGCGATAGAGGCGCGGATGGTCCTGGATCGTCGCGCGGGCCAGGGTCGCGAGGTCGCGCGCGGTCGTGAACGTGACGCCGCCGTCGGGCCAGCCGACCGGATTGCCCCAATGCGTGTTGCTGAGGCCGAGCTGCTGCGATTCGCGGTTCATCAAGGCGACGAAGGCTGGCTCGGTGCCCGAGATGCACTCGGCGAGGGCGACCGAGGCATCGTTGCCGGAGAGCGTGACGATGCCGTGGAGCAGGTCGCGCACCCTCACCTGCTCGCCGGCCGACAGGAACATTGTCGATCCCGCCGCGGGCCCGTGCCAGCGTTGCCAGGTCTCGGGCCGCACCGTGCACACCTTGTCGAGCCGGAGCTCGCCCGACTTGATCAGGTCGAACGCGACGTGGACGGTCATGATCTTGGCCATCGAGGCGGGCGGCATCCGCCGGTCCGCATCCTTGGCGTAGAGCACCGCTCCCGATGAGAGATCGACCATGAAAGCGACCGGGGCCGGCGTATCGAAGGGCGGCGCCGAAGCCGAAGCGGGCGCGACGAACGCAATCGACAGACTGAGCAAAAGCAGCGGCTTACGCATCATCTTTGAATTTGCTCCCGAAGCTTGGCCGTGCCGTCGAACACGGCCGTTGCGCTTCTCATTAACCGCTCCCCCGCCCCTCCGCCAGACGCTTCGGGCGGCGAATTCGCCCGGCTCAGCCCGCAATGCCGTCGGCGAGCAGCAGCACACTCAGCGCGTAGAAGTTCGAGCAATTATAATCGAGGATCGAGCGGTAATTGTTGGTCGTGAGATAGGCGGTCGCGCCGGGCCCGTCCGGCTCGATCAGCGAGGCCATGTCGCGATCGGCAAGGCCCGAGCGGAGCGGAACGACGCCGAGCCGACGCCACTCGGCGACGGTCATCCAGCGGCTGTGGCGCTCGAACACGCGCGGGCAGCGCGGCGCTCGGGTGCGCGGCGCCACGGCCGCGCGGTTGAAGCCGGCGGGCACCGTCGCCGGGACGCCCCAGCGCAGGTTCGGCTTCCAGCCGGCATTGCTGAGATAATTGGCGATCGAGGCGAGCGCGTCGATCTGGCTGTTCCAGATGTCGGCGCGGCCGTCGCCGTCGCCGTCGACCGCGAGACGCAGGTAGACGCTCGGCAGGAATTGCGGATGGCCGGTTGCCCCGGCCCAGCTGCCGACCAAAGTCGAGCGGGGAATGCCGCGCTCCATCATCCGCAAGGTCGCTACGAACTCCTCGGAGAAGAGCTGCCGGCGGCGCCCGTCATAGGCCAGGCTCGCGAGCGCGTTGAGCAGGTCGAAGTCGCCGGTGACCGCGCCGAAGCTGGTCTCCTTCCCCCAGATCGCGACCAGGACGCTCGGATCGACGCCGTAGCGCCGGCCGATGTCGCGCAGGCGGGGCAGGTTCGCCGCGTAGCGGTCGCGGCCGCGCGAGATCAAAGCCGGCGTGACGTGGCGGGCGCGATAGGGCGCGAAGGGGGGGTTGGCGCTGCTGCCGGGACTTCCGCCGGGCTGGGCGCGGTCGAGCTCCACCGCGCGGCGGCTGAAGATGAGTGTCGGGAAGACGCGCTCAATCGTAATGCGGCTGACTCCTGCCCGCTCGGCCTGAGCACGTAGCTGGGGGAGATAGGCGCGGAACCCCTCTTCGCTGAGCGGACCCGACTGCGCCGCCGCTGCCGCAGTTGCGATCATGGGCGCCAAGGAGGAGCCACTCGTGCCAAGCTCGGTTGGGGACGTCATCGCCGCGACGCCCGCGGCCAGGGAAAAGAGTACGCGCATGCTACACCTCGCTGCGCCGATTACATTGCACATGCTGTCTCGCACATGAAAGAGCGCAATTGCCGCGGCTTGCGCAAAAATGCCGGCGCGCGGTAGAGCCGGTGGGCCGGGAGAGGTGGCCGAGTGGTTTAAGGCAGCGGTCTTGAAAACCGCCGTGGGTGCAAGCTCACCGTGGGTTCGAATCCCACCCTCTCCGCCATGGTCCTGCACGACGTCCCGTGCGGGTGTGGACAATATCGCCCGCTCGGGGCAGTGAGCGGGCGCATCCACGAGACGAGGACGACATGAAAGCGAGGCCCCTCCCCTTCGATTGGGCGGACCCGTTCGCGCTGGACGGGCAGCTTTCCGATGAGGAGCGCCTCGTCCGCGATACGGCCGAAGCCTATGCGCAGGAGCGGCTCCAGCCGCGCGTCACCGATGCCTTCCTCGACGAGGAATTCGACCGCGCCATCATGAGCGAGATGGGCGAGCTCGGCCTGCTCGGCGCGACCATTCCGCCGCAATATGGCGGCGCCGGGCTCAATTATGTAAGCTACGGCCTCGTCGCGCGCGCGGTCGAGCGGGTCGACAGCGGCTATCGCTCGGCCATGTCGGTCCAGTCCTCGCTCGTCATGTATCCGATCCACGCCTACGGCAGCGAGCAGCAGCGCACGAAATATCTGCCGGGCCTCGCCAGCGGCGAGCAGATCGGCTGCTTCGGCCTGACCGAGCCGGACGCGGGCTCCGACCCCGGATCGATGCGCACCCGCGCCGCCAGGATCGACGGCGGCTACCGGCTCTCGGGCACGAAGATGTGGATCACCAACTCGCCGATCGCCGACGTCTTCGTGATTTGGGCGAAGTCGGACGCGCATGACGGCAGGATCCG
>DASQKE010000075.1:0-9633 GCA_035630675.1 Allosphingosinicella sp.
TGCCCGGCTGTTACGCGAGTCAGTCGGACGCGGGCGTCGTTCCGGACAAGTCAGGCGTCCCGTCCGGCAGTCTCCAATTCATGTCGTAGCGGCCCGTCCCTGCGGCCGGCCGGCCCTTGGCATCGGCGGCGGGGGTGAAGCGGAAGCGGCGCTGCGCCAGCGAGCAGGTGGTGCTGTCGAGCGCCGAGCTCCCGCTCGTCCGCTCCACCGCGCAGCCCGTCACCCGTCCGTCCGGGCCGATCTGTAGGCGCACGGCCGTCAGCCCCTCCGCCCGCGCCCGCAAAGCGGACGTGGGATAATCGTAATGGCTGATGGTGCCGGACCGGTGCTGCGCGGCGCGGACCGGCGACGACGCGGCGCCATCGACCTTCTTAGGCACGCCGCCGAGCACTGCAGCGCCGACCACTACGACAGACGCGAGTATGGTGAAGCCGTCCGCGATGCTTCGTCCCTCCCCTGCAGCCGATCCCCTGCGACCGGAAACGAATCACTCATAATTGGTTCAATTCATCCGTCAATAACATGCAATAGAAATTGTCGGACTTATTTTGATATTTCTGGCTCTATTCTAACAATCGATTTACATAGGCTTGGCATTGTAAACATATCTTTGATGTTTCAGTGTCTCTGCGCGCGGCGGCGGTCGCGCCAGTCTACGACTTCCCAGCCTTCTGCTTCGGCGAGGCGGCGCAGGCGGTCGTGGGCGTTGGCGGCGACCGGCTCGTCCGCCCAGCGGTGGACGTGATGGTCGGAGAAGTGATCCGAATAGAAGCGGATGTGGACCGCGTCGCGCTCCAGCCCCTCGCGCTGCAGCCAGGCCTCGATCATGTCGAGCTTGCCGAGGCCGTAGCAGTTCGCACCGTCGATCCTTGCGACGGTCCGGCCCTTCGCGTCGCGCATCGTATCGGTCGCGATCACGTCGTCGAAGCCAAGCCGCTTGGCGATCGCGGCGGCATAGAGGCGGTAGGAGGCCGTCGCCATCACAAGGCGCCGCCCCGCTGCCCGGTCCGCCGCGATGCTGCGGCGGGCGCCGGGCATGATGTTGGACGCGATCTGGCGCTCGGCGAAGCTCTCGATCACCGGATCGAGCCGTCCGGGCGCGACGCCGCGCCCGATCAGCAGGACGTAATTCCACTCCTTGAGCCGACCGCGGTCGATCAGGCGGAGCGCGAATGCGGCGAGCGCGAGCGGAACCAGCGGCAGCAGCAGCATCCGCCAGGGCGCGAGCCGCAGGCAGGCATGGACCAGGAACGGCGTGTAGGTCGCCTTTCGCGTGATCGTCTTGTCCATGTCGTAAATGGCGAGCTGGCGCTTCATGGAACTTCCGGCAAGCACAGCGCGTAGCCCGAGTCCATCCTCCCGCGCTTGCCGCCCGCGCGCTTTTGAAGCAGGGTCCGCTCCCATAATGTCGATCATGCCGGACTTTACCGAGACGAGCGAAGACGGCCGCTGCGTGCTGCGCTTCTCCGGCAACCTCACCCTCGCCAGGATCCGCAAATTCTCCCAGCGCCTGGACGGCGTCCGCGGCGACCGGCTGCTGCTCGACGTCTCCGGCGTCGACCGGATGGACACGGTCGGCGCCTGGCTGATGTACAAGCTCCAGCGCGACCGCGGCGCCGAGGTCGTCGGCGCCAGCGACGAGCACCGATCCTTGCTCGAGCAGGTCGAAAAAGCGGACCAGCCGGTCAAGGTGCGGCCGGACCGCACGCCCGCCTTCCAGCGGGTCCTCGCCCAGATCGGCGCCGGCACGGCGGTGGCGGGGCGGACGCTCTACGGACTGCTCGGCTTCTTCGGCGCTCTGCTGATCTCGCTGTGGAGCCTGATCACCCATCCGCGGCGCCTGCGGATCAACGCGGTCGTGACCAATTTCGAGCATGTCGGCGTCCACGCTCTGCCGATCGTCGGGCTGATGAGCTTCCTGGTCGGCATCGTCATCGCCCAGCAGGGCGCGGTCCAGCTGCGCCAGTTCGGCGCCGAGGTGTTCACGATCAACCTGGTCGGCCGCAGCTCCATCAAGGAGCTCGGCCTGCTGATGACGGCGATCATGGTCGCCGGCCGCTCCGGTTCGGCCTTCGCCGCCCAGATCGGCTCGATGAAGCTCTCCGAGGAAGTCGACGCAATGCGCACCATCGGCGTGTCGCCGGTGGAGGCGCTGGTTGTTCCGCGCGTGCTCGCGACGGTGCTGCTGATGCCGGTGCTCGGCTTCTACGCCTCGGTGCTCGCGGTGATCGGCGGCGGCATGTTCGTCTGGATCGATCTCGGCATTCCGCCGATCACCTTCGTCCAGCGCCTGCGCGAGGTCGTGCCGATGACCGATTTGTGGCAGATGCTGATCAAGGCGCCGGTGTTCGGCCTGATCATCTCGATGGCCGGCTGCTTCCAGGGCCTCCAGGTCGAAGGCAATGCCGAATCGGTCGGCCTTCGCACCACCGCCGCCGTGGTCCAGGCGATCTTCCTGGTCGTCGTCCTCGATGCCTTCTTCGCCGTCTTCTTCACGTCGATCGGCTGGCTGTGAGCGACGATTCTCCCCTCATCCAGGTCCGCGGCCTCAAGAACAGCTTCGGCGACCAGATCGTCCACGAAGGACTGGACCTCGACGTGCGCCGGCGCGAGATCCTCGGCGTCGTCGGCGGCTCGGGCACCGGCAAGTCGGTGCTGATGCGCTCGATCATCGGCCTGCAGACGCCCGACGAGGGCGAGATCACCGTGTTCGGCGAATCGATGATCGACCGGCCCGAGGAGGAGGCCAAGCACGTCCGCCGCCGCTGGGGGATCCTGTTCCAGGGCGGCGCCCTGTTCTCGACGCTGACCGTCGCCGAGAACGTCCAGGTGCCGATCCGCGAATATTTCCCCTATATGGACGAGACCCTGCTCGACGAGATCGCCGCCTACAAGATCGTGATGAGCGGCCTCGGGCCCGAGGTCGGGCCCAAGTTCCCGTCCGAGCTTTCGGGCGGCATGAGAAAGCGCGCCGGCATCGCCCGCGCACTCGCGCTCGATCCGGAGCTCATGTTCCTCGACGAGCCGACCGCGGGCCTCGACCCGATCGGCGCGGCGCAGTTCGACGATCTCATCGTCCAGCTTCGCGACGCGCTCGGCCTGACCGTCTTCCTCATCACCCACGATCTCGATACGCTCTATGCGATTTGCGACCGGGTCGCCGTGCTCGCCGACCGCAAGGTGGTGGCGATTGGAACGATTCCGGAATTATTGGCTTTGGACCATGAATGGATCCAGGAATATTTCAGAGGTCCGCGCGGACGGGCCGCCGCGACCGTCGATAAGAGGGAAAGAGCCAGGGGCTGATGGAAACCCGATCGAACCATATCCTCGTCGGCGGCGTCGTGCTCGCGCTTCTCGCGGCGCTGGTGCTGTTCATCGTCTGGCTGAGCCAGGTCTCGGGCGACCGCCAGGCCGCCTACGACATCTTCTTCCGCCAGTCGGTCGAGGGTTTGGCGAAGGGAACGGCGGTCACCTATAACGGCGTACCGGTCGGCCAGATCGAGTCGATCGACCTCGAGGAGCGCAACCCCGAATTCGTGCGCGTCCGGGTCGGCGTGCGGGATTCGACGCCGATCCTCCAGGGGACCACGGCGACGATCCGCGGCGTCGGCTTCACCGGCCTCAGCCAGATCCAGCTCAATCCGCCGGAGATCCAGCCGCGCGGGCCGCGTCCGCCGGCCATGACATGCCCGGAGAACAGCCCCCGGGCGCAATGCCCCTATGGGGTGCCGGTCATTCCGGTGCGCGCCGGCGGCGTCAGCGCGATCCTCAACACCGCGCCCGAGCTGCTCGAACGCATCTCGACCTTGACCGAGCGGCTGACCCAGCTGCTCGGCGACCGCAACCAGGAGTCGATCGCCGGCATCCTCGCCAATACCGAGGAGATCAGCCGGTCGCTCGCCGAACGCTCGCCCGAGATCGCGGCGACGCTCGCCGAGGCGCGGATCGCGATCCGCCAGGCCGGCGTGGCGGCGGAGCGCGCCGGGCAGCTGATGGGGTCGACCGAGCGGCTGGTAAACAATGACGGGCGGCCTTTGGTCAACGACCTGAGGCACACCATCCGCGCCGCCGAGCAGAGCATGGAGAATCTGAATGCGGTGCTCGCCGAGGCGCGGCCCGGCGTCAACGCCTTCACCAACCAGACCCTGCCGCAGGTCGGATCGCTGATCGCGGACCTCAGGGAGACCTCCGAATCGCTGCGCGCGATCACCACAAGGATCGAGCGCCAGGGCGTCGGCGGCATCATCGGCGGACAATCGCTGCCCGACTATCGAGGAAGACGGAACAAGCAATGAGAGCGCGCAACATCATCGCCGCCGCGGCGGCACTCGCCCTCTCCGCCTGCTTCGGCGGCGGCGCGCCGAGCGAGCTCCTGACCCTGCGCGCCGAACAGACGCGGGCGGTCGGCGACGCCCGCGCGGCCGGTCCCGGCGAGGCGCTCACCGTCGCCGAGCCGACCGTGCCGGTCGCGCTCCAGACCACCCGCGTGCCGGTCTACGTCGCGCCGCAGACCATCCAGTATCTCAAGAACGCCTTCTGGTCGGACGATCCCAGCGAATTGTTCCGCGCCGTCGTCTCCGAGACGATCTCGGCGCGCACCGGCCGCGTCGTGCTCGATCCCGGCCAGTTCACCCACGAGCCCGGCACCCGCCTGACCGGCCAGCTCCTGATGTTCGGCCTCGATTCCGACCGGATGGAGGCGGTGGCGCTCTACGACGCGGTGCTCGAGCGCGGCCGCGCCTCGGTCGCCACCCAGCGCTTCGAGGCGCGCGTGCCCGTCGCCGCCGCCCAGCCTGCCTTGGTGGCGCCGGCGCTCAACCAGGCGGCGAACCAGATCGCCGGTCAGGTCGCCGCCTGGGTCGGAGGCCGCTGAGCGACGCAGCTTCAGAAATTGCCGAGCGCTTCCAATTCCACCTGCGTAATCCACTCGCACTTGCAGTCCGTATAAGCGTGGCTGTCGTTCGGGTGCAGAGCGGCGCAGCGCGCCTTTTCCCGCTCGTATGCCGCGGCGATCTCCGGCCGGGCGCGCAGATAGTCGCGAAACGCGAGGTGCCGCGCGATCGCGAAATCGCCTTCGGCATAGCAATGGAGCTGCACCCGCCGCGCGCCGCTATCGGGATCGGAGAGAGTGCAGTAGCGGCGGCCGGCCAGCCCATATTCGCCGTGCCAGGCGAAGCCGAGCGCTTCCAGCGCCGGCCGCGCCGCATCGAGCGCGGCGAGGCTGGAGACGATTCCGAGCAGGTCGATCACCGGCTTGGCTGCGATGCCCGGGATCGCGGTCGATCCGATATGGTGGACGACGAGCCCGGCCGCACTCGCGATCCGAGTGGCTTGCGCCTCCGCCATCTCCGCCCAGCGCGGGTCGTGCGGCACCAGCGTGACGGAGATCGGTGGGGGCACGTTACGCGAGGCTTTTCGAGGCCTGCTCGAACACATCCTTCGACAGGCCTGGCGTCGCGACGATGCGCTCCAGCTCGGCGCGCATCCGCTCTCCGCGCGCTTCGTCGAAGCGGCGCCAGCGGCCGAGCGGCGGGACCAGGCGCGCCGCCGTCTGCGGATTGATGCGGTCGGCGGCGAGGATCATGTCGGCGAGAAAGCGATAGCCCGCGCCGCCGGGGCGGTGCAGCGCCCGCTGGTTCGACGAGAAGGCGCCGACCAAAGCGCGCAGCCGGTTCGGATTGGCGAGCGTGAAGTCGGGATGACGGGCCAGCGCGGTCACGGCCTCGAGCGTGTCGTCGCGGCTCGAGAGAGCCTGCGCTGTGAACCATTTGTCGAGCACCAGCGCGTCGTGCCGGTAGCGCGCGTAGAAGGCGTCGAGCGCGACCTCGCGCTCCGGCGCGTCGCCGTTGACGAGCACGCCGAGCGCGCCCTGCCGGTCGGTCATATTGTCGGCCTCGTCATACTGGCGCCTGGCGATCGCCCACACGTCGGCGGCGCCCGAGGCGGCGAGATAGCCCAAAGCGACCGTGCGCAACCGCCGCGCGCCCTTGGCCGCGGGCGAATATTCGTAGCGGTTCGCGGCGTGCGCCGCATAAGCCGAGCGCCACTTGCTTTCGAGCTCGGCGCCGAGGTCCGCGCGCAACGCCTCCCGGGCCCGATGCACCGCTTCCGGATCGACCGTTTCGAGCTGGTCGCCGATGAAAGCCTCGCTCGGCAGCAGCACCGCCTCGGCGACGAAGGCCGGATCGAGCGCCTCGTCGGCAAGCGTGCCGCGCACCGCCTCGATCACCGCCGCATGGTCCCGCGGGCGCCCGCGGATCGCCGCGGTCAGCGTGTCGAGCATCAATTGCTGCATCGCCTCGAAGCGGGCGAACGGATCGTCGTCCCGCGCCGAGAGGAAGGCGAGATCGGCGGACGTGCGGTCGGTGTCGACGATCACCGGCGCCGAGAAGCCGCGGTTGACGGACAGGATCGGCCGCTCGCCGATCCCGTCGAACGCGATTTCCTTCGTCTCGCCGTCGAGCAGGACCAGCTCTTCGGCGAGCTTCGCGCCCGTCGCCTCGCCGAACAAAGCCACTCGGAGCGGGACGGGCATCGGCTTTTTGGCCGTCTGGCCCGGCGTCGGCGGAATTTGCTGGGCGAGCCGGAGGCGGGCCCGGCCGGAGCCCGGCGCGTGCTCGAGCGCGGCGCCGACCCGCGGCGTCCCCGCCTGCGAATACCAGAGGCGGAAGCGCGATAAATCGGTCCCGCTCGCGTCCTCCATCGCCCGCACGAAATCCTCGCAGGTCACCGCCTCGCCGTCGTGCCGCTCGAAATAGAGGTCGGCGCCGGCGCGGAAGATGTCGCGCCCAAGCAAGGTGTGCAGCATCCGGATCAGCTCGGCGCCCTTGTTGTAGACGGTCGCGGTGTAGAAGTTGGCGATCTCCATATAGGAATCGGGCCGCACCGGATGGGCGAGCGGCCCGCCATCCTCCGGGAATTGCGACGCCCGCAGGATGCGGACGTCCTCGATCCGCTTGACCGCCGCAGATCCCTGATCGGACGAGAATTGCTGGTCGCGAAAGACCGTGAAGCCTTCCTTCAGCGAAAGCTGGAACCAGTCGCGGCAGGTGACGCGATTGCCCGACCAATTGTGGAAATATTCGTGCGCGACGACGCCGGCGATCGCGTCGTAATCGGCATCGGTCGCGGTGTCGGGATCGGCGAGGATGTAGCGCGAGTTGAAGACGTTGAGACCCTTATTCTCCATCGCGCCGAAGTTGAAATCGGCGACCGCGACGATGTTGAAGACGTCGAGATCATATTCGCGGCCGTAGACCTCCTCGTCCCACTTCATCGCCGCTTTCAGCGACGCCATCGCATGCTCGGTCCTGGGCACGTCGCCCTCGCGCACCCAGATGCCGAGCTCGACGTTGCGGCCGGAGCGGGTGACGAAGCGATCGCGATTGGCGACGAGTTCGCCCGCGACCAAGGCGAACAAATAGCTGGGCTTCGGGAAAGGATCCCGCCATTCGGCCCAGTGGCGGCTGTCCGGAAGATCGCCGGAGCCGATCGGATCGCCGTTCGAGAGCAGGACCGGATAGAGCCCCTTGTCCGCGATCATCTTGACCCGGTAGCGGCTGAGCACGTCCGGCCGATCGGGAAACGGCGTGATCCGGCGAAAGCCCTCCGCCTCGCACTGGGTGCACAATATGCCGCCGGATTCGTAGAGGCCCATCAGCCGCATATTGGCACGCGGGCCGATTTCGACCTCGGTTTCGACCACCGCCTGTCCCGCGGCGATTGCGACAAGGATCGCATCCTTGTCCTCGCGCCACTCGGCGGGTTCGCCGTCGACGGTCACGCGCAGGATCTTGAGATCCTCGGCGTCGAGTCTCAGCGGGCCCGGGCTCTGCCGCTCCACTTCGAGACGCGAGCGCACCACCGTCTTCTCGGCGCCGAGCTCGAACTCGAGCGCGATATCGGTCACCAGCCAGTCCGGCGGCCGGTAGTCCTCGCGGCGGACGGCGGCGGAGGGCGCGGCGGGAGCGTTCTGGGCGTCGAGCATCTCACGCATCTAGGCACCGTGCCGGGGCCGTGCAATCGCGTCCGGGCTTGCCGGGGTGCGCCGCCGGGTTTAGCTTGACCCTACATCTCGAAGGGGGGCTTTCGATGAAGACGACACGCAGGTTGAGCCGCCGCTCGTTCCTCGGGACGGTCGCTGGCGGCATGATGCTGGGCGGCGGCGCTCTCGTCGCGCTCTCGGGCAGGGCGGGCGCGGTCCCGAGCAGCGACAATGACAGCGGGCCGCGCGCCGATCCGCCCGGCCGCGGCACCCGCACCGGCCGCACCGACCAGGATTCCTCCGACGCGCCGGGCCGCGGCACCGTCACCGGCCTCAACGATGCCGATCCCGGCGATCCCGCCAATCGCGGCCGCGGCTGCAACGACACCGACCCTGCCGATCCGCCCCGTCGCGGCCGGCGCTGCTGATCGGCGCGACCCAGGAAGCGCCGACCCGACATATGTCGGAGTTTACGTGACGGCCTCGCAACGTCATCGTCTCCGGCAAAGTGACTCGAAGGAGACGCGCGATGAAGACGACTCGTAAGCTCAGCCGCCGTTCGTTTCTCGGCACGGTCGCCGGTGGGGCGGTCGCGGGCGGCGCCTTCATCGTGCTGGGCGGCGAGGCCGGCGCGGTCCAGGGCGTCACCGACAGCGACACCGGGCCGAATGCCGACCCGGTCGGACGCGGACGCGGCGGCGCCACCGACAGCGATCCGAGCGATCCGGTCGGGCGCGGACGCGGCGGCACCAGCGACAACGACCCGAGCGATCCGATCGGACGTGGCCGCGGCGGCGGCACCAGCGACAACGACCCGAGCGATCCGGTCGGGCGCGGACGCGGCGGCGGCGGCGTCACCGACAACGATCCGAGCGACCCCGTCGGACGCGGCCGCGGCGGCGGCGGCGTCACCGACAGCGACACCGGTCCCCGAGCAGACCCGATCGGTCGCGGACGCGGCGGCGGCAGCAGGGGCGTGACCGACAGCGACACCGGTTCTCGTGCCGATCCGGTCGGACGCGGCCGCGGCGGGCGGGGACGGCGCTCGTGCAGCGACAGCGATTCCGGCACACGCGCCGATCCGGGCGGCCGCGGCCGGCGCTGCTAGCAGCCGCCGCTTGACCTGACGCCGTCGGCGGTGCTTACGCCGCCCCCATGTCGGACACGCCCCGCAGCCGCCTCGCCGCGCTCGGCATCGCGCTTCCTGAAGCCGCGGCGCCGGTCGCCGCTTACGTCCCGGCGGTCCTCGCCGGCAATCTCCTCCACATTTCCGGCCAGGTTTCGTTCGAGGAAGGGAAACTGCTCACCGGGCGGCTCCGCGACGACCGCGACGTCGCTTTCGGCATCCGCGCCGCGCGCGCCTGCGGGCTGATGCTGCTCGCCCAGATCGAGAAGGCGGTGGGGCTCGACCGGGTCGAGCGGATCGTCAAGCTCGGTGTGTTCGTGAACAGCGCGGGCGGCTTCACCGACCAGCCCAAGGTCGCCAACGGCGCCTCCGAGCTGATGCAGGACGTGTTCGGCGAGGCCGGCCGCCACGCCCGAAGCGCGGTCGGCGTGCCGGTGCTTCCGCTGGGGGCCGCGGTCGAGATCGATGCGGTCGTCCAGATCAAGGCGCTCTGAGCTCGAGCGGCTCGGCGCCCGGCCCT
>DASQKE010000076.1:0-7940 GCA_035630675.1 Allosphingosinicella sp.
CATCGCGTTCAACCGGGCGCTCGCGCGGCTGCTCGCGGCGCCGGCGCCGGACCTCGCCGCGCTCGCCGCCAAATTGGGGCTCGCGGCGGATTACGAGGCGGTGACGCTGAACGGGTGCGAGACCTGCCTTCAGGCGCTGAAGGCGGATGCGATGCGTTTGGCGGGTCAAAGTGCCACTTTGACCCGGGGTTAGGCGGAAGCGTAGGTTCGGGGCGAGGAACCGATGAGCGACGCACCCAAGAAAGTACCGAAGCGGCCGTTGAAGGCTCGGCCGCAGAAGGATGTCGACCACGACAAGCTGCGGGAGGACATCCTCGAGCGGTTCTCGAAGACCTTCGAATATCTGGCGCGCTGAGATGGTCGGCTGAATGTGTTACCTTGAGCCGGGGGAAGGCAGTCCCCTTCGGCTGCGTGCCTGCGGCACCCGCTCAGGACAGGCTTCGACAGGCTCAGGACGAGCGGAAGGGGCGCAGGCTTGCCGGAATTATTTTCGGCCCGTCTTGAAATGTAGGATTTCGAGTGAGACACTAACCTCACAGGTAATCTCAGCTGCAGCTGACGCTGCGATTTGGTGAGGTGAAGGTCAAGTGCGCGGCGACATGGAAGACGAGGAACCGTCACGCAGCATCGACGAGCTGCGGCCGCGGATCGACGGGTTCACGCCCCGGAAGCAGAAGAAATTCCTGAAGTGGCTGGCGAAGACCGGCTGCGTGCGCGATGCGGCGGGGAAGGCGGGGATCTCGACGACGACGATCGACCGGACGCGGCGCAACTTCGCCGATTTCGACGCGCGGTGCGTCGCCGCATTGGACCTCGCTCTGCCGGGGCTGGAGGCGATCGCCTATCGGCGCGCGACGGTGGGGGCGCCGGCGAAGGTGATCCGCAAGGGCAAATTGGTCGAGGTGCGGGTGCAGCCGTCGGACGCGATGCTGCGCCTGCTGATGACCGGCGCGGCGCCGGGGAAATACGGACGCTATGCGGGGATGCCCCAGCCAGCCGGGAATGCGCGGCGCAAGGACGGGCCCGGGCGCGGCCTGCCGAAACGCCTGTCGTTCGACGAGGCGTTCGGCCAGCTGGAGACGAAGCTGGGGTCCTTCGCGAAGCGGATGATCGCCGCGCGAGGCTACAGCATGGGCCCCGACAACCGGCTCGTCCCGCCGGGCTGGCGGATGGTGCGCGAGGAGGAGCTGGTCCGGCTCGGCTGGACGCCGCGCGAGGGGGAGAGGCCGCTGCCCGCGCTGCCGGGGCCCGCGGCGGACGACCCGGCCTGCTGCGTGTGACTCAGTCGCGGCGGCGGCGGCGGGCGACGGCGTAGAGCGCGAGGCCGGCGGCGAGGAGCAGGATCAGGGTCCGCCACGCCGGCCAGGCCGATTGCGACGCGGCCCAGAGGCAGACGAGGAGGCCGGGCACCACCGCGGCCATCCAGAGCGCCGGGCGCCCCGCCGCTTCCCGTTCGGTGCGCGGCAGCGCGAGCAGGCAGGCGGCGTAGACGACGAGCCTGGCCAGCACGCTCACCACCGCCAGCCAAACGAAGCTGCCGCTGACCGCGAGCAGGGCGCCGGCGCCGCCCATGAACAGGATCGAGTTGAGCGGCGTCCCCCAGCGTTCGCCGACCCGGCCGAACCAGGCCGGCAGCGACCCGTCCCGCGCCAGCGCATAGGTGACGCGCGGAGTCGAGGTCATCGAGCCGGTGGCGTTGCCGGCGATCGAGAACAGGGCCGCGAGGCTGAGCGCGAGGGCGCCCGCCGGGCCGGCCACCGCCTCGCCGAGTCCGAGCAAAGGCAGGCTCTGGGCGCCCGGCGCGCCGACCGCGACGAAGGCGAGCTGGACCAGGAAATAGAGCAAGGCGATGCCGATCACGGTCGCGATCAAAGCGCGCGGGATGGTCCGGCGGGCGTCGCTTGTCTCGCCGGCCGGGACCAGCGAATTCTCGAAGCCGACGAAGGCGTAGAGGACGAGCAAGGCGGCCGCTTCGACTCCGGCGAGAGGCGGCATCGGGCCCGGCGCCGGGATCGAGCCCGCGAACATCACCAAAGCCGCGATCGCGAAGCCGAGGATCGGCAGCGCCTTGAGCAAGGTCACCGCGTCGAGGGCGCGGATCGCGCGGCGCACCCCGATGAGGTTGATGAGGGTGAGCAGGCCGATCAGCGCCAGCATCACCGCGACGCGGCCCACGCCGGCGCCGAGCGGCAGCCAGAGGGCCGCCGCATAGGTCGCGAAGACGTTGGCGTTGGCGGCGAGCGCCGTCACCCGCGCCATGTAATAGACCCAGCCGACCTGGAACGAGACCAAAGGCCCGAAGGAAGCGGTGTAGGCGACCGGGCCGCCCGATTGAGGAAAATGGGAGGCCAAGCGCGCCAGCGGCAGCACCAAAGCGAGGACGAGCAGGCCGAACAAAGGAAACAGCCAGGGGCTGAACGCGCCGAACTGCCCCGCCAGCGTGCCGGGCAACGCGAAGATGCCGGCGCCGACCGCGCCGTTGAACGCGAGAAAGGCCGAGCCCGTGAAGCCGATGCCGCGGCGAAGGCCCGGCTCCGCGGGTTCGGGCGCGCCCGGCGCGGTCACAGGCTCAGCCTCCCCTCGATCACGGTCACGCAGCGCCCGCCGAGCACCGCGCGCGCGCCCTCGATTCGGCATTCGACGAGGCCGCCGCGCCTGCTCGCCTGGTATGCGGTGAAGCGCGCGCGGCCGAGCCGCTCCGTCCAGAACGGCGCCAAGGCGGCATGGGCCGACCCGGTCACCGGATCCTCGTCGACGCCCCAGGCCGGGACGAAGACTCGGCTGACCACGTCATAGTCGCGCCCGACATCGGCCGGCGCGGTGACGATCGCCATCAGGTCGATCCCGCGCAGCGCAGCCATGTCGGGCGCGCAGGCGCGGACCGCCGCCTCGCCGGACAGGAGCACGATCGCGGTCGCTTCGGCGCCCTCATGGCTCGGATGGACCTCGGCGTCGGGCGTGCCCAGCGCGCGGAGCAAGGCCGCGTCGTCGCCGCGCCGGACCAAAGTCTGCGGCAGATCGAGCTCGAGCGCGCCCGCTTCGCCGCGGCGGACGACGAGCACGCCCGCCTTGCGCGTCGAGAAGCGGATCTCGTCGCGCTCGCCGATGAGCACATGCCCGCTCGCGAGCGTGGCGTGGCCGCACAAGGCGATTTCGACCGTCGGGGTGAACCAGCGCAGATCGTAATCCGCCTCGCCGTCCGTCGCCGGAACCAGGAAGGCGGTCTCGGCGAGATTATTCTCCTCGCCGATCGCCTGCAGCATCCCGTCGGGCAGCCAGCGGTCGAGCAGCACCACCGCGGCCGGATTGCCGACGAAGGGCCGGTCGGCGAAGGCGTCGACCTGGACGAAGCGGTATTCGGGCATTCATCGTTCTCCTCAATTCGCTCAATCCGTTCGACCCGCATCGAAGGAGCTAGCGCGGACGGTCCTTCGATACGGGCCCTCGCTACGGCTTCGCCTACTCGGTCCCTACTCAGGATGAACGGTTCTGGGGGTCACTGACTGCTCCCCTTCGGCTGAAGCGTGAGGTCGGTTTCGGCGAGCGGGTTGCCGGGCTCGTCGACCTGCCCCTCCGGGTCGAGATGGATCAGGATCTCGGTGCCCGGAAACTCGCGCTCGAGCCACTGCTCGACCTCGTCCATCACCTCATGCGCCTCGGCCACCGTCATGTGGGGATCGACCCAGACGTGGAACTGGACGAAGTCGCGGCTGCCGCTGCTGCGCGTTCGCAAATCGTGGATGCCCTTCAGCGCCGGGTGCCGTGCCGCGACGTCGACGAACAGCCGCCTTTTCTCCTCCGGCCACTCCTTGTCCATCAGCTGGTCGACCGCGCGCGACGAGGCGCGCCACGCGCCCCACAGCAGCCACAAGGCGATGGCGAGGCCGAACAGAGGATCGGCGCCGGTGAAGCCGGCATATTGGTCCAGCACCAGAGCGAGGATGACCGCTGCGTTGAGGAACAGATCGGACTGGTAATGGACGTGATCGACCTCGATCGCGACCGAGCCGGTGCGGGCGATCACCCGGCGCTGGTACCAGAGCAAAAGGAAGGTCGCCGTGATCGCCACCAAAGAGACGGAAATGCCGTAATCGGCGCGGGCGGTCGCGGCGCCGTCGATCAGCCGCGCCGCCGCCTGCCAGCCGATCGCCAGCGCCGAGAAGGTGATCAGCCCGATCTGGGCGAGAGCGGCGAGCGCCTCGGCCTTGCCGTGGCCGAAGCGGTGATCGCTGTCGGCCGGCATGGCGGCGTAACGCACGCCCCCGAGCGTGATCAGGGAGGCGAGGACGTCGAGCGCGGTGTCGGCGAGCGAACCGAGCATCGCCACCGATCCGGTCGCCCAGGCGGCGTAGGATTTGAGCAGGAGCAAGAAGAGCGCGACCGCGACGCTCGCATAAGCGGCGCGCGCGGTGAGCGCGCCGCGGGCCTCGTCGGGATGCGCGGGGCCCGCGCTCACGGGTAGAGCAGGCCTTCGTTCCAGCTCCCATCGGCCAGCCGGGTGAACAGGCGGCGCTCGTGGAGCCGATGGGCGCGGTCGCTCCACAGCTCGATCCGCTCCGGGACGACGCGGTAGCCCGACCAGTGCGGCGGGCGCGGGACGTCGCCGGCCTCGAAGCGCGCGACCATCTCGCGGTAGCGCGCCTCGAAGGTCTCGCGCGCGTCCAGCGGCTGCGACTGGTCCGACGCCCAGGCCCCGAGCCGGCTGTCGCGCGACCGGCTCGCGAAATAGGCGTCGGCCTCGGCCTCGCCCACCGGCTCGACCGCGCCCTCGATCCGGACCTGCTTCCGCAGCGACTTCCAGTGGAAGAGCAAAGCCGCGCGGCCGTTGGCGGCGAGCTCGGCGCCCTTGCGGCTCCTCTGGTTGGTGTAGAAGGCGAAGCCGCGCTCGTCATGGCCCTTCAGCAGCACCATCCGCACCGAGGGCCGCCCCTCCGCGTCGGCCGTGGCAAGCGCCATCGCATTCGGATCGTTCGGCTCGGCGAGCCGCGCCTCGGCGAGCCATTCCTCGAACAAAGCATGCGGATCGGCGGCCATGGCGCCGGTTTGCCCCGCCCCGCGCCCCCGCACAAGCGCACTTGCAAGCGGCTTTGCCTCGAACCATCTTCCGGCGTGTTGCGCGAGTGCGACAGTGGACATTTGGGCGCGGGTGGACAACGACAGCGACGATGGCCGACCTCTATTCACAGCTTGGCGTGGCGCGCGGCGCGAGCGAGGCCGACATCAAGAAGGCCTATCGGAAGCTCGCCAAGGAGCTGCACCCGGACCGGAACAAGGCGAATCCGGCCGCGACCGAACGCTTCTCCAAGGTGACGCAGGCCTATGACATCCTCACCGACAAGGACAAGCGCGCCCGCTACGATCGTGGCGAGATCGACGAGAGCGGCCAGCCGCGCGCCCCGTTCGGCTTCGGCGGCGGCGCGGGCGGCGCGGGCCCGGGCGGCATGGGCGGCTTCCGGCGCGGCCCGAACGGCGCCGAGTTCGACGTCGGCGGCGAGACCGCCGATCTTTCCGACCTGTTCGAAGGGCTGTTCGGCGGCGGCGCGCGGCGCGGCGCCCCGGGCGGGGGCGGCGGCTTCGGCAATTTCGGCCGGCGCTCGGCGCCGCCGCAAAAGGGAGCGAACACCGCCTACCGGCTGGCCGTGAGCTTCGAGGACGCTGCCGCGCTGAAGCCGCAGCGCGTCACTTTGTCGGGCGGCAAGACGGTCGACATCAAGCTCCCCAAAGGCGTCGACGAGGGCACCAAGATCCGCCTCGCCGGCCAGGGGCAGGCGGGGCCCGGCGGCACCGGCGACGCCATAGTCACCATCGCCGTCCAGCCGCACCGCTTCTTTCGGCGCGACGGCGACCATATCCGGCTCGATCTGCCGGTCGGCCTCGACGAGGCGGTGATGGGGGCCAAGGTCAAGGTGCCGACGGTCGAGGGGCCGGTGATGGTCTCCATCCCCAAGGGATCGAGCTCGGGCAAGGTGCTCCGTCTCAAAGGGCGCGGCTTCACCTCGAAGGCGGGCGAGCGGGGCGACCAGCTCGTCACCCTGATGGTCGAGCTTCCCGCCGGCGACGAGGAGCTGGCCCGCTTCGTCGAGAGCTGGAGCGGCAAGGGACGCAACCCGCGGGCCCCTCTGGGCGTCTGAGCCTTCGTGCTGCAGATTTCACCCGAATCACCGGAAGCGAGGCGCAAGAAGCTCGCCACGACCAAGGCCCGGCTCGGCCATTTGCGGCCGCGCAAGGGGACGCGCGCCTACGAAATCCTGAAGCGGGTCGCCGTCGGCGTCTACAATGACGGCTTCATCCATGCCGGCAACCTCGCTTATCTCGCCTTGCTGTCGCTGTTTCCGTTCGTGATCGTCGCCGCCGCCATCGCCCGGCTGCTCGGCCAGACCGAAGAGGGCATGAGCGCGGTCTACGGAATGCTGCAGACCATGCCGCAGAGCGTCCGCGAGGTCCTCAAGGAGCCGATCATGGACGTGCTGCAGGCGCGCACCGGCAATCTCATCTGGCTCGGGGCGCTGGTCGGGCTGTGGACCACCGGCAGCTTCATCGAGACGATCCGCGACATCATCCGCCGCGCCTATGGCGTCACCTACAGCCGCCCGTTCTGGGAATATCGGCTGGGCTCGATCGGAATGATCATCGCCTCGGTGCTGGTCGCGATGCTGGCGTTCAGCGTCTCGATCATGCTGTCGAGCGTCCAGCAGCTGGTCGTGTCCCACATCCCCGGCGCGGACGACGTCTTCGGCCTGTTCACCTTGCTCCGGATCGTTCCGGCCTTCGTCCTGTTCGGAGCGCTCTACATGCTGTTCTTCGCGCTGACGCCCAAGCGCTACCGCTTCGGCGGCTGCCCGAAATGGCCGGGCGCGGCCTTCGTCACGATCTGGTGGATATCGACCACCGCTCTGCTGCCGGTGGTGCTGCGCCAGCTCGGCAGCTACGACCTCACCTACGGCAGCCTCGCCGGGATCGTGATCGCTTTGTTTTTCTTCTTCATCATCGGCTTCGGTCTGGTAATCGGCGCCGAGCTCAATGCGGCGATGGCGGAAACGCCGACGCCGACGCCGAAGGAAGTCTCGGCGGCGGTCCAGGAAGCGGTGGCCGAGAAGGTCGCCGTCCAGGCCGAGGAGGAGGCGGTCGCGCTCGCCGAGGAGAGCGCCACTGTCAGCGCCGCGGAGGAAGAGGAGGGACGATGACGGGTCTGATGCAGGGCAAGCGCGGGCTGATCATGGGCCTCGCCAACGACCGCTCGCTCGCCTGGGGGATATCCAAGGCGCTCGCCGACCACGGCGCCGAGCTCGCTTTCTCCTATCAGGGCGAGGCGCTCGAAAAGCGCGTCCGTCCGCTCGCGCAGCAGCTCGGCCAGGACTTTCTGATCGAGTGCGACGTCTCCGACGGCGCCGATATCGACCGCGCCTTCGCCGAGCTCAAGAAACGCTGGGAGACGATCGACTTCGTGGTTCATGCGATCGGCTTTTCCGACAAGAACGAGCTTAGGGGCAAGTTCGTCGATACCAGCCTCGACAATTTCCTGATCACGATGAATATCTCGGCCTACAGCTTCGTCGCCGTCACCAGGCGGGCGCGGGCGATGATGCCGGAGGGCGGCTCCGTGCTCACGCTCAGCTATTACGGCGCGGAGAAGGTGATCCCGCACTACAATGTGATGGGCGTCGCCAAGGCGGCGCTCGAGACCTCGGTCAAATATCTCGCCATGGACCTCGGGCCGGAGAGGATCCGGGTCAACGCGATCTCGGCCGGGCCGATCAAGACCCTGGCGTCGAGCGGCATCGGCGATTTCCGCTACATCATGAAGTGGAACGAATATAACAGCCCGCTGCGCCGCAACGTCACCATCGAGGATGTCGGCGGCGGCGCGCTCTATCTGCTCTCCGACCTCGCCTCGGGCGTCACCGGCGAGATCCACCATGTCGACGCCGGCTACAACGTCG
>DASQKE010000077.1:0-2920 GCA_035630675.1 Allosphingosinicella sp.
CCCCAGCTTCACGCCCCAAATCTACCGGGCGATGGGTGCCTTCTGGGCCATTCCGGTCCTCCTAAGCATGCTTATCGGTGTCGAGTTGGATCGACGAGCGAAACTGCGCCTGTCCCCGGCAGTTGCCGGCGAAAGTGCGGGACGTGACCCGTAGGCCCCCGCTCGCCGCCGCCTGCGAGACGGTTCCGCTGGAGCAACTGGCGGCGACAGCCCAGATGCTTGCAGAGGCGCTCGCCGCTGCGGCCCAGTGCGACGGCCACGCGCTTCAGCGGCGCCCGCGCCTGCAGCTTGTGGGAGTCAACGATTCCCAGCGGCCCGGCGAGACCAGCCTGGCGGTCCTGAGCCGTTGCTATCTGCGGGCACGGCGCCTTCGCGACGGACTGTTTCCCGCAGGGATCTTCGCCGATCCCGCCTGGGACATGCTCCTCGACCTGTTCGCCTGCAGGCTCGAAGAGAGCAAGGTCTACATCTCCGATGCCTGTATCGCCGCGAGCGTGCCGCAAACCACGGCGCTCCGCTGGGTGGACCGTCTTGAGGAGTGCGGGCTTGTGGAACGTCACCCTGACGCCGCCGACAGCCGGCGCATCTATGTCGAGCTGACGGAGACTGCTGCCTGGCGCATCGAGCTCTGGCTCAACGCCACGTTCCACGCGGACGCTGCCGCATAGATCGATCGCTCCCCGCGGCAGGGGGCCGCACACGACCCAAAGTCCTGGCCGCCGGACGAGTTTGGTCCGAAACGGACTAATCCTTGCAGCCTCTGGCGGGCGCTGCATCAGCTACCGCATGACATGGCGCCGGGTCTCGCGGAATCTGCCTGAAGGCGAGCCTATCCTCGTGAGCTACGGCGAGCAGGTCGTGGTCGCACTGGCGTTTCCTAGCGACTATTATTGTCCCCAGATGACGTTCATGGACGCTCGGACATTCGAGATCCTGCCGATCCCGTCGCACTGGATGGCGCTGTTGGACCGTCCCCAAGCTGTCGATCATGCGGCCGGCCAGAGTGACGGCGAGACTCACTCCAAAATGGCTAAATCACTCCGAATCGGATCGATCTAGCGGGTCCTCCCGTTTCCTCCATATCGGATCAGACTGGAGGCGGTTTCGTCCGATCCGGATTCGTCTCGCGTCGTACGTTGATCGTCTGAGGCGCAGCTTCCCCGCGGGGGAGACTCGCCATGAGAAGCTGGACTGCGCGCCTTGCGTTTCTGATCGGCCTTGCCGCCGCGCCTGCCATTGCGCAGGCCCAGCCGCCGGCCGGGCCGCCCGCGGCCGGGACCTATGTGGTCCACGCGATCGACGTCGGCACCGGCCTCGCAATCTTCGTCGAAGGGAACGACTTCACCCTTCTCTACGACGCCGGCAGCAACGACGATGACGCGCGGGGCCCATCGAACCGCGTCGTCGCTTATTTGAGGGCCGTGCGGCCGGACCTGCGCCGGATCGACCATGTCGTTCTCAGCCACCCGCACAAGGACCATGTCGAGCTGATGCCCGACGTGCTGGACACGTTTCAAGTGGCCAATCTGTGGGATTCCGGCGCGCTCAATCCCATCTGCAGCTACCGCAATTTGCTTCTGTCGACGGTGTCGCGCCGCGTCGCCTATCACGATGCGGTCGGCGACGGCGGCACCCGTAGCGCGGCCTTCGCCGCGCAGACCTGCTACGGCCGGCCGCTGGCGGCCGCAACGGTCGCCGTTCCAAGAGACAGCCAGGCCCGGCGCGGCTCGACTGTGCAGCTCGGCCCGACCGCTCACATGACCTTCCTCCATGCCGACGGATCGCGCCAGTCGAGTTTCAACGCCAACAGCGTCGTCGTCCGTCTCACGCTCGGCGGCCGCGTCATCCTCCTCACTGGAGACGCGGAAGCCGGCGGCCGGGCAGCGCCCACGACCACGCCCGCGGTGCGTTCGATCGAAGGTCAACTGCTCGCGTGCTGCGCGGCGGAGCTGAGGTCGGACATCCTGATCGCCGGTCATCACGGCAGCACCACCTCGTCGCGCAGCGCATTCCTGGATGCGGTGGGCGCCAGGCACTATGTCGTCTCGTCAGGGCCGACACGCTACGGCTCGGTCACCCTGCCGGACGCGCCGGTGATCGCGGAATTCACGCGCCGCGGAACGGTGTGGCGCACGGACCTGAACGATGCGACCTGCGCCACGAATGCGGCCAAGATCGGCCCCGATGCCGACGGCCGCCCCGGCGGCTGCGACAATGTCCGGATCGTCATCGACGCGGCGGGAGCGATCACGCCCGCTTACAGTCGAATTTCGGGCTAAGGGGTCCGGCTGTCGAGGGTCGAGCACTGTTGCGCCCCCGCAACAGACAGACAGCCGCCGAGCGACGGGCACGTCTGCTTGATTGCCTTTAGGACGAGGCGGTTTATTCTCCCTGTGAAACGAGCAGGGAGGACGCAACATGTCGATCCGGACCAACCGCAGCAGGACCCTCCTTCTGGCCGGCGCCTCGATCGCCGCCTGCTTCGTCGCCACGGCGCCCGCTTTCGCCCAGACCGGCCCGGACACCGCCGAGGAGCAGGCGACCGATCCCGACATCGTGGTCACCGCCACTTTGCGCGAGGAGCGGCTGATCGAGGTTCCCTTCTCGGTGAACGCGCAGACCGAGGCGGACATCCAGCGCTCGGGCGCGGTCACGCTCGAGGATCTGTCGCGCAACGTCGCCGGCCTCTCGGTCCAGAATTTGGGGCCGGGCCAGAGCCAGGTATCGATCCGCGGCGTCTCCGCCGGCCAGGTCGTCCGCGACCAGCCGGGCGTCAAGGAACAGGTCGGCGTCTATCTCGACCAGAGCGTGATCTCGCTGTCCTTGTTCACGCCCGACCTCGATCTGTTCGATCTCAACCGGGTCGAGACCCTGCGCGGGCCGCAGGGCACCTTGTTCGGTTCCGGATCGGTCGGCGGCA
>DASQKE010000078.1:0-6862 GCA_035630675.1 Allosphingosinicella sp.
TCGTGGCCGTCGTGGATGGCGGTCGCGACGACCGGCCCAGGACCATGCTGGACGGTCCACCAACGCTGACTCGAAACGGCCATGGAACAGATAGCGCTTGGCGCCCGCTTCGGTTGCGCCACAGCGCGAGAAGTTCGCCTACGAGGCTTCACCCGCCGATCGACACCGGCGTCGGCGCGCTCCAATCCGGCAGTGTGGGTGAACGTCCGCTATGGATCGAACCGGACCTAACCGCGACGGTCCGGAACGGCCGAAGCGGATGCTCCTGCGAAGGAGTCGATGGAGATCGTGGCGTCGGAAGCGGTGGGAACGCCGACGAAGCGGTTCGGTATCGGAGATCAGGGCGTCGGGACGGTCGACGGCTCGCGCGGCGGCGGGCCCTTCACGACTGGCGCGTGCTCCTCGCCGCGCGAGACCATCGTCGCGATGGCAAGGTCGCCGGTGACGTTGAGCGCCGTGCGGCACATGTCGAGGAAGCGGTCGACGCCGAGGATGAGGCCGATCGCTTCGGGCGGCACACCGACCATGGCCAGGATGATCACCACCACCGGCAGCGATCCCGCCGGCACGCCCGCGGTGCCGATGCCACCGAGGATGCACATCAACAGCACCGTCGTTTGCTGCCACAGCGTCAGCTCGTAGCCGAAGAATTGGGCGAGGAAGAGGACCGTGACGCCTTCGAAGATAGCGGTTCCGTTCTGGTTGGCGGTCGCGCCGATGGTGAGGACGAAACGCGACACGCGCGGCGGCAGCTTCAGATTGTCCTCGGCGACGCGGAGCGCCGTCGGCAGCGTCGCGTTGGACGAGGCCGTCGAGAAGGCCATCACCATCGCCTCCTGGATGTCGCGGAAGAAGCCGAGCGGCGAGCGGCCGGTGAACAGCTTGATCGCGATCGAATAGGTGATGAACATGTGGACGGCGAGCGCGAGCACGACGACGCCGGCATAGGCGCCGAGGCGGACCAACAGGTCCCAGCCGAACACCGCGGCGAGGTTGAACATGAAGGCCGCGACCGCGATCGGCGCGAGCCGGATGATGAACTCGATCAGCCGCATCGTCACCGAGAACAGGCCTTCGATCGCCTCCTGGAGCCGCTGGGCCGCCGGGTTGTCGACCAGGAGGAGGCCGATCCCGAACACGAGGGCGAAGAACATCACGGCAAGGATGTCGTTGGCGGCGGCCGCGGCGAAGACGTTGCGCGGGATGATGTTGAGCAAGGCCTGGACGCCGGACGGCTGCTCGGCGCTGGTCTCGAGCAATGCGCCGGTCCGTTCGGCCGATTGGGCGAGGAGCTCGTTGGCGAGGGCGCGATCGACCCCGGCGCCGGGCTGCAACAGGTTGGCGGCCGCGAGCGCGATGGCAACGGCGATGCCGGACAGCAGGATCGTGAAGAAAAGCGTCTTGAGGCCGACTCGCTTCAGCGAGCGAATGTCGCCCATCTCGGCGATCCCGACGACCAGCGCGGAGAACAGCAGGGGGATCACCAGCATGAACAAAAGGCGCAGGAAGATCTCGCCGATCGGCCCGGTAACGTAGGTGGTGACGGTCTCGACCCAGGGTGCGTCGGACTGGGTGGTGTAGACGATCAGGCCGGCGGCGAGGCCGAAAAGGAAGCCGATCAGCATCTGCACGTGCAGCGCGACGCTGCGCTTTTCAGTCCGGGCCTTGGTTGCCGCCATGGATTCGAATCCTCTTCCTGCGCGGCCGCATCGGGGCGATGTTTCGCGCGAATGTCAACGCCGCCGCCGCTCAGGCGAAAGCGTAGGGCCCTCCCCTCGCGAGCGCGGCGCCGTAAGCCGGCCGGGCGTGGATGCGCTCCAGCCAGTCGGTGAGACAAGGCCGGCGCGCATCGAGACCGGCGCGGGCGCGGGCGGCCTCGAGCGGGAAGCTCATCATCACGTCGACCGCGGTGAATTGCTCGCCCGCGAACCAGGGCCGTGCGGCGAGCCCGCTCTCGAGCCAGTCGAGGTGGCGGTCGATCATGCGCTGGATGGTCGGGCGCGCGGGACGGCCGAGCAGGCCCAAGCGGCGCACGACCAGCATGACCAGCAGCGGCGGCATCAGCGAGCCCTCGGCATAATGGAGGAAGTGGCCATAGCGCAGGGCGTCGTCGCACTCCGGCGGCGGGCCGAGGCGACCGCCGGCGAGCTCGACCAGATAGTCGACGATCGCTCCGGTCTCGGCGACGACGCGGCCGTCATGCTCGATAATCGGGGACTTGCCCAGCGGGTGGATGCGGGCGAGTTCGGGCGGGGCCAGCATCGTCTTGGGGTGACGCGCGTAGCGGCGGACCTCGTAGGCGAGGCCGAGCTCCTCGAGCAGCCAGAGCACGCGCTGCGAGCGCGAGTTTTCGAGATGGTGGACAAGGATCATCGTCGCCGCGATATGCGGACCGCCGTCAGCAGGAAAGCGTTTTGAGCAGCCAGGACCCCCTTCCCGCGGCGCGCGCGGCCGCCGGCGCCGACGCGCCGGTGCGGCCCGGCTATCGCGAGTTCGTGGTGCTGATGGCGGCGTTGATGTCGCTCAACGCCTTCGCGATCGACGCGATGGTGCCGGCGCTTCCGGCGATCGGCGCCGATCTGGGCGTGCTCGACGAGAATAGCCGCCAGCTCGTCGTCTCGATGTACGTGTTCGGCTTCGGCACGTCGCAAATCCTCTACGGGCCGCTCTCGGACCGGTTCGGGCGAAAGCCGGTGCTGATCTTCAGCCTCGTTCTCTACCTCGCATTTTCGCTGCTCTGCGCGGCGGCGGCGAGCTTCAACTTGCTGCTCGCGGCGCGGATGCTGCAGGGCGCGGCGGCCGCCTCGACCCGGGTGCTGGTCGTCTCGATCGTGCGCGACCGCTTCGAAGGCGCGCGGATGGCGCGGCTGATGAGCCTCGTCTTCCTGGTCTTCCTCTTGATGCCGATCCTCGCGCCGAGCTTCGGCCAGCTGACCTTGCTGTTCGCGCCGTGGCGGGCGATCTTCTTCGCGCTCGCTCTGTTCGGCGCAGTGATGCTGGTCTGGTCGCTGGTGCGGCTGCCCGAGACCTTGAACCCGGCGCATCGCCGCCCTTTCTCCTTGCGCTCGGTCGGGGCCGCGACACGCGAGACGATCGGCAACCGCCAGTCGCTCGGCTACACGCTGGCGATGACGATGATGATGGGCGCCCTGATGGCCTATCTGAACTCGATCCAGCAGATCATCTTCGACGTCTTCCGCTCTCCGGAGCTGATCGGCCTCACCTTCGGCGCGGTGGCGGTGCCGATGGCGGCGGCGTCCTACACCAATTCGCGGCTGGTCGAGCGGCTCGGCATGAGGCGCCTCGCCCATCTCGGCGCGGCCGCTTTCACGACGCTGGCGCTCGTCCATCTCGCCCTCGCCGCCGCGGGCGAGGGCCTGTGGACCTTCGTCGCGATGCAGGGGCTGACCATGGCCTGCTTCGGCCTGGCCTCGGCCAATTTCGGAGCGCTGGCGATGCAGCCTCTCGGCCATATCGCCGGCACCGCCTCGTCGGTCCAGGGGACGATCGGAACCATCGGCGGCGCGCTCCTCGGCCTCGCGATCGGCCAGAGCTTCGACGGCAGCGTCGTCCCGCTCGTCGCGGGCTTCGCCACCCTCGGCGGCCTGTCGCTCGCCATCCTCGCCGTGACCGAGCGGGGAAAGCTGTTCCCGAAGCCCTGAGCCTCCGCTTGTCCGAAGTGGACGAGTTGGACGCAGGGAATGGGGACAGTTTCCGATCGCGCGGGCCTCGCGCGATAGATGGGGACAGTTGCCGATCCCGAAGGCCTCGCCCGTTCAGCCGCTGCCGCGCGTATCGGTGACTGTCCCCGTCGAAGTGGAAGAAATGGAGGCTTGCGCTCGATACGGATCCTAGATGTCGTCGTCCGGCTCGGGGCCGGTCATCAGCGCCTCGGCGACGGCTTCGGTCTTGCCGCGGATCGAGCGTTCGAGCTTGTCGGCAAGCTCGGGATTGTCCCGCAAATATTGCTTCGAATTCTCGCGGCCCTGGCCGATCCGGATCGAATCGTAGCTGAACCAGGCGCCGGACTTCTCGACCAGGCCGGCCTTGACGCCGAGATCGAGAATCTCGCCGGTCTTGGAGATGCCCTCGCCGTACATGATGTCGAACTCGACCTGCTTGAACGGCGGCGCGACCTTGTTCTTGACGACCTTCACCCGGGTCGTGTTGCCGACGATGTCGTCGCGGTCCTTGATCTGGCCGGTGCGGCGGATGTCGAGGCGGACGGACGCGTAGAATTTGAGCGCGTTGCCGCCGGTCGTCGTCTCCGGATTGCCGTACATGACGCCGATCTTCATCCGAAGCTGGTTGATGAAGATGACGAGGCATTTGGACTTGGAGATCGAGCCGGTGAGCTTGCGCAACGACTGCGACATCAGCCGCGCCTGGAGGCCGACATGGCTGTCGCCCATCTCGCCCTCGATCTCGGCGCGCGGGACGAGCGCCGCGACCGAATCGACGACCAAGACGTCGATCGCGTTCGAGCGCACCAAGGTGTCGGTGATCTCGAGCGCCTGCTCGCCGGTATCGGGTTGCGAGACGATGAGATTGTCGACGTCGACGCCCAATTTCTTGGCATAACCGGGATCGAGCGCATGCTCGGCGTCGACGAAGGCGGCGGTGCCGCCGGCCTTCTGCGCCTCGGCGATGACGTGCAAAGCGAGCGTGGTCTTGCCCGAGCTTTCCGGCCCGTAGACCTCGACGACGCGGCCGCGCGGCAGGCCGCCAATGCCCAGAGCGATGTCGAGCCCGAGCGACCCGGTCGA
Organism: Allosphingosinicella sp.; assembly: GCA_035630675.1. Taxonomy (GTDB): domain Bacteria; phylum Pseudomonadota; class Alphaproteobacteria; order Sphingomonadales; family Sphingomonadaceae; genus Allosphingosinicella. The sequence continues at coordinate 4,767 of DASQKE010000078.1, forward strand.
GATGGTCTCGATCTCGACCTTCTCGCGCGAGCCGAGCTTCATCGCGCTGCCCTTGCCGAAGGCGCGGTCGATCTGCGCGAGGGCGGCTTCGAGGGCCTTCTGCTTGTCCATGCTGTCAGAATTCCTGTCGGAAACGATCTTGAGAGATGCCGTCATGGCGTCAAGCTCCCCTATGTCCTCCGCGCCGGTCCTTCAACGCGAGATAGGGCTATGTACGGCATCTGTTCCGAAAGAACAAGAGAGGAACTGAGGGGAGCCGATAAAAAGGAGGCCGTCCCGAAACGATCGAATAGCTGATCGGCGCATCCTGACCGCTGCCTGCGCTTCGCGTCTCGCCGCGGAAATCCTGGTCCCGGTAGACGTTGTCGCGTCCGCTCGCGGCAACGATAGGGTCGAACAGGAGAGTCGGGCCGCGATCGGGACCGGGCTCTGCACCAGCGGCTTCCACCTGCGGGCGAGACAGGTCGTCCCGTCGAACGCCGGCACTTGGGGGCACGGCTCAGGCGGCGGCGGCGCAGGCCAAGGCGATCGCGGGCTCGATGGCGTCGATCGTATAGGGCTTGGAGAGAATTGGCGCGCCGGCGTGGCGCTCGGGCGGCGGCTCGACATGGCCGCCTGTGGCGAGCACGAACGGCGTGCCGGCGTCGGCGAGGCGGTCGGCGACCGGCCAGACCGTCTTTCCTTCCTTGAGCTGGACGTCGATGATGGCGACGTCGAAGCCGCCCTGCTCGACCTTGGCGAGCGCGTCCTCGACGCTCTCGCAGGTTCCGACGACGCGGTGGCCGAGCGAGTCGAGGAAATCCTCGAGCATCATCGCGATCAGCGGCTCGTCTTCGACGATAAGGATAGAACGGCCCCCGGGCATGCGCGCCGCTTAGGCAATTGTTCCGGAAAGGAAAAGATTTATTTCGCGCGAGCGGCGGGGGGCTGCGGGACGGCGGCAGGGACAGTTACTTTCGCGCGTCCGGCCGGCCCGGCAGGCCGCGGCGTTGGAAAGTAACTGTCCCTGGCCCGTACCTAGTGCGGCCGCCCTAGGTCGGCGGCCCGCGCGTCATACTCGTCGGCCATCCGCGATAGGGTTTCGACGGTGAGCTTGTCCCCGATGGTCGCAGCGAGGCGGCGGCAGCGCGCGGCCTGGGCGGCGAGATAGTCGGCTCGCTTGCGGTCGCTGATGTCGATCAGCATGTTGACCGCGCCGGCAAAGACGCCGCCCTCGTCGAACACGGGCGTCGGGAACGGCTGGAAATTGCGACGGGTGCCGTCCGGACGCTCGGCCACGGCTTCGACGCCGCGCACCGGGCGCCGCTCGCGCACCGCGACCGCCATCGGGCACTGATCGTGCGGCAGGAACTCGCCGTCGTCGGTGTAGAGCCGCCAGGTCACGCACCACCGGTCCTCACCAAGGACCGGCCGCCGCCCGGCAAAGGCCACGCAGGCTTCGTTGAAATAGGTCACCCGCCCCTCCGCGTCGGTCACGTAGACCGGCGCCGGCAGTGCATCGAGCGCCTCATGCGCGGAGCCCGGCGTGCTGAGGGCGGTGACGGCCGCGTGAAGGATTTGCTCCGGGGCCGGAGCCTGCAAGGTGGGAATTGGCCCGCTCGTTTGGTTCGATGAAATTCGGTCCGTCACTTAACGCAGATTAAGTGTGGATGTTCCAGCACAATCGGGATTCTCCGGGCCCCAAGCGGGATGGTTTCGAGCGGCGCAGGATTGTCCCATTTCGGCACAGACAGGCGCAGTTTGTTAAGCGCCCGAAACTTTTTCGCGCGCCGCGGCTTTGGTACGGCATGGCACCTGCTTGAGGGAGAGCGGAGATGCGACTGATCCTGGTCTTGGCCGCGGCCGTCAGCCTCGCCGCTTGCGCGACCTACGGCCATCGCGGCGGCCACGGCGGCTATGGCGCCTATCGCTACGACGGAAGCGCGTGGGCGGCGCGGCACGGCGGCAATCCGTTCCACGGGCCGGGCGCGGACCTGCTCGACCCATGGCTCGCCGAGACTGACGAGGGCCGCGCGATGGTTCGCGCCGGCTGGCGCGGCGCCCGCCGCGGCCGTATCGGGCGGGAGACGGCCGAGCGCGCCAATATCTGGTTCCGC
>DASQKE010000079.1:0-8325 GCA_035630675.1 Allosphingosinicella sp.
TGACCCCCTCGGCCGCCGCGCGCGTGGCGGCGATCGCGGTGCGGCAGGGCGTGAAGCCGATCCTTCGGCTCGCGGTCGACGGCGGCGGCTGCGCCGGCTTCCAGTATCGCTTCGGCCTCGCCGGGGAGATCGAGGCGGGCGACCTCGCGGTCGAGCAGGACGGCGTCACCCTGGTCGTCGACGAGATGACGCTCGATCTCGTCCGCGGCGGCGCGGTCGATTTCGTCGAGAGCCTCGGCGGCTCTGCATTCCAGGTCACCAACCCCAACGCCGCCTCCGGCTGCGGCTGCGGATCGAGCTTCTCGATCTGAGCGGGCGTCGCTAAGCCGGCGCGATGAAGATCGTCACCTATAATCTGAACGGGATTCGCGCGCGGATGCCGCGGCTGGCCGAATATCTCGAGGAGCAGAAGCCCGACGTGCTCTGCCTGCAGGAGATCAAATGCGCCGACGAGGCCCTGCCGCTCGAGGACGTGAAGGCGGCCGGCTATGAGGGGGTCTGGCACGGTCAGAAGGGCTTTAACGGGGTCGCGATCCTGACACCTTCGGATAAGCCGCCGACGCTGCGGCGAGTCCGGCTTCCGGGCGCGGACGAGGAGGATCTGCACAGCCGCTATATCGAGGCGGAGGTCGGCGGCGTGATCGTCGCGTCGCTCTATCTGCCCAACGGCAATCCGGTCGGCACCGAGAAGTTCGACTATAAGCTCTCCTGGCTGGAGCGGCTGCGGCTCCATGCAAACGAGCTGCTCGCCGAGGAGCGGCCGGTGGTGCTCGCCGGCGACTGGAACGTGATCCCGACCGACGAGGATGTGTTCTCGCCCCGCGCGATGGCACACGACGCCCTCATGCAGCCCGAGAGCCGCGCCGCCTTCCGCCGCATCCTCCATTCCGGCTGGACGGACGCGATCCGCGCCCGCCACCCCGACGGGCCGGTCTGGACCTTCTGGGACTATACGGCGGGCGCGTGGCAGCGCGACGCGGGCTTCAGGATCGACCATTTGCTGCTCAGCCCGCACGCCGCCGACCGGCTGCTCGATGCCGGCGTCGACAAGGATTATCGCGGCCGCGAAAAGGCATCGGACCACGCCCCGACCTGGGTGGAGATCGAGGACTGAGCCGCTCAGCGGCGCGAGCGTGGCGGCGTCGCGGCCTCCAGCATGACGCGGACCTCGACCGTGCCCGAGCGGGGCTGCGCCTCCGCCTCCAGCGGTACGAACTCGTAGCCGCGCGCGAGGAAGAATCCGCAGGCGTCGGCATGGTCGAGCCGCGGCCGGCCGAAGCCGCGGTCGAGGAGGGTGCGGCACGCGACGGGATCGCCCCCAGCATCGACCGCAAAGCCGGTGCGGCGGATCGCGCTGATCGGGCCGCGGCCGGCCGGGACAGGCGGCACCGGCATCCCGTCCGGCACCAGGTCGACGACCACCGTCGCCCGGCGCGCGCTCCAGCGGCGCGGCCCGAAATAATAGTCCGCCTCGATCTCGAAGGTGCGGCAGGCGACGCGCGCCCATTGTCGGAACAGCGGACCGTTGCCGTCGAGCGTGCAACCGGTGACGGCGGCGCCGGCGAGGTCGAGCGTCGCCACCAGGCGCTGAGGCTCGAACGGCATCGGGTCCGGCGCGAGCAGCCAGACGATCCGGAAGCGAGTCCGCGCTTCTTCGGGCGGCGCCGAGAAGCGCATCGTCATCGCGAGGCGGCAGGTGCCGGCGTCGAGCTCGGCATGGCCGGAGCTCTCGACGATCGTGCAGCCGCGCGGACGCCCGTTGGTGCCGACGGCGAGCTCCAAACGCACCGCCCCTTCCTGGTCGAGACGGAGCGCCGCAGCCAGATAGATGGAGGGGTCGCCCCAGTCCGGACCGCCGGTCACGCGTAGCCCGCTGGCGATCGGCCGGAAAGGCGGCGCGTTAGGCCGAGGCGCAGGGGGAGCGGGCGGAACAGGCGGCGCATAGATCAGCGGGGGAGGCGCCGCGACAGGCGGCTGCTGCGCGGCGACGACGGCCGGCAAAGCAATCGCGGCAGTGCCGAGCGCGAGCCGGAAGCGACGTGAAATCATGGCCTTGTGCCTCCCCTGCCGAATCAGTGGCAGAGGCGCCGGAGCGGCGCAAGACGGATTACGGGGACCCGCTTTCGATCTCGGCGAAGGGGTAGCGGCCGCGGATGCGGGTGTTGAAATGCCGCCCTTTCGAGAATGCGCCGCGCAGCGCCTCGGCGGCCTCGGGCGGCACCTGCGAATAGACGTAGCGCCGGCCGGTCGTGAACAGGACTTCCAACTCGCGCGTCTCCGGCCGGTATTCGAAGGAGCGGATGACGGTCGAGGGCATTTTTCAGATCGCGACCTTCGTGGCCGCCGTCGCGGGATCGCCGGTGTTGGGCGTCCCGGCGGGCTCGATCAGCAGGATATGCGTCTCCTCCTCGGCGACCGGGCAGTGCTCGACGCCCGCAGGAACCACGTAGAGCTCGCCGGGGCCGAGCGTCACCGGGCCGTCACGAAGCTCGATCCTGAGCCGGCCCTTGAGGACAAGGAAGAAATCGTCGGTGTCGGGATGCGAATGCCAGTTGAACGCGCCCTCGGCCTTCACGACCATCAAATCGTGGCCGTTGAAGCTCCCGACGATCCTGGGCGACCACAGATCGGTAAAGCCCGTCAGTTTCTCGGCCAGGTTGATGGGTGACGGCATGCAATCGTCCTTCACGCGGAGTGGGAGGCGGCGGGCGTGTCCTTCAGGAAGCGGCGAATCCAGCCGGCGACGCGGGCGCGGTCGTCGGGCGCGTCGAGCGAGGCCAGCGCTGCGTCGGCATCGGGGTGGCGGTCGCGGCGGAGCGCGATCAGCGCCCTGGCATAATCCGGCGCGAATTCCGGGTGGAACTGCATCGAGATCGCCGGCTGGTCGGCATAAGCGAGGAGGCCGTAAGGCGTGAAGTCCGAGGCGGCGAGGACGGTGCTCGCCGGCGGCTGCACGACGATCTGGTCCTGGTGCGAGACCGGAACCGCGATGCGGGGCGCTGCGTCCATCCAGGAGGCGCCGCCGGTCACCGCATAGGTTTGCAGGCCGATGCCCCAGCCCTTCGTGGATTTCTCGACCCGGCCGCCAAAGGCCTCGGCCATGATCTGGTGCCCGAAGCAGATGCCGACCAGCTTCGCCTTGCCCTTGGCGTCGCGCAGGAAGGCCTTGAGCGGCTCGATCCAACGGAGGTCGTCATAGACCCCGGCGGGCGAGCCGGTGATGATATAGGCCAGGTGCGCCTCCGGCCGCGTCGGGAGCCCACCGGCCGCGACGTCGTAGCTCGCCGTCTCGAAGCCCGGCCCGAGCAGGTCCGCCAACATCGCCGGATAGTCGCCGAAGCGCGCCGCGAGGGCGTGGGGCGGGCGCCCGGTCTCGAGGATGCCGACATTCATGGCGCGTAATTAGGCGCACTGTTCCGTCATTGCGAGGAGCGACGCTCGCAAGGACGACGAGGTCAGAAGCGGAAGCGGACGGTGCCGCGCAGCGTCCTCGGCGCGCCGGGGGCGATATTGTTGTCGTTGTGGGCGGTGGCGAAATAATCGGCGCCGGCGAGATTCTCGACGTTGAGCTGGGCCTCGACCCCCTCGGCCACCTCGAAAAAGAGGGCGGCGTCGAGCCGGACGTAGCCGGGGAGCGTCACCGCATTGCTGATCGAGCTCATCATCTTCGAGCGGGCGACGAGGCCCAGGCCGAGGCCGAAACGGTCCGAGAAATCGTAGCGGTTCCACATCGCGAGCTGGTGGCGCGGCACCAGCGGCACCTCCCGCCCGGCCGGCGCGGCCGCCGTCGTGCGGCGGATTTCCGCCTCCTGCAGCGCATAGCCGGCCGAGACCTGCCAGCGGTCGGTGACGTTGCGCTCGAGCCCGATCTCGATGCCGCGGCTGCGCTGGGCCCCGGTGAGCACGATCGTTCCCGGCGTCGGACCGGCGGCGCGGGTGTTGGTCCTATCGAGCTGGTAGACGGCGAGCGTCGCCAGCAGGCCCGGGACCGGCTCCCATTTCGCGCCGATCTCGTAATTGTCGAAGCGCTCCGGCTTCAGCCCCTCGCCGGTGAGGTCGAGCGACGTGAACTGGTCGCCCGCGCTCGGCAGAAAGGAGCGGCCGTAGCTCGCATAAAGCGTCAGCTCCGGCAGCGGACGCGCGATCAGGCCGAGCCGAGGCGAAACGAGATCGTCGGTGCGGTTGAAGCGCTGGCCGTTGTTGAGGTTGGTCGCGTCGAGCGCGAAGCGGTCGAAGCGCAGGCCGGCGAGGATCTCGAACGAATCCGAGATCCGGATCTGGTCCTGGACGTAAGCGGCGGCGACACTCGCTTCGGTCTCGTTCCAGTTGGCGGGCGTCCGCGCGGCATTGGTGTTGACCGGGCGGAAGACGATGTCCGCATCGATCGTCGGCGACGCGACGGTCACGTTGACGCTCGCCGTATCCGCGGGCTGGAAGAAGCCGTTGAGGCGGCGGTTGGTCGTATCCTGCCGGCCGAGCTCGAAGCCGAGCAGCAAGGTGTGGCCGAGCCCGCCCGTTCGCCCCCGCCACACCAGGTCGGTCTGGGTGATCAAATTCTGCCGCCGGGTCGTGTCGCGATAGGCGGAGAGGCTGACCGTGCCCGCCGCCTCGTTGAGGTCGCCCGGGAAGATGTTCTGATAGGCCTTGTCGTAATCGGCATATTGGGTGCGGTTGCGCAGGGTGAGCGCGTCCGAGAAGGCGTGCTCGACGGCGAAGGTGCCGATATTGACGTCGACGTCGGCGAAGCTGTCCTCGGGATCGCCGAAGAACAGCCGGTCGGCGCCGTCGAGCGGGCGGTCGTTGAAGGCGGGGACGCCGCGGTCGGTGGTGCGCCTGTCGTGAAAGAATTCGTAGGCGAGGTCGATCCTCGTGTCGCCGAGCGTCGCGCCGAGCGTGGGATTGATCCCGAAGCGCTCGAGCTCGACGCCGCGTCGGAAGCTCTCGCCATTCTCGTACACGGTGTTGACGCGCAGGCCGGCGCCGCCGCCGAGCGGCGTGTCGACGTCGCCGGTCAGGCGGAAGCCGCCTTCGCTGTCGCCGCCGAGCGCGAACTCGCGATAGGCCTCGCCGCTGGAGCGCTTGGTGACGCGGTTGACGATTCCGCCGCCGCCGCCGCGGCCGAAGATCATCGCATTGGGCCCGCGCAGCACCTCGACCCGGTCGAGATTGTAGAGGTCGCGGAAATATTGGGCGTCGTCGCGCAGGCCGTCGAGGAAGAAGTCGGCGGTCGTATTGTTGCCGCGCAATGTGATCTGGTCGCGATTGGCCTCGCCGGTGCCCGGCGTCGCGCCTGGGACGTAGGTCAGCACGTCGGCGATCGAGCGCAACGCCTGGTCCTCGATCTGGCTTTCGGAAATCACCGTCAGCGCCTGCGGGACGTCGCGGAGCGGGGTGTCGGTGCGGGTCGCGCTGCGGGTCGAGCGCGCGCCATATTCCTCGCGCTGCCCGGTGACGACGATCGCGCCGGCGGGCGCGTCGTCGGCGACGGCGGCGTCATCCGCGGCCGCGGCTGTGTCATCCGCGGTCGCGGCGCCAACCGGAGCGGAAGTGATCGCAGCGGAAAAGGCGATGATCGATACGGAAAGGCGAAGCAACTCGATTCCCCAAGACGCAGGCTTGCGTTGAGGGCGTTGCTAGGGTTTCTGCGAATAATTCGCAATAGCAAAATCAGGGCGAGCGCTTCTCCAGCGTCAGCGGCAGGCCGCCACGCGGGCGCAGCGTCACCAGCCCGTGCACCTGCACCGCGCGGTCGCCTGCCGGATCGAACCGCCAGGCGGCGAGCCAGTGCGCGAGGATGGTCAGCGCCTCCGCGGTCGCGAAGCGCGCGCCGACGCACAGCCGCGGTCCGCCGCCGAACGGAATATATTGGAAGCGGTGGCGGCCGGCGCGGCGCTCGGGAAGGAAACGGTCCGGATCGAACACGTCCGGTTCGTCCCAGAGGCGCTCGTGGCGGTGAAGCAGCCACGGCCAGATCGAGACGATGTCGCCGGCCGCGATCTCGTGCTCGCCGAGTCGGTCGGCCCCGACGGCCTGGCGGTCGAAGCGCGGCGCGGGCGGATAGAGGCGAAGCGCTTCCTCGAGCACGCGGCGCAGCAGGGGCAGCCGCTCGGGCAAATCCCGGTCCTCCCCGGCCGCGACCGCCGCTGCGGCCTCGACCGCCGCCTCGGCCTGGAGGGCGGGCTGCTCCGAGAGCAGGTAAAGCGACCAGGTGACGGCATTGGCCGTCGTCTCGTGCCCGGCCAGATAGAAGGTCATCGCATTGTCCGCGGCGAGCGCCGCGGCCTCGGCGGGCTCGAATTTCGTACTGAGGCCCCGGATGAGCCGGCCGAGAAAGTCGTCCGGTCCGCCGTCGGGCAGCCGCTCGCGCACCACCTCGTCGAGCGTGCGGCGGAGATAGATCTGGCCGCGCTGAGCCTTCCACCCGCGGCGCGAGAACGGAATCCGCGGCAAGCCGAGCATGGCCTGAATCCGCGCCTCGCTAAAGCCTTCCAGCGCCGCCGTGATATGCGCCATCGCCGCCGCGCTGGTGAGGCGCGGGTCGCCGCTGAACAAGGTGTTCGAGATCACGCGCATCGTCGCCTGGGTCGCGTCGAGAGCCATGTCGCGGACGCCCGGCTGCCAGCGTGCCAGCGCCTCGCGCCCGACCTGGCCGAAGTCCGGTACCAGGCCGTCGACCGCGGCCGGCGAGAAGTTCGCGGCGACGATCTTCCTCTGCTCCCGCCACAGCGCCCCGTCCGAGGTAAGCAGGCCGCTGCCGATCGCCGGGGCGAGCAGGCTCTTGACGATGTCGGGCTTGGCGTAGTTCGCCGCATTGTCGAGCAAAACCTGCTGGACCAAAGCCGGCTCGAGCGGGATGTGGACGTTGAAGCCGAGGATTCGCCGTCGCATGTAGGTTTCCCGGAAAGCGAGCTCCGACCAGCCATAGACTGCGGTCCGCGCCCGCTCGCCGATGAAGCCGCGCCAGCTCGCCACCGGCCGCGCGCTGCGTGGAGGACGGGTCGGGACGAAGGGCGCGGTCATTCCACTGTTTCCCGCAGCCGCTCCGCCGCCGCCTGGATACGGGCGTCGCGGCCGGGAGCGAGCGCCTCCATGCGCTTCGCATAGGCGGTGAGCAGGTCGGGCGAGGCGCGCCCGGGCGAGCCTGAGTCGAACGGCGGCGCCGGGTCGTACTCGAGCGCGAGCTGGAGGAGGCGCGCATGCGCCTCGCCGCGGATCGCCCCAATCAGGGCCAGCGCGAAATCGATACCGGCCGTGACGCCGCCGCCGGTCACCCGGTTGCGGTCGAACACCACCCGCTCGGCGACCGGCTCGGCGCCGAAGAGGGAAAGATGCTCGCGCCATGCCCAATGGCAGCCGGCGCGGTAGCCCCGGAGCAATCCAGCCGCCCCCAGGATCAGCGAGCCGGTGCAGACGCTGGTCACCCACTCGGCGCCGGCGCCGACGCCGCGCACCCAGGCCAAGGTCTCCTCGTCCTCCATGACGTCGACGCAGCTGATCCCGCCCGGGACGCACAGGATGTCGGCTCTCGTCACCTCGGCGAAAGCCGCTGTGGGCACGATCGAGAAGCCCGCATCAGTCGGGACCGGGGCCGCGGTCTTGGCCACATAGTGGACCGCCCCGCCGATCCGCGACAGGAACTGCGCCGGCCCCGTCAGGTCGAGCTGCGTGAGCTGCGGGTAGAGCAGAAAGGCAATCGAGAGAGGGGCGGGTTCGGGCATGGACGCTTCTTATTCCTCCCTGTCGCCGAAGGCGATGGGGAGGGTTCGCGCAAGCACGTCATCCCGGCGAAGGCCGGGATCTCAGAACAAGGAATCGCAGGAGCGAAGGCAGCGCTCCATGTGCGCCGGTGCTCTTCACCCCCTGAGAGCCCGGCCTCCGCCGGGATGACGGCCTTGGAATCACTCCGCCGCCAGCAATTTCTCCGCCCCGCCGAGATCGACGCTGACCAGGCGGCTGATGCCCTTCTCGATCATGGTCACGCCGAACAGGCGGTGCATGCGGCTCATCGTCACCGCATTGTGGGTGACGATCATGTAGCGCGTCTGGGTCTCGTCGGTCATCCGGTCGAGCAGGTCGCAGAAGCGCTCGATATTGGCGTCGTCCAGGGGGGCGTCGACTTCGTCGAGAACGCAGATCGGCGCCGGATTGGTCAGGAACAAGGCGAAGATCAGGGCGATCGCCGTCAACGCCTGCTCGCCGCCCGACAATAGCGTCAGGGTCGACAAACGCTTGCCCGGCGGCTGGGCCATGATCTCCAGGCCGGCCTCCAATGGATCGTCGCTCTCGACCAGCTCCAAATGCGCTTGGCCGCCGTCGAACAGGGTC